>NZ_JADPJF010000158.1:104240-116723 GCF_023073295.1 Bradyrhizobium sp. 23 | reverse complement strand
CCCCTGCTCCGATGGCTCTGGCCGCAGCAGACAGCACCGCCGACAAGCAGACCGGCTCGCTCCAGATGCTGCTGCTCGTGATCGGCGGCGCGCTGGCGCTTGCCGGCATCCTCGCCAGCGTCATCTACCGCTTCGCCGGTGGACGCATGCGCGTCCAGGCCGCCGACCAGCGCCGCGTCAACTGGGACAATTTTGAGCCGCACGATCACGACGATGGCCGTGCACCCTGGCTCAACGCTGCGCCCGCCGGCGCGCCGCACGCTTGGCAGCCCCGCCCGGTGGATTTCGATGCCCTGCGTCCGCAGTCAACCCAGCTCAAGACCGCGCAGCTCGCCGCGATCGATCGCGAGATCGATGTGATCGACGAGCTCGCCCCGCAAGCGCAAGACCAGGTCCACGTCGAGGCCGCAGAGCTCGACGAGGCCGATATCTTCAACGGAGAACTCCAGATCGAGGCCGCACCGCAGCTCGCGGCCAACGACGTGAATGACGAAGAGCCGGCCGGCCATGACGACGCGGGAGTCGAGAACGCCATCGACATCGACGTGATCACGACGATGCTGGAACGGTTGGCGAAGGACGGGCCGCGGCTGACGCAGCCTACTAGCCTTGAAGTTGACCTTGCAGACCTCGCACGAAGCCCACGAGGCCGGTCTGCCGCTCGCGCTTGAGGCGTTCGGCCTTCAGGATCGACTGCACCTCGGCGAAGGCCTCGTCAACGTCGTGGTTGATGACGATGTAGTCGTACTCGGCCCAGTGGCTCATCTCGTGGCTGGCGCGGCTCATGCGCTTGCGGATCACCTCGTCGGAATCCTGCGCGCGCGAATGCAGCCGCTTCTCGAGATCGGCAGCCGAGGGCGGCAGGATGAACACGCTGACGACGTCGGCGCGCGCCTTCTCTCGGAGCTGCTGCGTGCCCTGCCAGTCGATGTCGAACAGCACGTCCTGCCCGGCTGACAGCGCCGCCTCGACCGGCGCACGCGGCGTGCCGTAACTGTTGTCGAACACGGTCGCCCATTCCAGCAGCTGGTCGGCTTTCACCATCGCGCCGAAGGTAGCCTTGTCGACGAACGAATAATCCCTGCCGTCGACCTCGCCCGGCCGCATCGCCCGCGTGGTCGCCGACACCGACATTCGAAGGCCGGGCATACGGTCGATCAACATGCGCGACAGCGTCGTCTTGCCCGCGCCCGACGGCGAGGACAGCACGAACATCAATCCGCGCCGCTCGACACCATCAGTTCCGTGACCGCCAATCGTCATCGATCACTCCAGATTCTGGACCTGCTCGCGGAACTGCTCGACCACGTTCTTCATGGCGAGCCCCGTATTGGTCAGCTCGATGTCGTTCGACTTCGAGCAGCAGGTGTTGACTTCGCGGTGAAACTCCTGCGCCAGGAAGTCGAGTTTGCGCCCGACCGGGCCGCCCTTGCCGATCAGCTCGCGCGCCTGCGCGATGTGCGAGGCGATCCGATCGAGCTCCTCGCGGATGTCGGCCCTGGTCGCAATCAGGATCGCTTCCTGCATCAGGCGGTCGGAATCAAAACGGTCGGAGGTGTCGAGGAGGCTCGCGATCTGCTCGGCGAGCCTGGCCTTGACCGCCTCGGGCTTGCGACCGGGCGCGGCCTCCGCCTTCTTCGCCAGCTGCTCGACCTCGTCGACGCGCTGGATCAGGATCTGCCCGAGCGAGGTCCCCTCACGCTTGCGCATCTCGACGAGTTCGGCGAGCGCCTTGTCGAAGGCATCCGCGGCGGCGGCGCGCGCGGCCTTGTCCTCCTCCTCGTCGCCCTCGGGCTCGGCGACCTCAATGACCCCCTTGATGGCCAAAAGCCCGTCGACGCTCGGCGCGACCGCATCGACCTTGCCGGCGATCACGGCGGCGGCCTTGAGGACGGCGTTGAGCACGTCCTCGTTGACGCGGACGCTGGTGGCTGCATTGGCCCGCTTGACGGTCAGATTGGCGTAGACGGTGCCTCGTGAGAGCAGCTCGGCGGCGCGCTTCTTGGCATGAGCCTCAAGCTCGTCGAATCCCTGCGGCAGCCGCACCCGCAAGTCAAAGCCCTTGGCATTGACCGACTTCAATTCCCATTCGAACGTATACGGCCCGCTCGCGCCGTGGCTTCGGGCAAAGCCGGTCATGGACGACAACGCCATCAGGTCAATTTCTCCAGAAGCACGGGATTCGCGCGGCCATCAAGCCACGCGAATCTTAAGACTATTTTGCAGGAAAATGTAATCCGCAAAGTCCCGCGGGGCAGGTCTACGCGCAGGCCTAGCGCTGCACCACCGGGGGCGAGGCCTGCACCGCGCCTTGTCGGGCCGGCGGCGGACCCGCGGGGCGAGCGGCCGGCGGCTTCTTCTGCTGGTTGGGGCGTGCCGGCGTCGTCGCCGTCGGCGTATCGGCGGCGCCGGGCGCGGCGCCGGCCGGCGGCTGCGCGTCCTCGGCCGGCTCGACCGTGTCGTTCTGGATCTGCTTTTCCATGGCGCGCAGCTTGGCGACGTTCTTCTGGTGCGCGTCGTAGGTCTCGGTAAAGGAATGCCCGCCGGTACCATCCGCGACGAAATAGAGGTCGCGGGTACGGGCCGGGTTGGCGGCAGCCTCGAGCGAGGCGCGGCCGGGGTTGGAGATCGGGCCCGGCGGCAGGCCCTCGATGACATAGGTGTTGTAGGGCGAAGGCTGCGTGATCTCGCTGCGCTTGATCGGACGGCCGAGCGTGCCCTTGCCGCCGACGAGGCCATAGATGATCGTGGGATCGGACTGCAGCTTGATCCTCTGCTTCAGGCGATTGACGAACACCGCGGCGACACGGCTGCGCTCGTCAGGCTTGCCGGTCTCTTTCTCGACGATCGAGGCCAGCGTCACCAGTTGCTCCGGACTCTTGACCGGAATGTCCTGATTGCGGCGCTCCCAGATCTCGGTCAGCACGCGCTTGTGCGCCTGCTGCATGCGCTGGATCACCTGATCGCGCGGGGTGCCGCGCGGGAACTTGTAGGTCTCGGGCAGCAGCGTGCCTTCGCGCGGCAGCTCACGCACGCTGCCGGTGAAGATGTCGTTGTCGGACAGGCGCGCCACGATCTGCTCGGAGGTGAGGCCCTCCGGAATCGTCACGGCATGCTGCACCACCTTGCCCTCGACGATTGTGGCAATGACGTCGCGCAAGGACGCGTTCTTCTGGAACGAGTATTCACCGGGCTTGAGGTCCGAGCTCGCCTTCAACGCAGCGACGCTGGCAATGAACGCCCACGGATTGACGTCGGTCACGCCTTCCCGGTTCAGCGTCTCGGCGATGTCGCGCTTGCCGGCGCGCTGCGGGATGTTGACGATCTTGTCTTCCTTCAGCGGTCCCGGCGCCTCGAGCACCTGCCGGCCGTAATAGTACACGCCGCCCGCACCGATCATTGCAATCAGCAGCAGGGTGATGATGGCGTTGCCGACGATCACGAACGGATTGCGCGCGCGGTCCGATCGCTTCGGCGGCGGCGGGACCTGCTCGGGCTCGAGCGCTGCCCGCGGGCTCCGGGGCGAAATGGGCGGCCTTTCACTCATCGAAGCAACCTGAATCCTGCCGGTTCAAATGCGACCCGACAATCGCTTGTCTGGCCAAGTACACGCGCCCACTTGTATGACTATCGCCGAATACGGCAAAACGGTGGATTCGTCGCAAACACAAACTATTGGACCGGACGCCGGAAGATCACCGACGCGTTGGTACCGCCAAAACCGAAAGAATTCGACAACGCGACGTTGACCTCGCGCTTCTTCGCCTTGTGCGGCACGAGATCGATCGCAGTCTCGACCGATGGATTGTCCAAGTTGATGGTCGGTGGCACGACATTATCGCGAATCGCGAGAATGGCGAAGATCGCCTCGATCGCGCCAGCCGCACCCAGAAGGTGACCGGTCGACGATTTGGTCGAGGACATCGCGACCTTGGAAGCGGCATTGCCGAGCAGACGTTCGACCGCACCGAGCTCGATCTCGTCACCGAGCGGTGTCGAGGTGCCGTGCGCATTGATGTAGTCGAGATCGGACGCGGTGAGGCCGGCGCGCTTGAGCGCTGCCGCCATGCTGCGGAAGCCACCGTCGCCGTCGGGTGACGGCGAGGTGATGTGGTAGGCATCGCCCGAGAGACCGTAGCCGATCACCTCGGCATAGATCTTCGCGCCGCGGCGCTCGGCGTGTTCGAGCTCTTCCAGGACCAGAACGCCGGCGCCCTCGCCCATCACGAAGCCGTCCCGGTCCTTGTCGTAGGGACGCGAGGCCTTCTCAGGCGTTTCGTTGAAGGCTGTCGAGAGTGCACGCGCGGCGTTGAAGCCGGCAATGCCGATGCGGCCGATCGGCGATTCCGCGCCGCCCGCAACCATGACGTCGGCATCGCCGAGCGCGATCAGGCGGGCGGCATCGCCGACCGCGTGAGCGCCGGTCGAGCAGGCCGTGACCACCGAATGGTTCGGCCCCTTCAGCCCATGCTTGATCGAGACATAACCGGAGGCGAGATTGATCAGGCGGCCCGGAATGAAGAACGGCGAGACCCGGCGCGGCCCGCGTTCCTTCAGCAGGACCGCAGTCTCGGCGATACCGTTGAGGCCGCCGATGCCGGATCCAATCATGGTGCCGGTGGCGCATTTATCCTCTTCGGTCTCGGGATGCCAGTTGGCATCGTCGAGCGCCTGGCCGGCTGCGGCCATGCCGAAGATGATGAAGTCGTCGACCTTGCGCTGGTCCTTCGGCTCCATCCAGATGTCGGGATTGAAAGTGTCGTTGGTGCCGTCGCCGCGCACGACCGTGCAGCCGATCTTGGTCTGAAGATCGGAGACATCGAAGCTCTCGATTTTGCGTGCGCCGCTTTCGCCGTCGAGGATGCGCTTCCAGGTCGGCTCGACTCCGCAGCCGAGTGGCGAAACCATGCCAAGACCCGTAACGACAACCCGCCTCATGTCCGAAAACTCCGCATCGAAAGATTCACGGCCAATAACAAGAAACCGGCTGACCGCTGTTGGGCGGTCCGTCCGGTTTCAATGTTGTCCCCGCGAAAATGAAGAGCGTTAGCTCTTCGCGTTCTTCTCGAGAAACTTGGTGGCGTCGCCGACGGTGAGAATCGTTTCCGCGGCATCGTCCGGAATCTCGCAACCGAATTCCTCTTCGAACGCCATCACCAGCTCGACGGTGTCCAGACTGTCGGCGCCGAGGTCGTCGATGAAGCTCGCAGCGTCGACAACCTTCTCGGGTTCAACACCAAGGTGTTCGACCACGATCTTCTTAACCCGCTCGCCAATCTCACTCATTGCATAACCTCGTGTTGTTCCCTGTAGACCCGACCCCCCGGGACGATACGAGCCGTCGTGGTCGTTGACTGCCTTCGCTTACGAACTTTGATCTGGCCCCATCCTAACCGATGCAGGCCCGGCGAATGACGGCCAAGGCTCCGCATCGCCAATATACAGGGTTTCAAAAACCTGCAATGGCGTTCTTTGCCCATCCGTTGAAGGTCCGGTTATCATACTTCAATTGCGTTGACTACAAGCCTCATTTCGCTCCGGAAACGGCCGTTTGCCGCATTCGGCTGCCCAAGGGGCGGTGCGGCATGAGGCGTCAGATCATGGCCATGCCGCCGTTGACGTGGATGGTTTGGCCGGTGACATAGGCCGCTTCGTTCGAACTCAGGTAGACGGCGGCCGCCGCGATGTCCTCTGGCGTCCCCAGGCGATTGGCCGGAACCTTGGTCAGAATCGTTTCGCGCTGCTTGTCGTTGAGCGCATCGGTCATCGGGGTCTTGATGAAGCCGGGAGCGATGCAGTTCGCGGTGACGCCGCGCTTGGCGTATTCGGCACCCAGCGTCTTGATCATCCCGATCAGGCCTGCCTTCGACGCAGTATAATTGCCCTGCCCCGGGTTGCCGGTGACGCCGACCACCGAAGTGATGGCGATGATGCGGCCGAAGCGCTTGCGCATCATCAATTTGGTTGCGGCGCGGGCAAGCCGGAAGGTCGAGGTCAAATTGATGTTGATGACCTCCTCCCAGTCCTCGTCACGGAGCTGCACGAAGAGATTGTCGCGCGTGATGCCGGCATTGGCGACGAGGATGTCGACCTGTCCCATCGCCGCCTCCGCACCGGGCACCAGCGCTTCGACCTCCTCGACTTTGGAGAGATTGCAGGGCAGCACATGGGTGCGCTCGCCGAGCTTGCCTGCAAGCTCATCCAGCACTTCCTTGCGCGTCCCCGATATCGCGACGGTGGCGCCCTGCGCGTGCAGCGCCTGCGCGATCGCGCCGCCGATGCCGCCGGTTGCGCCGGTGACGAGCGCCTTTTTGCCAGTCAGATCGAACATCGATAACTCCTCCAAGGCACGATCCGGAAACGCGCGCAGCGGTTTTCCGAAAGGGTCGTGCGTCAACTGTAGAACTCGCGCGCGACGACGAATTATCGCGCTTCAGGCCTGCTTGGCAGCAGCCAATGCATCTTTGGCAGCAGCAATGTCGTTGGGACCGCCGACCGCAACGCCGACGGCACCGTCTGCGATACGCTTGACCAGGCCCGTCAGCACCTTGCCGGCACCGATCTCAAAGAAACGGGTGACGCCCTGCCCCGCCATATAGGCAACCGACTCGCGCCACCGCACAGTGCCGGTGACCTGCTCGACCAGGCGCCGGCGGATCTCGTCGGGATCGGTGATCGCGCTCGCCAGCACATTCGACACCAGCGGGGCGGCCGGCGCCTTGATCGTGACCCCGGCCAGCGCCTCCGCCATTGCGTCGGCAGCCGGCTGCATCAGTTTGCAATGGAACGGTGCGGACACCGGCAGCAGCATTGCTCGCTTAGCGCCCTTGGTTTTGGCGATCTCGACGGCGCGATCGACCGCAGCCTTGTCGCCGGAGACGACCACTTGCCCGCCGCCATTGTCGTTGGCGGCTTGGCAGACCTCTCCCTGAGCGGCCTCCTCCGCCACCGCCACGGCGGCCTCGTAGTCGAGGCCGAGCAGAGCGGCCATCGCACCGACGCCGACCGGCACAGCTTTTTGCATTGCGAGACCGCGGATGCGAAGCAGCCGCGCCGTCTCGGAAATCGTCAGGCTGTCGGCCGCGGCCAGCGCCGAATATTCGCCGAGCGAGTGGCCGGCGACGAAGGCCGCATCCCGCCGCACGGAAAACCCGGCTTCGGCCTCCAGCACCCGCAGGGTGGCGATAGACACCGCCATCAGGGCCGGCTGGGCGTTTTGGGTGAGCTGGAGGGTTTCAGCCGGACCATCCCAGATGGTCGCCGTCAGCTTCTCCCCCAGCGCGGCATCGACCTCGTCGAACACGGCGCGCGCCACCGGAAAGGCATCGGCCAGGGCCTTGCCCATGCCGACCGCCTGGGAACCCTGCCCCGGAAATGTGAATGCTGCCGTCATCGGCGCTCCCTGCTTGTCGGGCGTGATCCCTGCGAGAACCGGCAGCCGATGACTCGCGGCCTTAGGCCATGGTTCCGGATCAAGCTCCAAAGGGGGCCGTAGACACTGTCCGGGGCCGGAATGTCAAGCCAAGATGGGAACTTCGATCAGCCTTCGACTGGCAGCCTTCAACCGGAGTGACGGGTTCCTAGAATCCGCCAGCCGTCTGGTTGGCATCGACCTCGGACCCCGCCTGCGCACGGCGCGCGCTGTTGACCAATTGCCCCGGCCGGTCATCGCGGTTCGGCTTCGCGGTCGCAAGCCGCAGCACGGCGGCGTAACTCGGTTGCACCTCCATCCGGCCCGCATGCCGGCTCTCACTCAGCAAGCGGTGCACCTTCGGCAGATTGTAGCAGGGCACGTAGAACAGGAGATGATGTTCGAGGTGGTAGTTCACGTAGTACGGCGCGATGAACAAGCGCTCGAGGAAATTGGCATAGGTGGTGCGGGTATTGCGCAGGGGATCGTTGCTGTCAGGTACGACCGCGTGCTCTGCGATGTTGCGGATGCGGGTGATGACCATCATCCAGGTCAGGAGCGGCACCAGCCATAGCAGCGGATAGGCCCACCACACGCCGGCCGCCGTGAGCGCTGCGAACATCGCGCCATTGACCAGACATTGCGGGCCAAGCTTCTCCCACAAATGCGCCGCGCGCTGCCGCGATGGCCAGTCCTTCGGCCCGAGCGCGTTGAGCAATTGCGCCTTGCGCTGCTGGTAGCCGGTCTGCCCGGTGAGGTCGCGAATGAACTTGCGGCGATAGCTCAGCTTCGTGATCGGAAACGGCGCCGACAGCACGAGATCGGGATCGTCCTCCTGCTGGGTGCGCGCATGGTGCTGAAGGTGATAGCGCCGATAGCTGCGCGTCTCCGCAAACAGAGGATAGGCGCAGAACCACTGGCTTAGGGTCAGATTGGTCTTCTCGTCGGGGGACAGGCAGCCATGCGCGCCGTCATGCATGAGGATCGCGAGCCCGAGCTGGCGCGAGCCGATGATGGCAACGGCGAGCACATAAGTGATCGGATTGGGCCACCACGCGACCAAGGCGATTGCCGCGATGATGAGCGCCCAGGCGTGCGCGATCAGCGCGACGCCTTTCCAGGTCACGCGCCGGCGCACGTCGGCAAGTTGCTCGTCGGTCAGGAAATCGCGGGCACGCATGCGAAGCGCAGTCATGGCCTAATCCTCCTCATTCGAATTGCTCGATGCGTCGCGCGCGTCGACGAGGCGCAGCCGCGCAGTGTCATCAGAGGATTTCGCCTGTTCGCCCAGCACGCGCAGCATCTCGGCGCACAGCGCCTCGGGCGAACGGCCCATGGCGTAGCCCTCAAGGATGACGCCGATGGCGACGGCCCAGAACCGCCGCGAACTCTCGTCGGGCGCGCGCAGGGAGCGCCAGCCGTGCCGCGCGACCTGGCTCGCATAGGCCCGCGCACCTTCACTGTGCAGGCGCTCGATGGTGCGCTCGACCAGCGGCGCGAGATCCTGGCGCCGCCGCGTCAGCGTCAGCGCCTCGGCGAAGAAGGCCACCGAATCGCTCGTCGTCACGGTCTCGGCCAGCGCGTGGGTATAATCCCGCGGCGCGCGCGCCTTCAGCGCCGCCTGCTCGGTCGCCCGCGCCAGATACAGCAGCTCGCGGCAGGCGCATTCGACGAACAGCGCCTCCTTGGTACGGAAATAATAGGTGATCTGGCTCGGGAACGCGTTCGCAGCGGCCGCGATGTCGGTGATCGCCGTACCCGACAGCCCCCGCTCCCGAAACAGCGGGCTCGCGGCATCAAGCAGCAGCGAGCGCATTTTGCGGCCGGCCGACCGCGTGGCGCGGGCGGCGTGTTTGGGATCGCCTGCCTCCTTGAGGGGCTCGTGGGCCGGCTTTTCTGCCATTGGAGTTCGCTCCGGTTGATTTATTTGTATGATATACAAACAAATAAATCAAGCCGGTATGATGGTCGGCGGCGGATCCGGCCGCCCGCATTGCGATCCCCGCGCCGAAACGGCGCCTGCAACCTTGCCAAGTCAGCCGAAATCCGTATAAGGCGCCCATCCGCAGACCCCGGCCGGGAGCTGAACGGACGGTCTCAGCAAATCATTCGTGATTTTGGTGTGGCAGGGCCAGTCGGCCCGTCGTCCCGTGTTTCCGCCTTCTGAGCTTAATCCCAGAGTCCTTTCCGAAGGCCTCTTAAGGGCTTGACGCCGGGCGATGCGCCAACATGAGGAAAGGACTTCCATGGCTCTCTATGAGCATGTTTTTCTCGCGCGCCAAGACGCGAGCACGCAGCAGGTCGAAGAGCTGACTGCGCAGATGACCGGCATCGTCGAAGGTCTCGGCGGCAAGGTCACCAAGACCGAGAATTGGGGCGTACGCTCCCTCACCTACCGCATGAACAAGAACCGCAAGGCGCATTTCGTGCTGCTCAACATCGACGCGCCGTCCGCGGCGATCGCCGAGATCGAGCGCCAGGAGCGCATCAGCGAAGACGTGATCCGCTATCTCAGCGTCCGCGTCGAGGAGCTCGAGGAAGGCCCGTCCGCGATGATGCGCAAGGCCGACCGTGACCGCGAGCGTGACGACCGTGGCGGCGGCTTCCGTGGCGATCGCGAAGGCGGTGGCTTCCGTGGCGACCGCGAGGGTGGTTTCCGTGGTGGCGATCGTGAAGGCGGCGGCTTCCGCGGTGACCGCGGTCCGCGCCGTCCGCGTGAAGACGCTGAAACCACCACCACCACCACGACGGATGGGGAGTAAGAACAATGGCTGAAGCTGGTGCACGCCGCCCGTTTTTCCGTCGCCGCAAGAGCTGCCCGTTCACGGGCGCGAATGCTCCGAAGATCGACTACAAGGACTCCAAGCTGCTGATGCGTTACGTCTCCGAGCGCGGCAAGATCGTGCCGAGCCGCATCACCGCGGTGTCCGCGAAGAAGCAGCGTGAGCTTGCCCGCGCCATCAAGCGCGCGCGGTTCCTGGGCCTGTTGCCCTACGTCATTCGCTAAGACGAATTCGGCCCGGCGGCGACATCGCCGCCGGGCCGTACGACCTAGTTTCTCATAAGGCTTCCGGGTCGTCCGGTCGCCGATGGTTGGGGCGAGATGCCTCTAACCGCTCGAAGGGAGCGGGACAGCTGATGATGGCCTTTGGACTGATAGCTCTGATCGCCGGCGCTGCGTCGGCCCTGATGTTCGCCTCGATCATTTCGGGCGCGCTGATCTCGCTCGTCCTGTTCTATCTCGCACCGCTGCCGCTGATGGTCGCTTCGATCGGCTGGGGACCGCTTTGCGCGAGCCTCGGCGGCATCGCCGCCGCGCTTGGCCTCGGCGCCCTGTTCGGCCTGCCCTATTGCATCGCCTTCGCCCTCACCGTCGCATTGCCGGCCTGGTGGCTCGGCCATCTCGTCCTGCTCAGCCGGCCGGTCGGAGCCGCCGCGCCGGAGCCCGCCGCCGAGCCGCCCACCGAGCCTGCGCTGGAGTGGTATCCGGTCGGCCGTATCCTGCTGTGGATCGCGGGCTTCGCCACACTGACCACGATCGCCGCGCTGCTCACGATCGGCACCGACGCGGAGACCATCACCGGCACGCTGCGCCGTGGCTTGATGCGCCTCCTCCGCGCCGCCGACCCGCAGAGCTCCGGCGAGACCGACCAATTCGTCGGCGCACTGGTGCGTATCTTGCCGGCGGGTGCCACCATCGTTGCGATGATGACGCTGACCCTCAACCTCTGGCTCAGCACCAAGGTGACGGCGACGTCGGGCCGGTTGCGGCGCCCCTTGCCGGACCTGATGACCGCGGAGCTGCCGCCGATGACGCTCGTGGCGCTCTGCGTCGCGCTCGCCTTCTGCTTCACCGGCGGACTGCTTGCGATCGCGGCGCAAATCGCGACGGCTGCGCTGATGATGGGGTACGCGCTGACCGGCTTTGCCGTGCTGCATACGCTGACGCTGGCGCTGAAGAGCCGCACCTTCTGGCTCGGCTCGACCTACGCCGTCGTCGTCGTGTTCGGATGGCCCGTCATCGCGATGGTGATCCTCGGCCTCGCCGATGCCGTGTTCGGCCTCCGCGAACGCTTCCTTCGCACGCGCCAGCCACCGCCGCTGCCGACCTCTTGAGTTCAAGTCCGAAAGTTCAAGTTCGAAATTCCACCTCACTCAACACATCAAAGGAGAACGAATATGGAAGTCATTTTGCTGGAACGCGTCAACAAGCTCGGTCACATGGGCGAAGTCGTGAAGGTTCGCGACGGCTATGCCCGCAATTTCCTGCTCAAGCGCGGCAAGGCGCTGCGCGCCACCGCCGACAACCGTGCCAAGTACGACGGCATGAAGGCCGAGCTCGAGGCTCGCAACCTTGAGTCCAAGGGCGAGGCGTCCAAGGTCGCCGAGAAGATCCAGGGCAAGAACATCATCGTGATCCGTCAAGCTTCGGAAGCCGGTCAACTGTTCGGCTCGGTCAACGTGCGCGACATCGTCGTGGCGTTCGAAGCCGACGGCGTTTCGCTGTCCCGCCCGCAGGTTCAGCTCGATGCGCCGATCAAGACCATCGGCAAGCACACCATCACGGTCGCCATCCACCCCGAGGTCGAGGTCGAGATCAGTGTCACCGTGGCGCGCAGCCAGGACGAGGCCGAGCGCATCAACCGCGGCGAGGACATCTCGAGCCGGAACGAAGACCGGGATGCTGCGGCCGAAGCGATCGCAGCCGCCGGCGAGTTCTTCGACCCGGAAGCCCTGCAGGACGACGCCGAGCCGGCGCCGGCCGCGGAAGAGACCGAGAAGTAAGCCTCGCGTTCGCGCAGGCTTTCGAAGCCCGGTCGCCTCAGGCGGCCGGGTTTTTCGTTGTGGCGGCACAATCCTCGCTCAGCATCGCGATCGACGCGAGCGCCGTCGCCGTATGGTCTCGACCCCGGCGCTGACGCAGAAAACGCCGGCTGCGGCGACGGAGACCTGACGGCCCGACTTGATCACCCTCGCCCGGCAGATCCGCTTCTCGCCGACCGCGGGCGACAGCAGATTGAGCTTGTAGCCAAAACGACGAAGGCCGCGCGAGAGCGCGGCCTTCGCATGTC
>NZ_JADPJF010000158.1:93581-104166 GCF_023073295.1 Bradyrhizobium sp. 23 | reverse complement strand
TAAAAATGTGGTCGCCTATCGCGAAATCGGCGGCGTCGGCGGACCGGACGATTCGGCTGGCGCCGGTGGAGTCGCAGCGGTCGCGGGCGGCGCCGGTTCCTGCGACTTCGCTGGCGGTTCGGCGCTCGCGGCGGGCTTGGGAGCAGCCTCTTCCGCCGCCTTTGGCGCAGCTGGCTCGGGGGGCTTCGCGGCGGACGGTGCGGCCGGCGTCACCTGCGGCACCGGATCGGGCCGCAACGCCGGAGCTTCGCTGCCGCGCGGCTCCACCTTGGCGCTTTCCGGCTTGGCCTCGGCGGGCTTGTCGGACGGCTTGCTGCCTTCGGGTTTGCTGCCTTCGGATTTAGCTTCGCCGGAATCCACCTTCGCAGTCTCGGGCTTTGTCTCAGGCTTGGACTCGACCTTCGGCTCGCTCTTCTTGTCGTCTGCCGTCGGCGCCGCGGCATCGACCTTCGGCGCCTCATCACTTCCCGGCTTGCCGCGCTTGCCGAGACGCTTGGCCTTGCGCCCTTCGGGGACAGCCTGGCCCTCGGGCTTCGCACCTTCCTTCGTTCCTTCTTCGGCCGGCCGCGCGGCGCGCTTCTGACGCGCGCCCTCGGCCGCGGGAGCGGCACCCTCGCCTTCCGGCTTGGCGGACTCCTGGGAACGTTGCCGGCGGCCCTGATGTTCAGGAGACTGCGCGGGATTGGTATTGGCTTCCTTGTCCTTATCCTTGGCGCCGTCCTTCTTGTCCTTGCCGTCCTTATGGCCGTCCTTCGCCTGGTAGCGGGTGTCGGTGGCCCCGTTGGAGACGAGGTAGGAGGCAAGCACGCCGGCCATGTCGGGGCTGGTCGTGTAATGCTGGCGCAGGAAGCCCGGCAAGGAGCCCGGCGCCACTGTTTTCAAAAGGCCGCGCGGGCTCTTGTGACATGCATTACAGGTCTGCGCGAAAAGCTGGGATGGGGCCTTGCCGGCCTCGAGGTTCGTCGCCTGCGCGAGAACGGTATCGGTCGCGCCGAAGCCGATCAGAAGCAAGATCGTCGCGAGGCTGAGCGCTCGGCTCGACATTCCCATCATCTCCATTGAATTCCGAGAGGTGCAGCCGGCAGGCGGCGCCGCGGCGGGTCACCTTTTATCCGATTGAGCCGCGAATGGAAGCAGGCACCGCGCGCAAGGATGTGATTAAGCGGTTTTGGAATATCCGCTTTGAGCACAGCGCAATAGCGGGCCCGGGACACCTCCCTAGATCTAGATGCAAGCGCATAGGAACCGCTGAGATGCCCGGGCGTAGGGTGTGAAAGGCCGGGTTAGTCGCATCTCTTCGGGTTCGCTCGAGAGGATGGGTGCGGATGGACCGATTGTTGCGTCAATTCCTGTCTCAATTCATCCGCCGCGGGTCGATGACGGTGACCACGGCGAAGGGCTCGAAGTTCACCGTCGGCGACGGCTCGGGCGAACCGGTCGCAGTCCGCTTCGTCACCGGGGACGCAGAGCGGAAGATCCTCGTCAATCCCGAGCTCGGGCTTGGCGAGGCCTATATGGACGGCGAGTTCATTGTCGAGCATGGCACCATAGCTGATGCTCTCGCGATCCTGCTCGGTCAACCCGACCTGTTGCCGCACTGGGCAAAACCCTGGTGGCACCTGCGCTATCTGGTGCGGCACCTGAAGCAGTTCAATCCGCGCCCGCGATCCCGCCGCAACGTCGCACATCATTACGATCTCGATGCGAGGCTCTATTCGCTCTTCCTCGACGCCGACAAGCAATATAGCTGCGCCTATTTCGAGACGCCGGAGAGCACGCTCGACGATGCACAGCTTGCCAAGAAACGGCACGTCGCCGCAAAGCTGCTCGTCAAGAGCGGCCAGCGCGTCCTCGACATCGGTTCGGGCTGGGGCGGACTTGGGCTCTATCTCGCCGAGATCGCAGGTGCTGACGTCACCGGCATAACGTTGTCGACCGAGCAGTTGCAGATCGCCAATGCGCGCGCAGCCGAAAAGGGCCTGACCAGATCGGCCAAATTCCTGCTTCAGGACTATCGCGACATCGCCGGTCCGTTCGACCGCATCGTCTCAGTCGGCATGCTGGAGCATGTCGGCGCCCGCTTCTACGACACCTACTTCCGGCGCTGCGCCGAGCTGCTGGATAAGGACGGCGTCATGTTGCTGCACTCGATCGGCCGTTCGCAGGGCCCGGACTCCACCAATCCCTGGATCGCCAAATACATCTTTCCCGGCGGCTACATCCCCGCCCTCTCGGAGGTGCTGCCGGCGATCGAGCGGGCGGGCTTGCTGGTCTGCGACATCGAGATTTTGCGCCTTCATTACGCCGAAACCCTGAAGGCATGGCGCGAGCGCTTCATGGCGCGACGCGAAGAAGCCGTGCAGCTGTATGACGAGCGCTTCGCGCTGATGTGGGAATTTTACCTAGCAGCCAGCGAGATGACGTTCCGCAAGCAGCATATGATGAACTTCCAGATTCAACTCACCCGCCGTCAGGGCGTCGTGCCGATGACGCGCAACTACATCGCGCGTGAAGAAGCCCGACTGCGGGCCGTCGAAGCCGGCGCCACGCCGAGGCTGAAGCTGGCTGGTGAATGAGTCCTAGTGGCGCAGGGTCGAAACCGGAGTAGACGGGGAAGAGGCCGTTAAGGCCAATTGCATCCGCAGCGCTTTCAGGATTTCAGGGGCGACCGGTTCCCGACGCACTTCCGGCCGCTCAGCGTGCTCCATGGCCGCGATCAGCCCCGACAGCCAAAGTCGGCTGCCTGCTTCGCTTCGCCAATTCCGGGGCTGCCGTTCTGGCCGCATCGCTTGCCTCGTTCCCTGGTGGCAGATCAGGAGACAACCCCCCGCCCGCTAACCTGTTCCGGCTGTACCCCCGAAAGAACCCGGGGAGATGTGATCTGCTTCACATAAGTCTCGTCGGCCCTGGGTTAGACCGTCGCCATGAGCAACAAGACCAAAGCCTCATTCGACGTGCAGGACGACCTCCGCACCGATTACGCCCTGATCGCTACCGGCGTCGGGGCGGCCCTGGTTGCACTGGTCTACCTCCTGCTGGTCTGAACCGAGCCAAAAGCGCCTGGCCGTGGGTCATTCGCGCGCGTCTCGATGTGTCTGCCCGGCACCCCATCAGGTTCACTTCATCCGGCGTTTTCCGTGGCGCGGTAGCGGCCGCTTCCAGGCCGCGACCTGGTTCCACGAAAATCCGTCAAGCGCGGCGCGTGCTGCGGCGGTCAATCATCCACCATTTTAATGATCGGTTGATAGCGGCGAGCTTTTGCTTCCGCTTTGGGCTGAGGCGGCGCTTTATCCCGGCCCCGCATCCGCCCCAGAAAATTGCTATCGCTCGACCATGGCCCTGACTGATTCGAACGTTCTCAAACTCGCGCCCGAAGCCGGAACCCCCGCCTATCGGAGCGCGCCGCATAACATCGAGGCGGAACAGAGCCTTCTGGGCGCGATCCTGGTCAACAACGACGCGTTTTACCGCGTCTCCGATTTTCTGGAGCCGAAGCATTATTTCGAGCCGCTGCACCAGACCATCTTCGAGACCGCCAGCAGCCTGATCCGGATGGGCAAGATCGCGACGCCCGTCACCCTGAAGACCTTCCTGCCCGCCGACACCGACATCGGCGGCATGACCATCGGGCAATATCTGGCGCGCCTCGCCGCCGAAGCAACCACCATCATCAATGCGCAGGATTATGGGCGCACCATCTACGATCTGGCATTGCGACGCGACCTGATCGGCATCGGCGAGGACATGGTCAATGTCGCCTATGACGCCCCGGTCGACTTCGCGCCGCGGGCGCAGATCGAGGACGCCGAGCGCCGCCTCTACGAACTCGCCGAATCCGGCCGCTATGACGGAGGCTTCCAGAAATTTTCGCAGGCGCTGACGCTTGCGGTCGATCTGGCCGCGAAAGCGTTCCAGCGCGACGGAAAGCTGTCGGGCATCTCCACGGGCCTGCGCGACCTCGACACCAAAATGGGCGGGTTGCAGCACTCCGACCTCATCATCGTCGCCGGCCGCCCCGGCATGGGCAAGACGTCGCTGGCGACCAACATCGCCTACAACGTCGCCCGGGCCTACGTTCCAGAACTCCAGGCCGACGGCACCATGAAGGCCGCCCATGGCGGCGTCATCGGCTTCTTCTCCTGCGAAATGTCGGCCGACCAGCTCGCCACGCGTATCGTGGCCGAGCGCACCGGCATTCCCTCCTCGTCGATCCGCCGCGGCGGCATCTCGGAGGCCGATTTCGAGAAGATCCGCGAGGTCTCGATCGAGCTGCAGTCGCTGCCCTTCTATGTCGACGAGACCGGCGGTCTCTCGATTGCGCAGCTCATGGCGCGCGCCCGCCGGCTGAAGCGGCAGAAGGGCCTCGACCTCATCGTCATCGACTACATCCAGCTCTTGTCGGGTTCGGGCAAGCGCAGCGAAAACCGCGTGCAGGAAATCACCGAGATCACGACCAGTCTGAAGGCGCTCGCCAAGGAACTCAGCGTGCCCGTGATTGCGCTTTCGCAGCTCTCGCGCCAGGTCGAATCACGCGACGACAAGCGGCCACAGCTATCGGATTTGCGCGAATCCGGCTCGATCGAGCAGGACGCCGACGTCGTGCTGTTCGTCTATCGCGAGGAATATTACCTCGGAAACAAGGAGCCGCGCCCGGGCACACCCGAGCACGAAAAATGGCGCCTGGACATGGATCTTGCGCACGGCAAGGCCGAAGTCATCATCGGCAAGCAGCGCCACGGCCCCACCGGCACCGTCGATCTGGCCTTCGAAGCGTCGGTCACCCGGTTCGGCGACCTTGCGCCGGACAGCCAGGTGCCGGACCGCGGCGGCGGCGACTATTGAGTTCCCTGGGTTGAACCTGACCGGCCTCTTGCGTAAAACGGCGCCATGACAACGGCGTCCGACCCGAAAATGATCCCGCAATCCGGCCTTCTCTCCGCGGAGGCCAATCAGGCTGCCGCGCTCGCGACCTTCGGCGGCGTGCTCACCGTCGATCTCGATGCCATCATCGCCAATTGGCGTAAGCTCGAGAAGACGGCGGTGCCGGCCGAATGCTCGGCGGTGATCAAGGCAGACGCCTATGGCTGCGGCGCCGAGCAGGTCGCGGGTGCCTTGAACAAGGCCGGCTGCAAGACCTTCTTCGTCGCCACCATCGAGGAAGCGCGCAAGGTGCGCGCGGCGGTGCCGGAGCCTGCGATCTACGTGCTCGGCGGCTATTTCCAGAACACCGGCGAGCACTACACCCAGATCAACTGCCGCCCCGTGATCGGCGATCTCAACGAGCTCGCCGAATGGGACGTGTTCTGCCGCCGCACCGGCTGGACCGGTGGCGCCGCCATCCACATCGACACCGGCATGAATCGACTCGGCCTGACGCTCGCGGAAGCGCAGGCCATTATCCCCCGCATCAACGCCGGCGATCACGGCATTACGCTGGTGATGAGCCATCTGGTTTCGGCCGAGCAGCTCAACAACCCGGTGAATGCCAAGCAACTCGCGGCCTTCCGCGGCATCGCCAGCGAATTCTCCGGCGTGCCGGCGGCGCTCGCCAATTCGTCCGGCGTCTTCCTCGGCGCGCCCTTCCAGTTCGACATGGTGCGGCCGGGCGCCGCGCTTTACGGCGTCAACCCGACGCCGGAGGCTGACAATCCGATGCAGCCGGTGGTCGATCTCAAGGCCCGCATCGTGCAGATCCGCAATGTCGAGCGCGGCGAGAGCGTCGGCTATGGCGGCACCTGGACGGCACGGCGACCGACGAAACTCGCGATCATCGCGGTCGGTTATGCCGACGGCTATTTCCGCGCCGCAAGCTCCAATGACGGCACCCGCGGCGCCGAGGTCATCGTCGCCGGCAAGCGCTGTCCGGTCGCCGGCCGCGTTTCGATGGACCTGATCGCGATCGATATCACCGATCTGCCGCCGAATGCGGCGCGGCGCGGCCACATGGTGACGCTGCTCGGCGAGGGCATCACCGTCGACGAGCTCGCGCATCATTTCGGAACGATCGGCTACGAGGTGCTGACCAGCCTCGGCCGCCGCTACGCCCGCATCTACAAGGGCGGAAATGTGGCGGAGCCGCTGGCCAGGCCGGCTTCCGCGCAGGCGGTCGAGCAGCAGACGCCCGCTCCGCCATCGATCGAACAGCCCGCAAGCGCGCCGCCGCTGCCGGGCTGAGCGACTTGCCGCCTACTTCTTTTTCCTGCTGTCCAGCGCCGTCTTGCAGGTTGCGCTGAGCTTGTCGCGCTTGCCGTTGAGGCAGGCAACGATGCCGCCGCCCGGCGCAATGCCGGCGCAGAATTTGTCGTAGTCGGCCTTGCACGCGCCGCGCGGATCGGATGATTGTGCCGAGGCAACCCCGGAGAACGCAACGGCGACGGCGATGACGGCAAAGCTCAACTTGGACATTGTTTCTCCGGTAACGGAAGGCAGGAGCCGGTAGCTCTACATGAAGATCGCGACATTCAACATCAACAACATCAATCGCCGCCTGCCCAATCTGTTGGCATGGATGCGAACGGCGAAGCCAGATGTCGTCGCACTTCAGGAGTTGAAGGCAAGTGATGGCGAATTTCCGGCGACCGCGATCGAAAAGGCCGGTTACGGCGCAGTGTGGTGTGGACAGAAGACCTGGAACGGCGTCGCCATCCTGGCCCGCAATGCCGAGCCCATTCTCACCCGCGATCGCTTGCCGGGAAAACCTGCCGATCACGAAGCCCGCTACATCGAGGCCGCGGTACGCGGTGTCATCGTCACCAGCATCTACCTGCCGAACGGCAATCCGCAGCCGGGACCGAAATTCGACTACAAGCTCGACTGGTTCGCGCGGCTCAAGCGCCATGCCAGAACCTTGCTCAAGCAGGAGCTGCCCGTGGTGCTCGCCGGCGACTACAACGTTGCACCTGATGAGCTCGACATCTATCCGACGCGCTCGTGGGACAAGGATGCCTTGATCCAACCGAAGAGCCGTGCGGCCTTTGCCTCGCTGCTGGCACAAGGCTGGTGTGACGCGATCCGCGAACTGCACCCCGAGCAGCGCATCTACACCTTCTGGGATTACAAGCGAAACCGCTGGCCGCGAGATGCGGGCCTGCGGCTCGACCATGTCCTGCTCAGCCCTACCCTCGTCTCACGCCTGGCAAAAGCCGGCGTGGACAAGAAGGTTCGCGGCGAAGAAGGCGCGAGCGACCACGCACCGGCGTGGGTCGTGCTGCGCTAGGTCAACGCCCGTAATACTCCTGCACCGTGTCCCACGCTGCTTTCTGCAGCAGCTCCACCGTCGGGCCGTCCAGTCCCATCGTGTAGGAATTGCCGACCGGCGAGCGGCCGGTCAGCGCGGCGAACGTCACGCAGGTCGCCAGATATGTGCCTGCGGGGCTCGGGTGCCGCTTGTCCGGCGCATACAGATTGAGCTCGGGCTGCAGCTTGCGCACGCGCGCGAAGGCAAAACCTGCGGGGATCACCAGCGCATCATTGGCATTGCCTGCGATTGTGTAGGCCTCGGCCAACGCTTCCGTCATCTCAGGCTTGTCGGCGTAAGCCCAGGACATGAACAAGACCGGCCGCATGCCGTTGGCGCGGACGATCTCGCTGTCCTTCTTTACGAAGGTCGTGAACGCGTCCTTCAATTGCGGATGGATGGGGCACTGGCTGCAATCCATCATCACGACGGCGTCGTACTGCCTGCCCGGCTTGTTGAAGACGACGTTGTTCTGCTCGTCGAACGAATAGGCGCCGAGGCCACCCGGCCGCAGCAGGTTGTCCATGTCATGCCAATCGAGGCCGGAACCGCCGATCGTCGCCATGGTGTTGCGATAGGCCGTCTTGTTTTCAGGGTCCGCAGCCCGCTCCATGAAGGAGAGATGCCCGGGCATGCCGTTGTTGTAATAGAAGAAGCTGTTGCCGACGAACAGCGCGGCCTTGGGGAAATCCGGTCCTGATGTCGTGACCTTGGGCCTGGTCTGCGCCTGCGCATTGAAGCCGGCTACAACGGCCAGACACATCGCGAGCATCACTCGCGCGAAAAGACGCATCATCGGCTTCCTCCCCTTTTTCTGTCGGGCCGGAAACAGATCAGCTTTTCAAGAGGGCCTCAAGAGCACGGACGAGCAGCAGACATGCGCGAGAGCGCATGCTCACCATGAAT
This sequence comes from Bradyrhizobium sp. 23, assembly GCF_023073295.1. Lineage (NCBI taxonomy): Bacteria > Pseudomonadati > Pseudomonadota > Alphaproteobacteria > Hyphomicrobiales > Nitrobacteraceae > Bradyrhizobium > Bradyrhizobium sp. 23. The sequence goes on along the minus strand of NZ_JADPJF010000158.1, from coordinate 96,023 downwards.
TCTTGCCATCGATCATGGTCACCGGCACGGTCTCGAGATCGAACTCGTCGAACAGGCGCGCGTTGACGGCGACCCTCGGATTGTCGAAATCGGGCTTGCCGGTCGACCAGTCCGGCGACTCCGAATAGGTACCGCAGCCGCAGCTTGCGCAGAAATGGTGTTTGACCGTTCGGCTGCCCCAGAGATAGGTCGCGAGGTTCTCCGCGGGCGACAGCAGCCGAAACTGCGCCGGCGTGTAATAGGCCCACAACGCGCCGCGCTTGGCGCAGAGCGAACAGGTGCAACGGGTGACGCTCGCGGGCGCCTCCGTCACCTCGAACACCGTCTCACCGCAATGACAGCTTCCCTCGACCCGCATGACCCACTCTTTGTTTTGTCAGGAGATGGTCGTAGCCGGACCCTGCTGCCAACATGCTGTCAGCAGCGCGCAGCCGGACTTGCCCCATGTGCTGCGAGCACCGACTTGCCGCGCCAACTCAACAAAAACATGAAAAACAACCCCATGCACAGTAGCCGATGGCTGGCAAATCAATGGGTTACGCATGCTCCGAAACACTGATTTGACGCGTCGGGCAAACACTGGCGGGATGTTTTCAGAAGCGGTCGTCGACACGGTGGAGCGTGGACTTCATCGCAGCAGCGCGTCATGCGATGCGAAGGGCCTACGGGAGACAGCTCGGGCTTCGATATGAAGGGGCAGCCCGTCGACGCCCCTCTTCGGGGACGTCGACGGCATGAAATTGCGATGGCAAATTGCAATCCTTGGTGCTGCTCTAACCGGCGCAGCTCTGAGCTACGCTTATACTCATACCGCAATCGGGGTGACTGAGCCGTGCCGGAGAAGTTCTTCGGGCGAGGTGGTGGTCTGTCCTCCGCCCTACAAGCCATAAATTGTTTGTGCCTGTCACAAGCTTCCGACCGGATGACCTCGTAGGCGACTTGAATTGCCTCCTTGTCCTCCGTTGCAGGATGAGGACGGAGGACGAATTACTGCGCCTCGGCGATCTTCGCTCCAGATGACGGCATCTGCGCGTGAGTTGCCGAGGGCCGGTTCGGCGGTGATGCCGGGTCCGGTAACCGGAACGCGGCGTCGGCTGGCGCTCCTTGGGGTGCTCGGCGGGCAACGGTCGTCGGAAGCACGATCACTTTCGCGCCGACTTTCACGCGATCATAGAGGTCAACGACGTCCTCATTGGTCAGTCGGATACAGCCGGACGAGACCCGCTTCCCGATCGTATCGGGCTTGTTGGTGCCGTGAATTCGATATTCGGTCTCGCCCAGATACATCGCCCGAGCGCCGAGCGGGTTGCCAGGACCTCCGGCCATGAACCGCGGCAGATAAGGCTGACGCGAGACCATCTCCGCAGGCGGATGCCAATCCGGCCATTCTGCCTTACGAGCCACAGTCTGCTCACCGGACCATGTGAAACCTTCGCGGCCAACACCGATGCCATAGCGCAGTGCCTGCGCGTCGTTCAGAACGAGATAGAGGAATGTGTTCTTGGTATCGATGATCACGGTGCCCGGCGTCTGGCGGCTGGCGTAGTCAACCACCTGCCGCACGAATGCTCCGGGAACGTCAGCCGCTTTGGGCGGTTCGACCAGAGGCGCCGGGGCCGTAAGCGGAGCCGAAGCCGGCGTCGGAGCTGATGCATGAACAGGCGTTGAGACGTAAACCGGAGTTGATGACGCTTGGGCTTCGTGCGCGGACGGCTTTCGTGCCGGTTGCACGTTCGCCGGTCGGGACAGCAAGCCGTACCCCAACGCTGCGACGGCGACGGCGCCAACTGCAACTCGCGCTGCCATCGGGATTGCGAACGTCTGCGCCTTTCCGCGTTTGGCTCGCTTACCCATACTCTTCTTCCCCCAGGTCACTATGCCCAAGAGAGGTACCCAGTAAGATTTAAGAAACTTCGAAGCGATTTCGCTCAGACTGGAACCGTCGGCGATGGTTAACGCCGGGCTCTCGGCAAGATAAGGTTCTCTCGCCTCGCGGATCGCCCGCGCCGCGGGCCGCGGCTAAACTCTCCCGATTCGTGGAGACGGTTTTGGCTTTCCTCTTCGTCCTCATCGTCGGCCTCGTCGCAGGCACCATTTCCGGCATCGTCGGCACGGGCTCGTCGATCATGCTGATGCCGGTGCTGGTCTATGCCTATGGGCCAAAGGAGGCGGTGCCGATCATGGCGGTGGCCGCCGTCATGGCCAACTTCTCACGAATCCTGGCGTGGTGGCGCGAGGTCGACTGGCGCGCCTGCGCGGCTTATTCGGTCACAGGCATTCCAGCCGCCGTGCTCGGCGCGCGGACACTGCTGGCGCTGCCCTCGCACGCCGTCGATCTTGCCATCGGCGTATTCCTGATCGCGATGGTGCCGGTTCGGCACTGGCTGGCGCGGCACGATCTCAAGGCCAATCTCTGGCATCTGGCGATCGGTGGGGCCGTCA
>NZ_JADPJF010000158.1:74918-93504 GCF_023073295.1 Bradyrhizobium sp. 23 | reverse complement strand
TATCTCACCGGCATCGTCGTCTCCACCGGCCCGCTCAGCGTGCCGCTATTCCTGTTCTACGGCTTGTCCCGCGGCGCTTTCCTCGCCACCGAAGCGGCATCTTCGCTCGGGCTCTATGTTGCGAAATCCGTGACCTTCGAACGTTTCGGCGCGCTGACCGGCGATGTGTTCGTCAAAGGCCTGGTCGCAGGATCGTCGCTGATGGCCGGCGCCTTCATCGCCAAACGCTTCGTGCTGCGCTTGAAGCCGGAGATGTTCCGCTTGGTGATGGACGCAATCATGATCGCGGCCGGCCTCTCCATGCTCTGGAACGCGGCGCAGCCGTAGCCGGGCTTCGGGGAGCGCCCGGACTCACTCTCTCGACCCGTCATTCCGTGCTATCAGCAAACCTGAAACCCCCGACTCGCTGTCCCCGGACTCGCTGTCCCCATGGCCAAGAACACACTTTCCTTCGTCTGCCAGAACTGCGGCGCGGCCTATAACCGCTGGCAGGGCAAGTGCGAGTCCTGTGGCGAGTGGAATACGCTCGCGGAGGAGGACACGACCGGCAGCGTGCCGGTGTCGATCCGCTCCAAGCGCAAGGGGCGGACCTTCGCGCTCGAGAGCCTGTCCGGAAAAACCCAGGACGCCCCGCGCCTGTCCTCCGGCATGACGGAGCTCGATCGCGTGACCGGCGGCGGCTTTGTCCGCGGCTCGGTGCTGCTGGTCGGCGGCGATCCCGGCATCGGCAAGTCGACGCTGCTGACGCAGGCCACAAGCCTGCTCGCGCGCGCCGGACACCGCGTCGTCTACATCTCCGGCGAAGAGGCGGTCGCGCAGGTGCGGTTGCGCGCCGAACGGCTCGGGCTGTCGGATGCGCCGGTGCAGCTCGCCGCCGAAACGTCGGTCGAGGACATTGTCTCGACGCTGTCTGAGGGCGCGGTGCCGCGGCTGATCGTGATCGATTCGATCCAGACCATGTGGACCGACACGGTGGAATCGGCACCCGGCACGGTGACGCAGGTGCGCGCCTCGGCGCAGGCCCTGATCCGTTTTGCCAAAAGGACCGGCGCGGCCATCATCCTGGTCGGCCATGTCACCAAGGACGGACAGATCGCCGGCCCTCGCGTGGTCGAGCACATGGTCGATGCGGTGCTGTCGTTCGAGGGCGAAGGCTCGCAGCAATTCCGCATCCTGCGCGCCGTGAAGAATCGTTTCGGGCCGACCGACGAGATCGGCGTGTTCGAGATGACCGGGCTTGGCCTGCGCGAAGTCACCAATCCTTCCGAGCTGTTTTTGTCGGAGCGCGATCTCGGCACGCCCGGCACCGCAGTCTTCGCGGGTATCGAGGGTACAAGACCCGTTCTGGTCGAATTGCAGGCACTGGTGGCGCCGACCTCGCTCGGCACCCCGCGCCGGGCCGTGGTGGGCTGGGATCCGAGCCGGCTATCGATGGTGCTGGCGGTGCTGGAAGCCCATTGCGGGGTGAAGCTGTCCGGCCACGACGTCTATCTGAACGTCGCGGGCGGCCTGCGCATCCACGAGCCCGCGGCTGATCTGGCCGCCGCGGCGGCGCTGGTGTCCTCGCTGGTTAATGCGCAGTTGCCCTCCGATGCGGTCTATTTCGGCGAGATCTCGCTGTCCGGCGTGGTGCGCCCGGTAGCGCAGACCCCGGCCCGGCTGAAAGAAGCGGCAAAACTCGGCTTCCAGCGTGCCGTTCTGCCCGAATCGGCCCGGGGCGAAGCCGGCGGCGATGCCGGCTTGTCGCTGAACGCGATCAACAGCCTGACGACATTGGTCGCCGAGATCGCCGCACGCGGCTCCCGGCGGGGCGACTCGAGCGCACCGGCAGAGAAAAATGCCACACCAGCAAGATTCCGCCGTGGAGAGGGTTAGCCGGTGGTGACGTCCCCCGCCCTCGCCGCTATACAGCCGTCACAAAAGCAGCATGGGATTGCGTGGTTGCGGCCTTGCCGGGAACGTCGTCTGGCCCTCACTTAGGGCGGCGGCCAAGCACCGATTCGCTGAGCACCTTGAAGTACGAGCGGACCAGACCAGCCGATGCCAGTAACCATCCTCGACCTGATCCTGCTCGGTGTGATGCTGATTTCGGGCCTGCTCGCCATGGTTCGCGGCTTCATGCGCGAGATCCTGTCGATCGCGGCCTGGGGCACGGCGGCGATTGTCACGCTTTATTCATTCTCGAAGCTGCTGCCGACCGCAAAGACCTATTTCAACAACGATACCGTCGCGAGCGTGGTCGTGGTTGCCGGCGTGTTCGTGGGCACTTTGGTCGTGGTCTCCGTGATCACGGTCCGGATCTCCGACATGATCCTGGATTCGCGCATCGGCGCACTGGACCGCACCCTCGGCTTTCTGTTCGGGCTGGCGCGCGGACTTTTGATCGTCGTGGTCGCCTTCCTGTTCTTCACCTGGCTCGTGCCGGACAAGCAGCGCCCGGATTGGGTCACGGGGGCCAAATCCCGCGTGGTGCTGCAGGGAACCGGGGATTGGCTGATGGCCCTCTTGCCTGACGACCCCGAGAACACCATCTTGAAGAGATTCAAGAAAAACAAACCAGATGAAGAGCAAACTGATTCCGAGCAGCAGCCTTCGGGCAGTGGCGACGGATACAGCAAACCGGCTCGTGACAGCCTTAAAAAGCTGATCGAGAAACCCGCGGCGCGTTGATTAAGCCCTAACGAGAGGCTCGGACGAGATGCGAAATCCTGACCAGGACGCCCTACTTGATCTCGGCCCGGCCGCGCTGGAACTTCAAGACGATCTGGAGGGGGATACGCTGCGCGAGGAATGCGGCGTCTTCGGCATCTACGGCCACCCCGATGCCGCCGCCATCACGGCGCTCGGCCTGCATGCCCTTCAGCACCGCGGCCAGGAAGCCGCCGGCATCGTCTCCTATGACGGCGGCCGCTTTCATTCCGAACGCCGCCTCGGCCTCGTCGGCGACACCTTCTCCCGCCGCGAGGTGATCGATCGCCTGCCCGGCACAATGGCAGTCGGCCATGTCCGCTATTCCACCACCGGCGCGACGATCCTGCGCAACGTGCAGCCCCTGTTCGCCGAACTGAATGCCGGCGGCCTTGCGGTCGCCCACAACGGCAACCTCACCAACGGCCTGACGCTGCGCCGCGAGCTCGTGAAGAACGGCGCGATGATGCAGTCGACCACCGACACCGAGGTGATCCTGCACCTCGTCGCGCGCTCCAGGCGCAGCCGCTTCATCGAACGCTATATCGACGCGTTGCGCGAGATCGAGGGCGCCTATGCGCTGGTCTCCCTGACCAACAAGAAGCTGGTCGGTGCGCGCGATCCGCGCGGCATCCGTCCGCTGGTGCTCGGCGAGCTCGATGGTTGCCCGATCCTGACCTCCGAGACCTGCGCACTCGACATCATCGGCGCGCGCTTCGTCCGCGACATCGAGCCCGGCGAGGTCATCGTGTTCGACGAGAGCGGCCAGGACATCCACAAGCCGTTCCCGCCGATCGCGCCGCGCCCCTGCATCTTCGAATACATCTACTTCTCCCGTCCGGATTCCATCGTCCACGGCCGCTCGGTCTACGAGGTACGCAAGGCCTTCGGCGCGCAGCTCGCGCGCGAGAGCCACGTGCCGGTCGACGTCGTGGTGCCGGTGCCGGATTCCGGCGTGCCCGCCGCGGTCGGCTATAGCCAGCATTCCGGCATCCCGTTCGAACTCGGCATCATCCGCAACCACTATGTCGGCCGCACCTTCATCCAGCCGACGCAGGCGATCCGCGAATCCGGCGTGCGCATGAAGCATTCGGCCAACCGCGCCGCGATCGAAGGCAAGCGCATCATCCTGATCGACGATTCGCTGGTCCGCGGCACCACCTCGAAGAAGATCGTGCGCATGATGCGCGATGCCGGCGCCAAGGAAGTGCACTTCCGCCTCGCCTCGCCGCCGATCCTCTATCCCGACTATTACGGCATCGACCTGCCGGACCGTGGTGGTCTTCTTGCGGCGACGCATTCGCTGGAAGAGATGCGCGAGATCATCGGCGCCGACTCGCTCGCCTTCCTGTCGATCGACGGCATGTACCGCGCCATGGGCGAGCCCGGCCGCGACCCCGCCAATCCGAAATTCTCGGATCATTGCTTCACCGGGGCGTATCCGACCCACCTCACCGACCAGACCCAGACCGAGCAGCAGCCGCGGCAATTGTCGCTGCTTGCGGAGGCGAGCTGACGCGAGGCCGCCACGATGCAAGCCATCATCGCAATCGTCGGCGGTCTGATGTTGGTCGGATTTATCTGGTTTGCCTTTCGCCAAGGCAGCAAGGTCACCCCGGAGGATCGCCCGGATCGAAGCGGGCAAACCAACTATGGCGGCGGTGGCGGAGATAGCTAGCGCGGCCTTCGATCGAGACAGTTCCGGAAAATGCCAACTCTCGCCAGCGCTGGATTGAGAGAGCCTAAATTCCGTCGTGGCCGGGCTTGTCCCGGCCATCCACGCCTGTAAAACGCCGCCATGACAAATCCTCTCGCCAATCGCATCGCTCTCGTCACCGGCGCCTCGCGCGGCATCGGCTTCGCCACGGCCAAGGCGCTGGCCAAGGCCGGCGCGCATATCGTCGCCGTGGCGCGTACGCAGGGCGGGCTGGAAGAGCTCGACGACGAGATCCGCAAGGATGGCGGCAGCGCCACGCTGGTGCCGCTCAACCTGACCGATTCCGACGGCATCGCGCGGCTCGGCGCCGGCCTGCACGAACGCTACGGCAAGCTCGACATCCTCGTCGGCAATGCCAGCGTGCTCGGCCCCTCCTCACCGATCGGCCATATCGAGCTGAAGGCCTTCACCGACGTGATGGCGGTCAACGTCTCCGCGAATTTCCAGCTGATCCGCTGCATGGAGCCGCTGCTCAAGCAGTCCGACGCCGGCCGCGCGGTGTTCATCACCTCGGGCGCCGCCAACAAGGCCACCGCCTATGTCAGCCCCTACGCGGCGTCCAAGGCGGCGCTGGAAACGCTGGCGCGCGCCTGGGCGCAGGAGACCGCGAATACGAAGCTGCGCGTCAATCTGTTCAATCCGGGCCCCGTCCGCACCCGCATGCGCGCGACTCTGATGCCGGGCGAGGATCCGGCGACACTCGATACAGCCGAGCAGGTCGCCGAATTCATCGTGCCGATGTGCGCGCCTGATTGGACCGAGACCGGCAAGTTCTACGACTACAAGACCCGCAGCCTGATGAGCTTCCGCTCCCCGGCCTGATTGACTTGATGGTCTCCCCGCGATTGACTGCCCGCGCTCAAGCGGCAGCAAGCTGCAGGCCAATAAAGGGAGGTTGCCATGGCGCCATGGCGGAATCGCGCAGGCTCGACGCATGCGCTCGCAAATGTCTCTCGCGTCCTCTCCGTCCTGATCGCGGCCGTCGCGTTTGCGCTTCCGGGCGCGGCGACCGCCGGCGATGTCCCGACCTTCGCGGTCGATGCGTCCTGGCCAAAGCCGTTGCCGAACAACTGGATCCTCGGCCAGGTCGGCGGCATCACCGTCGACTGGCAGGGCCACATCTGGGTGATCCATCGTCCCCGCTCCCTCACCGACGACGAGAAAGGCGCGAGCCTCACCCCGCCGCGTTCCAAATGCTGCGTGTCGGCGCCGCCGGTGCTCGAATTCGACAGCGACGGCAATCTGCTGCGATCGTGGGGCGGCGCGGGCGAAGGCTATGAATGGGTCGGCCGCGAGCATGGCATCGAGGTCGACGAGCGCGGCTTCGTCTGGGTCGGTGGCAATGCCGACAATGATAACGCCATCCTGAAATTCACGCTCGACGGCAAGTTCGTCGCCCAGATCGGCAAGATCGCGCCGAGCCTCGGCAGCAACGACACGACGCAGCTCGGCAAGCCCGCCGAGACCGCGATCGACAAGGCCGCCAACGAAATCTACGTCGCCGACGGCTACGGCAATCGCCGCGTCATCGTGTTCGACGCGACCACGCTCGCCTACAAGCGGCACTGGGGCGCCTACGGCAACAAGCCCGACGACACCAAGCAGGCGGCGTATGATCCCAAGGCGCCAGTGTCCCAGCAGTTCGGCAATCCCGTCCACTGCGTGAAGCTCGCCAATGACGGCCTCGTCTACGTCTGCGACCGCATCAACAACCGCATCCAGGTGTTCAAGACGGACGGCAGCTTCGTGAAGGAGTTCTTCTTCGAGAAGAACACGCTCGGTAACGGCGCGGTGTGGGATGTCGCGATCTGGCCCGACCCGAAGCAGACCTGGCTGCTCAGCGCCGACGGCGAGAACAACGAGATCAGGGTGATCAAGCGCGAGGACGGCAACGTGGTCGGCAGCTTCGGGCACAACGGCCGCAATGCCGGACAATTCCACTGGGTGCATGCCATGGCGATCGACGCCAAGGGTAACGTCTATACCGCCGAGGTCGACACCGGGAAGCGCATCCAGAAATTCAAGCTGACATCGGACGCGCTGAAATAGCGTCTCGACGCATTTTCTCCAAAAGTTAACGGAGGGATGACGCTGCGACGCAGCGTCATCCGGCTTTAGGCGCATTGCCGCCGGCCGTGGGACACGGTAGAGCCATCAGCCGGAACAAGGCTCCCATTCAAGAGAGCCGTCCGCATGTTTGACAATGGAGGAAATCTTTTATGACGACGACGTTCGCGCGCCGCTCTGCGGCCCTTCTGGCCTGTGCCGCCTTCGGTTTTGCCACATCCGCCTTCGCCCAGGACAAGACGGTCACGATCGGCGTGCTCAACGACATGTCCAGCCTCTATGCCGACATCGGCGGCCCCGGCGCCGTGGCGGCGGTCAACATGGCGGTGGAAGATTCCGGTCTTCGTGCCAAGGGCTGGAAGATCGATGTGATCAGCGGCGACCACCAGAACAAGCCGGACGTCGGCGTCAACATCGCGCGGCAGTGGATCGACACCCAGAAGGTCGATGTGATCGCCGACACCCCGAACTCCGGCGTGGCGCTGGCCGTCAGCAACGTCGTCAAGGAAAAGAACGCGGTCCTGCTCAACAATGGCGGTGCCAGTGCCGACCTCACCGGCAAGGCCTGCAACGCCAACACCATCTCCTATACTTACGACACCTACATGCTCGCCAACGGTACCGGCAAGGCGCTGACCAAGGCCGGCGGCGACAGCTGGTTCTTCCTGACCGCCGACTACGCTTTCGGTGCCGCGCTCGAGCGTGACACCAGCGCGGTCGTCACCGCGAACGGCGGCGAGGTGCTCGGCGGCGTCAAGCATCCGCTCAACACGTCGGATTTCTCCTCCTTCCTGCTGCAGGCGCAGAACTCGAAGGCGAAGATCATCGGTCTCGCCAATGCCGGCGGTGACACCACCAACTCGATCAAGCAGGCGGCCGAGTTCGGCATCGTCGAAGGCGGCCAGAAGCTCGCCGCGCTGTTGCTGTTCATCAACGACGTCCACTCGCTCGGTCTGAAGACCGCGCACGGCCTGACCTTCACCGAATCCTTCTATTGGGATCTCAACGAAGGCACGCGCGCCTTCTCGAAGCGCTTTCAGGACAAGGTCGCCAACAAGGCGATGCCCTCGATGACGCAGGCCGGCAATTATGCCGCCGTGCTGCATTACCTCAAGGCCATGGACGCGCTCGGCGGCAATCCGCATGACGGCGCCAAGGTCGTCGCCAAGATGAAGGAGCTTCCGACCGACGATCCGCTGTTCGGCAAGGGCCCGCTGCGCGAGGACGGACGCCGCATCATTCCCGCCTTCCTGTTCGAGGTGAAGAAGCCGGAAGAATCCAAGGGACCGTGGGACTATTACAAGCTGATCGCCACCATCCCGGCGGAAGATGCGGCCAAGCCGCTCAAGGACAGCGAGTGCCCGCTGGTGAAGAAGTAAAGGCATTGGTGTCGCAGGGTGGGCAAAGGCGCGAAAGCGCCGTGCCCACCATCTCTCCACAACTGAAGAAGGCGGTGGGCACGCTTCGCTTTGCCCACCCTACGTAACCGTCTTCGTCGCTCCCAGCGCCCGCACCGCGATCGCCACGCACATCACCATCAACACCGCCGCGAGCAGGAACGGCGCGCCGGGCAGCTGCCACGGCGCGCTGACGCCGATGAAATATGAAAACGTCAGCGTGAACAGGAACGGGCCGACGAGCTGCGACACGCTCTGCACGCTCGCGGTCGCGCCCTGCAACTGGCCCTGCTGATCGGGCGCGACCAGCCGCGTCATCAGCGATTGCATGGCGGCGCCCGAAATGCCCCACAGCGACATCACGGGAATGCCGATCCAGAACAGCGGCCCGGTCGGCGCCGCGCCGAAGATCACGAAGCCGACTGCGCCGCAGCACAGGCCCATCAACAACGCGTTGCGTTCGCCGAGCACGCGCACGATCGGGCCGATCGCGAGCCCCTGCACCACCATGGCGCAGATGCCGACCATCGCCAGCGTCAACCCCACGGTTTTCGAATCCCAACCGTAGCGATAGGTGGCATAGAGCACGAAGGTCGAGGGCAGCACGACATGCGCGACCTGCGCGATGAAGTTGACGACGGACAACGCAGCGAGCACGGCGTTGGAACGCAGCAGGCGGAGCGCTCCGAGCGGATTGGCGCTCCTCCAGCGGAACGGCGCGCGCTTATCCGGCGCCAGCGATTCCGGCAGGATGAAGAGCCCATAGAGTGCATTGGCAAAGCTCAGGGCCGCCGAGGCCCAGAACGGCAGGCGCGGATCGATATCGCCGAGCAGACCGCCCAGCGCCGGGCCCAGCACGAAGCCGGCGCCGAACGCAGCCCCAATCCTGCCGAACACCGCGGCGCGCCGCTCCGGCGGCGTGATGTCGGCGATATAGGCAAAGGCGGTCGAGATGCTGGCCGAGGTGATGCCCGAGATGACGCGGCCGACGAACAGCCAGACCAGCGACGGCGCCAGCGCCATCAGCACATAATCCGCCGCGAGCCCGAAATTCGACAGCAGCACCACCGGCCGCCGCCCGAAGCGATCCGACAGCGCGCCGAGCACCGGCGAGAACACGAACTGCATCAGCGCCCAGGCGGTGCCGAACAGACCGAAGATGCGGGCCGCATGCGCCGTGTCGTTGTCGACGAAGCTCTCGATCAGTTTTGGCAGGATCGGCATGATCACGCCGAGCGCGAGCATGTCGAGCAGGATGGTGACGAAGATGAAGGCGACCGCGCCGCGCCGGACCGGCGCTGCGCCCTGCGCCATCGCCTCGCAGGCGTCGTTGCTCACGATGGTCGCTTGCGCTTGTGGGCGAACGGATTGGCCTTCTCGCGCAAGGTGATGCGCACCGGTGTGCCCGGCAGCTCGAAGGCCTCACGCAGCGAATTGGTGAGGTAGCGCAGATAAGACTGCGGCACCGCGTCCGCACGCGAGCAGAACAGCACGAAGCTCGGCGGGCGGGCCTTGGTCTGCGTGATGTAATTCAGCTTGAGCCGTCGGCCGGACACGGCCGGCGGCGGATTGGCCTGGACCGCCTCCTCGAACCAGCGGTTCAGCGCCGCGGTCGACACACGCCGGTTCCAAAGCGCATAGGCATCCTGGATCGCCTGCATCAATCGATCGATGCCCTCGCCCATCAAGCCGGAGACGGCGACGATCGGCGCGCCCTTGATCTGCGGCAGCAAATGATCGGCGTCGCGGCGCAGGTTCGAGATCGCACCGCCACCCTTGCTCTCCATCAGGTCCCATTTGTTGACGGCGAGCACGACGGCGCGACCCTCGCGCTCGATCAAGTCGGCGATGCGAAGATCCTGCTCCTCGAAGCGGTTCTGCGCATCCATCATCATCACGACGACTTCGGCAAAGCGCACCGCGCGCAGTGCGTCGGCGACCGAGAGCTTCTCGAGCTTCTCCTCGATCCGCGAGCGCCGGCGCAGACCCGCGGTGTCGAACACGCGAAACTCGCGGCCTTTCCAGTTGATCTCGACCGCGATGGAATCGCGCGTGGTGCCGGCCTCCGGGCTCGTCAGCAGGCGCTCCTCGCCGAGCAGATGATTGATCATCGTCGACTTGCCGGCGTTGGGCCGGCCGACGATCGCGACCCGGATCGGGCGCGTGGCGGCCTCTTCCTCGGTCAGCGGCTCGTCGTCTTCAAACTCTTCGTCCTCCACCGGCTCCGGCATCAGCGGGCGCAGAGCGTCGTAGAGCTCCCCCATGCCCTCGCCGTGTTCGGCCGAGATCTGGATGGGATCGCCGAGGCCCAGCGCGAAGGCCTCCATCGCGCCGACATCGCCATGCTTGCCTTCGCTCTTGTTGGCGACCAGCAGCACCGGCTTGTTGGCCTTGCGGGCGAAATCGGCGAAGGCGCGATCGTTGGGCGTGAGGCCCATGCGGGCATCGATCACGAAGAACAGCGCGTCCGCCTGTGCGATCGCGGCCTCCGTCTGCTCCTGCATGCGGGCGGTCAGCGAGCCCTTGGCACCCTCATCGAGGCCGGCGGTGTCGATGATCGTGAAGTCGAGATCGCCGAGCCTGGCCTCGCCCTCGCGGCGGTCGCGGGTGACGCCCGGCAGGTCATCGACAAGCGCGAGCTTTTGCCCGACCAGGCGGTTGAACAGCGTCGACTTGCCGACATTGGGCCGGCCGATAATGGCAATCTTAAAGGACATGGGTCATTCGTGCGCTGCCGGAGCCGCGCCTGTCAATGAAATGAAGACAATTGTTTGAGCATGATCTTTTCGGAAAACCGCTTCACACTTTTCCGGATCATGCTCTAGCGCGAGAAGCTGCCGCTCGGCATCGGCGCCGGGAAGGCGCCCTGCGTTTGCTGCTGGGTGGTCTGGGTCGGTTGCGCCTGCTGGACGGGTTGATCGGGCGGCGGCGCGGTGGTGCGCTTGCGCACGATCTTCTGCCTCGGCGGCGGAGTGGCCGCAGGCGGCGCGGCCTCGGGCTGGGCCTCGCCATCGACTTCGCCGGCGGGCGCCTCAGCCGGCGCGACGGCCGCGCTGGCCGGCTGCCTGGTCTTTTTCGCCTTGGCCCCCTTCGCCGGCTTCGGCTCAGGCTGGGGCTCCACAGGCAAGGCCGCAACCGCGGGTCCGTTCGGATCGGGCTGTTGCTGCGCGCCCTTGTACATTTCCTTCGGAACGCCCTGCTCGAGGCCCGGCACGCCTTCCGGGAACACCGGTTTGCGGTCGCCCGGCAGCTTCTTCTTGGTATCGAGGAAGTCGAGCATGTCGCTCGGATCGAAGCTGGAGCAACCGCCCAGCACGCCCGTGAAGGCGATCAGGACGGCGGCTGCGATCAAGCGTGGCGTGCGGCGCATATCGGTATCTCGTCTCAGCTCAGCTCTTCGCTACGGGCGGCAGCAGGGCCTGCAGCGCTTCGGCGCGTGAGCGCAGGCCGGGCGGCGTTTCGCCATCCTCGGCAATCGTGTCGAGCCATTTGCGGGCCGCGGTCATGTCGTTGTTGCGCCAGGCCGACAGCGCCAGCATCTCGCGGGCGGTATGACGGAAGGTCGATTTGGGCGCGGTGGAGGCGTCCAGCCGCTGCTGCATGTCGGCATAGCCAGCACTGTCGAGCAGGAGACCGGCGGCGCGGATCTTCGCCAGATCCTGCCACTCGCCGCCTACGCTGCGGTCGGCGGCGATGTCGTCATACAGCTTGGCGCCTGCCTTGGGATCGCGGGCCGCCGCCTCGGCCGCAGCACGCAGCCGCGCCAGGGTGCGATAGCCCGATGGAGCCTTGGCAGCGAGCTCTGTGAAGGCCGCCTCGGCCTCCGCATGCTTGTCCTGCTCGGACAGCTCTGCGGCCTTTTCGAAGGCGGCGCCGGCCTCGGCAGCCTTCTTGGCCTCAAGATATTGGTAAGCGCGCCATCCGCCCACGGCGGCGACGATCAGCACCATCAGGGCGATGAAGACGATCGAATATTTGTCCCACAGCTTCTTGAGCTGTTCGCGACGTACTTCCTCGTCCACTTCGTCAAATAATTCAGACACTTATGCTAATCCCATGCCCGTCCGGGTGCGCGCGCCAAGCGTTCGCGACAGGAATCCCGTCCCCCACGTCGCGGCGGGGTACCCTAACGATATGGCGGTGGCAAGGCAAAGCGAGCCCGATCAAGGCGTTAACCACCCGGGAGAGCCCGGAGAGACCGCCTCCCCGGGTCAGGCTCCCAACAACTCCCGCAGCTGCCGCTTCAGCACCTTGCCATTGGCATTGCGCGGCAGCGGCTCCGCTGTGATCACCATGGTCTCCGGCACCTTGTAGTCGGACAGCCGCTCCGCGCACCAAGCGCGCAAGGCCTCGCGGTCCACCGGCGCGCGCGTCACCACCACAGCGTGAACGCGTTCGCCCAGCACCGGGCACGTCTTGGCGACGATCGCGCTCTCGACCACGGCCGGGTGGCCGGCCAGCACGGATTCGACCTCGGCCGAATAGATCTTGAGGCCGCCGCGGTTGATCATGTCCTTCTGCCGGTCGAACACCCGGACAAATCCCTCCGCGTCGACCGAGCCGAGATCGCCGGAATGCCAGAACCCGCTGGTGAAGCTTTCGGCCGTGGCTTTCGGGTTGTTCCAATAGCCCTTGATCACGGAGGCACTCTGGATCCAGAGCTCGCCGATCTCTCCAGGTGGCAGCTCACGCCCGTCCGCCCCCATTGCCAGGATGCGCGCACCCGGACACGGCAGGCCGACGCTGTCGATATGGCTTGCGGTCAACCTGCCCGGCATGATCGTGGACGGCGACGTGGTCTCCGTCGCACCGTAGCAGTTCGCCAGCTCGAGGCCGGGAATCGACGCCTTGAGTTTCTCGATGGTGGCGACCGGCATCGGTGCGCCACCAAAGCCGCCGATGCGCCAACTCGACAGATCGTAGCTCGCGAAATCGGGCTGGAGCAGGCAGAGATTGTACATCGCCGGCACCATCACCGTATAGGTGACGCGCTCGCGCGCGGCGAGCTTGAGATATTCGCCGGCTTTGAACTCCGGCATGATGATCAGCGCGCCCCCGCAGCAGATCATCGTCGTGATATTGGCGACGACGCCGGTGACGTGGCCGAGCGGCACCGCCGCGATCGAGCGGTCGGCCGCCGTCAATTGCAGGCAGGACACGAAGATCATCGACGAATGGACGATGTTGCAATGGGCCAGCATCGCACCCTTCGGCTTGCCTGTCGTGCCCGAGGTGTAGAGGATCATCGCGGTGTCCTCCTCGCTCACGTCGGCCGGCGCGGACGCCGGTGGATTGTCGGCGAGCGTGTCGAAGCACGACTGGGCCGGATCGCTGTCGATGGCGATGCGATGGACCACATCGGGCACGTCTAGCGCATCAGGCAACCGCTCGGCGAGCGCAGCTTCGTGGATCAATAGCTTGGCGCCACAATCCGCCAGCACATAGGCGATTTCCGGCTTCTGCTGCCGCGTGCTGAGCAGCACCGTGATGAGCCCCTCATGCGCGGCAGCAAACAGCAGCAGCGGGAATTCGACCCGGTTGCCGAGCAGGATCGCGACACGATCGCCGCGCTGCAATCCGAGCTTGCGAAATCCCGCCGCGATCCGCGCAGCCTGCTCCGCCGCCTGCCGCCAGCTGAGCCGGACATGGCCCGAGATCAGTGCTTCGCCCTCGGGATTGCGGGCGCAGGCGTCCGCAATCATCGCCCACAGGCTTGACGGCCGATCGCAAAAGGCCGGCACGACCCGATCGCCGAAGCGCGCCTCGAACCGCATCGGCGGGATCTGAGATTGCGACCAGTCCATCGGGATGCCCTTGGCTTGTTGCTCTTGTTACCTTCCGCGCATGTGCATGCCGGTCCTGTCTTGTGCTGATCGGCTAGCCGCCCATCACGGGAACACCGATCACGACCGGATGGAACGCAAACGCCAGCGCCAGATATGCGACGATTCCGACTGCGATCGCGATCAGATCGTTGGTGACGCCGCCCACCGGAATCGGCGGACCGCCACCATCGGTGCGACGCTTCAGCGTGATGCGATCATAGACCGCCCAGCCGAGGAAGGAGCCAAACAGGATGATGGAGCCGAGATCGCCATTGGCCAGAAGATGCGCCGCCGCCCACAGCTTGATGCCGGCCAGCATCGGATGCTTCAGCGTCGCATAAATGCGGCCGCGCAGATAGGACGCAACCACCAGGATGACGGCAGGCAACATAAGCGCGAGCGTGATGTGCTTCAGCGCCTTCGGCGGATACCAGACATCGATCCAGCCGGTCGCGCGGTAGTGGGCAAAGCCCCAGATGATCAGTGCGAGCCCCGCAAGCGAGGCAAGCGAATAGAGGATTTTGTAGGTCCCCTCGCCCAGTCTCGCGATGGCCTGCGCGCGCGCGTCGCGTTTCGTTGTGAACACATGCGCCGCAAAAAACAGCGCAAGCCCCAGGATCATAACCAGCAGACCCACGAGATTCTCCCCTCAACCAGCGCCCCAGCCCATGGCGTATCATCGATTGGCCGCGGCTCGCAACTGATGGGCTACTTGCCGATCTCGCGATTGTCGACATAGCGGATCGCGATCGGCCGCCCGGCAAGGGCACCGCCAAGACCGGCGGTGAATTTCAGCGGCAGGCAGGCGTTCAACGATGAATTGATCGCCTTGAGATAGGTGGTTTTCGTCTCGGCGGGGACGCCTGCGGTCGCAAAGGTCAGGCGCGGCGGGCCGATCAGGCCGCCCGATTTGTTGAAGCTGAAACGCACGGCGATCTGCATGCCCGCGCGCGCATTGTCCGATGGCGGCGACCAGCAGGTGCGCAGCTCGGCGAAGAGATCGCCGATCGTATCGAGATCGTGATCCGGCTTCTGGTATTTGGCGTGGTCGGCCTCTGCCGGCACGCTTTGGATCGTGAGCTGGAGGTTCTGACCGTAGGGATAGTCGATCTCGGGAATGCATGGACCAGGCTCAAGCGGGCTGCAATAGGACGGCGTGCAGGGCCTGCCGTCGAGAACGCTGCACGGTTCGTGCGAAAACGGAATTGGGTTGATTTGCCGCGGCCGAGCGTCGGCGGCGATCGTCGAGATCGCCAGCAGGAGGAAAACAAGGATGCCGCGCCACATGAAGCGAACTCGCAAGGCCACATGGGTGAACGTGGCATTGCCGTCGGCAACGTCAAGCCTGCGGCTGTTCACATGCGCGCGTCCAAGGACGGTGCCGTCGTCCGGCTTGACCGGGCGACCCAGTACTCCGAGACGTTTGTGATTGAATCGAGAGGCTGCGGCGTACTGGATGCCCCGCTTTCGCGGGGCATGACAGCGGAGGGGGAGTGGCTGCAGAGCGCACGAAACGCCCTAGCCCTTCTTCTTGACGTCCTTGACGTTGGTGAACTCGATGCCCTCGGCACGTTCCCTGGTGTAGCCGAGATAGAACTCGTTTCGCGCCAGATAGACGGGATCGCCGTCGACATCGTCGGCGATGCTGGAGGTGTTGGCAGAGATGAAGGTGTCGAGCTTCTTGCGGTCGTCCGAAGAGACCCAGCGCGCAAGCTGGAACTCGCTGACCTCGAATTCGACAGGCAGGGAATATTCCGCATCCAGCCGCGCCTTGAGCACGTCGAGCTGCAGCGCGCCGACGACGCCGACCAATGCGGGCGCGCCGTCGCGCGGGCGGAACACCTGCACAACGCCCTCTTCCGACATCTGCTGAAGCGCTTCCTTCAGCTTCTTCGCCTTCATCGCGTCGGTGAGACGCACGCGGCGGACGATTTCCGGCGCAAAGCTCGGTACGCCGACGAAGTTGAAATCCTCGCCGTCGGTCAGCGTATCGCCGATGCGCAGCGTGCCGTGATTGGGAATGCCGACGACGTCGCCGGCATAGGCCTCGTCCGCGACCGAACGGTCCTGCGCGAAGAAGAATTGCGGGCTGGACAGCGGCATGCTCTTGCCGGTGCGCACGAGCTTCGCCTTCATGCCGCGGCTGAGCTTGCCGGAGCACAGGCGGGCAAAGGCGATGCGGTCGCGGTGATTGGGATCCATGTTGGCCTGGATCTTGAACACGAAGGCGCTCATGCGCGGGTCGGTGGCTTCGACCTTGCGCTGGTCGCTCTCCTGCGCGCGCGGCTCGGGCGCGAACTTGCCGAGCCCTTGCAACAGGTCGCCGACACCGAAATTGCGCAGCGCGCTGCCGAAATAAACCGGCGTCAGATGGCCCTCGCGAAAGGCTTCGAGCTCGAACGGTTTTGAAGCCGCGGTGACGAGCTCGAGCTCGTCCTTGACCGCCGATACGTCGAGATTGGCGTTGAGCTTGGCGAGCTCGGCGATCTCGATCTGCTGCGCCGCGCCGGTCTTGGCGCCGCCGCCTTCGAGCAGGCGCACGCCGCCATTGACGACGTCGTAGGTACCGAGGAACTCGCGGCCGCGGCCGACCGGCCAGGTCATTGGCGTGGTATCGAGCGCCAGCGTCTTTTCGATCTCGTCGAGCAGCTCGAAGACGTCGCGGCTCTCGCGGTCCATCTTGTTGATGAAGGTGATGATCGGGATGTCGCGAAGACGACAGACCTCGAACAGCTTCCGGGTGCGCGCCTCGATGCCCTTGGCGGCGTCGATCACCATGACGGCGGAATCGACCGCCGTGAGCGTGCGATAGGTGTCTTCCGAAAAGTCTTCGTGGCCCGGCGTGTCCAGCAGGTTGAACACGAGGCCCTCGAACTCGAAGGTCATGACCGAGGTCACGACCGAGATGCCGCGCTCGCGCTCGATCTTCATCCAGTCCGAACGCGTGTTGCGCCGCTCGCCCTTGGCCTTGACCTGGCCGGCCAGATTGATGGCGCCACCGAACAGCAGCAGCTTTTCGGTCAGCGTGGTCTTCCCGGCGTCCGGATGCGAGATGATCGCAAACGTACGCCGCCGCGACACTTCAGCGGCAAGCGAGGAACGGGCCGTCGATTCGGCTGTGGTGGCGATGTCGGACATTGCGGCAGCGTTTGGCAGGGAAAATGAGCCTGATCAAGCCTCATCTGGTGATTGCGGAGCCTTCCGGCCAGCCCCATATCCGGCTCGGATCAGGTTGGGACGGACGGCCTTCCCTTTCTATCAGCACACCAGTCGCGGGGACGACCCTGCCTTGAATGGAGGGTCGTCATGGCCTGGAGCATCCTGTTCGTCGCCGGTCTGCTGGAGGTCTCCTGGGCGATCGGCCTCAAATATACCGAGGGGTTCACCAAGCTCGTTCCGTCGGTCCTCACGCTTGGCGCCATGGCCGGCAGCATCATCCTGCTCGGGCTCGCCCTCAAATCGCTGCCGATTGGAACCGCTTATGCAGTCTGGACCGGCATCGGCGCGGTCGGTACCGCGACGCTCGGCATCATCCTGTTCGGCGAGCCGGCCACCGCATTCCGCCTCGCCAGCATCGGGCTGATCGTCGCCGGGATTGTCGGACTGAAGCTGGTTACCTGAGGAAGATCTTGACCGC
The DNA here is from genome assembly GCF_023073295.1 of Bradyrhizobium sp. 23. NCBI lineage: Bacteria > Pseudomonadati > Pseudomonadota > Alphaproteobacteria > Hyphomicrobiales > Nitrobacteraceae > Bradyrhizobium > Bradyrhizobium sp. 23. The sequence continues at coordinate 76,173 of NZ_JADPJF010000158.1, read as the reverse complement.
CCACCAGCTCAGCGCGGCGACGATGGCCGAGGCCGGCATCGTGATCACCCAGGCATAGACGATCGAGCTGGCGACGTTCCAGCGCACCGCCGAGAGGCGGCGGGCGGCGCCGACGCCGACGATGGCGCCGGTAATCGTGTGGGTTGTCGAGACGGGAACACCGAGGAAGGTCGCCATGAACAGGGTCGCGGCACCGCCGGTCTCGGCGCAAAAGCCCTGCATCGGGGTCAGCTTGGTGATGCGCAGGCCCATGGTCCGAACGATGCGCCAGCCGCCCATCAGCGTCCCCATCGCCATCGCGGCCTGGCACGCGAGCACCACCCAGAAGGGGACGAAGAATTCGCCGCCGAGCTGGCCCTGCGAATAGAGCAGCACGGCGATGATGCCCATGGTCTTCTGCGCGTCGTTACCGCCATGGCCGAGCGAATAGAGCGAGGCGGAGGCGAATTGCAGGATGCGGAAGGCGCGATCCACGGCAAAGGGCGTGGAGCGCACCGAGGCCCAGGAGACGATCGCGATCAGCACCATCGCGAGCAGGAAGCCGACGAGCGGAGACAGCACGATGGCGATGACCGTCTTGGACAATCCGCTCCAGACCGCCGCCGAGAGGCCGGCTTTGGCCACACCGGCACCAAACAAGCCGCCGATCAATGCATGAGACGAGGACGATGGGATGCCGAGTGCCCAGGTCACAAGGTTCCAGACGATGGCGCCGACGAGCGCGGCGAAGATCACCTGAGCATCCACGATCGCGGGATCGATGATGCCGGTGCCGATAGTCTGGGCAACGTGCAGCCCGAACACCATGAAGGCGACGAAGTTGAAGAACGCGGCCCAGAACACCGCGTATTGCGGCCGCAATACGCGGGTCGAGACGATGGTCGCGATCGAATTGGCGGCGTCGTGCAGGCCGTTCAGGAAGTCGAACAGCAGCGCGACGGCGATCAATCCGACCAGGACGGGAAGACCCAACGCAACATCCACGGCGTGGCCCCTGCCCTAAACTTGCTCGATGACGATGCTGTTGATCTCGTTCGCGACGTCGTCGAAGCGGTCGGCGACTTTCTCGAGATGGTCGTAGATCTCTGCGCCGACGATGAAATCCATCGCGTTGCCGCCGCGATGCTTGAGGAACAGTTCCTTCAGCCCGATATCATGGAGATCGTCGACGCGGCCTTCCAGCTTGCCAAGCTCTTCCGTGATCGCGGTCAGCATGGCCACGTTCTGACCGATCTTCTGCATCAGCGGCAGCGCG
>NZ_JADPJF010000158.1:64721-74839 GCF_023073295.1 Bradyrhizobium sp. 23 | reverse complement strand
CCAGATTGGCGCATTCGATCAGAAGCCCGCCGATCTCCCGCATCGGCGGCTCGAAGCTGCGGACCTCGAACAGCATCACGGCCTTGGCGGTCTGCTGCATCTGGTCGATGGCGTCGTCCATCGAGGTGATCAGGTTCTTGATGTCGCCGCGGTCGAACGGGGTGATGAAGGTGCGGCGCACCGCGGTCAGCACCTCACGGGTGATGTTGTCGGCATCGTTCTCGAACTGGTTGACGCGCTGGCAATAGACCGGCGTCTCCTCGCCCCCGTTGAGCATGCTCTGGAGCGCGATCGAGCCCTGGATCACGGTCTGGGCGTGGCGGTCGAACAGGTCGAAGAACCGTTCTTCCTTCGGCAGGAAAGCGCGAAACAATCGCATCATGGGGGAGAGACTACCGGTTGGATGATGGCCTGGCCCAAGCGGGCCGTCATGAAACTGTCATAGACCATTTTCGATCCACGCGCGTGCCACCTCACGCCCGTGGAGCCGGATCATCCACCGCTTTCGCGCGTCAACACATCTTCTATTATATCAACGACTTACAGCGACCGCCGGAAGTAATGCGCGATTTCGCCGATGACGCCACGGCGGAAGGTGAGCACGCAGATCACGAAGATCGAGCCCTGGATCACGGTCACCCATTGGCCGAACCCCGCCAGATATTGCTGCATGGCGATGATCACGAAGGCACCGACCACGGGACCGAAGACGGTTCCGAGTCCGCCGACCAGCGTCATCAGCACGACTTCGCCCGACATCGACCAGTGCACGTCGGTGAGCGAGGCATTCTGCGCCACGAAGACTTTCAGCGCACCGGCAAAGCCGGCCAGCGTGCCCGACAGGACGAAAGCCAGGAACTTGTACTGATCGGTCCGGTAACCCAGCGAGATCGCCCGTGGCTCGTTCTCGCGGATCGCCTTGAGGACTTCGCCGAACGGCGAGTTGATGATGCGGAAGATCAGCAGGAAGCCGGCGAGGAAACCGACCAGAACCACGTAGTAGAGCACGGTGGGCTTGGTCAGATCGAACAGGCCGAACATGCGTCCCTGCGGGATGCCCTGGATGCCGTCTTCGCCATGGGTGAACGGCGCCTGGAGGTAGATGAAGTACAAGAGCTGCGACAGCGCCAGCGTGATCATCGAGAAATAGATGCCCTGGCGGCGGATCGAGATATAGCCCGTGATGAGCGAGAGCACGAAGGCACCGGCGACGCCGACGAGGATGCCGAGTTCCGGCGGCAGCGCCCATACTTTCAGCGCATGCGCGCTGCAATAGCCGGCCGTGCCCAGGAACATCGCATGGCCGAAGGACAGCAAACCGCCGTAGCCGATCAGCAGGTTGAAGGCGCAGGCGAGCAGCGCGAAGCACAGCGCCTGCATCACGAAGAACGGGTAGACCCCCGTGAATGGCACCGAAGCCAGCAGCAGCGCCATCACCACGAACACGATCATCTCGTCGCGGATCGCGCGCGGGGTTACCGGCAGCGTGTCGTCCGTCAAGGCTGTCATATCAGGCCGCCCTTCCCGTCAATCCCGTTGGCTTCACCAAGAGCACCAGCACCATCAGCACGAACACGACGGTGTTGGAGGCCTCGGGGTAGAAATATTTGGTCAGGCCTTCGATCACACCGAGCGCAAAGCCGGTGATGATGGAGCCCATGATCGATCCCATGCCGCCGATCACGACCACCGCGAACACCACGATGATGAGGTCGGCGCCCATCAACGGCCGCACCTGGTTGATCGGCGCCGACAGCACGCCGGCGAGCGCTGCAAGGCCGACACCGAGGCCGTAGGTCAGCGTGATCATGCGCGGCACGTTGACGCCGAAGGCGCGCACGAGGGTCGGGTTTTCGGTGGCGGCGCGCAAATAGGCGCCGAGCCGCGTCTTCTCGATCAGGAACCAGGTCGCGATGCAGACCACCAGCGAGAAGATGACGACCCAGCCGCGATAGACCGGCAGGAACATGAAGCCGAGATTCATGCCGCCCTTGAGCTGGTCCGGAATGGCGTAAGGCAGGCCGGAGGAGCCGAAGTAGTTCTGAAACACGCCCTGCACGATCAGCGCAATGCCGAAGGTCAGCAGCAGGCCGTAGAGATGATCCAGCCCGGTCAGCCATTGCAGCATGGTCCGTTCCAGGATCATGCCGAAGATGCCGACGATAACAGGCGCAAGCAGCAACGCCCACCAGTAGTCGATGCCGCCGAGGTTCAGCAGGAAGTAGGCGACGAACGCGCCCATCATGTAGAGCGCGCCATGGGCGAAATTGATGATGTTGAGCATGCCGAAGATCACGGCAAGCCCGAGACTGAGCAGCGCGTAGAACGAGCCGTTGATCAGTCCTACCAGTAGCTGAGCGTAAAGAGCCTGCATCGATCCCGCACCTGGTCCCTTCGGCGTTCCCTGAAAGTCGCCCGCAGGCCTGATGGCCTGCGGGCGACTAGCTTACTTCTTCAAGAGCGCGCACTTGCTCTCGGACAGCGGCGTGAAGGCCTGGTCGCCCGGCACCGTGCCGACCAGCTTGTAGAAGTCCCACGGTCCCTTGGACTCGGAGGGCTTCTTCACCTCGAACAGATAGGCATTGTGGATGGTGCGGCCGTTGGGCTGGATCTCGCCCTTGCCAAACAGATCGTCTTCCGTCGGCATCGACTTCATCTTCTCGACGACCTTGACGCCGTCATGCGGGTTGCCGCCGAGCGCTTCCAGTGCCTTGAAATAGTGACGCACGCCCGCATAGACGCCGGCCTGCACCATGGTCGGCGGCGCGTTGTTCTTCATCTTCTCGGCGAAGCGCTTCGAGAACGCCCGGGTCTGGTCGTTCATGTCCCAGTAGAAGGTCTCGGTGAAGTTGAGGCCCTGTGCGGTCTCGAGCCCGATCGCCTTGACGTCGGTGAGGAACAGCAGCAGCGCCGCGAGCTTCTGGCCGCCCTTGACGATGCCGAACTCGGCCGCCTGCTTGATCGTGTTGGTGGTATCGCCGCCGGCATTGGCAAGGCCGATGATCTTGGCCTTGGAAGCCTGCGCCTGCAGCAGGAAGGACGAGAAGTCCGGCGTGTTCAGCGGGTGCTTGACGCCGCCGACCACCTTGCCGCCATTTGCGGTAACGACAGCGGTGGTGTCGCGCTCCAGCGCCGCGCCAAAGGCGTAGTCCGCGGTCAGGAAGAACCACGTGTCGCCGCCGGCCTTCACCAGCGCCTGGCCGGTGGTGTGGGCAAGCATGTAGGTGTCGTAGGTCCAGTGCACCGTGTTGGGCGAGCACTGCGCGTTGGTCAAATCCGAGGTCGCCGCGCCCGAGTTGATATAGACGCCGTTCTTTTCCTTGATGACGTTGTTGACCGCGAGCGCCACGCCGGAATTCGGCACGTCGACGATGAGGTCGACCTTGTCGACGTCGAACCATTGCCGCGCGATCGCGGTGCCGATGTCGGGCTTGTTCTGGTGATCACCCGAGATGATGTCGATCTTCCAGCCCTTCGCAGCCAGACCGGAATCTTCAATGGCCATCTGCGCGGCGAGCGTCGAGCCCGGCCCGCCAAGATCGGCATAGAGCCCGGACTGATCGGACAGCGCGCCGATCTTGACGGTCTTGTCCTGCGCGAAGGCTACGCCCGCGGTGGTCACGGCCAGCGCCGTGCCGAGCAGAAACGACGCAATCGACTTTGTCATCATGCTACTTCCCTATGAATCTTCTTGTTGGCAGTTCTAGACACCGAGATAGGTGTGGAGCTTGTCCATGTTGGCGGCGAGCTCCGCATTGGAAAATCCGTCAATGATCTTGCCGTGCTCGACCACGTAATAGCGGTCAGCGACAGTGGATGCGAACCGGAAGTTCTGCTCGACCAGGAGGATCGTAAAACCCTCCTTCTTGAGCCGCGCAATGGTGTGGCCGATCTGCTGGATGATGACGGGCGCCAGACCCTCCGTCGGCTCGTCCAGCATCAGGAAGTTCGCGCCGGTGCGCAGGATGCGCGCGATCGCGAGCATCTGCTGCTCGCCGCCGGAGAGTTTGGTTCCCTGGCTGTTGAGCCGTTCCTTCAGGTTCGGAAACAGATCGAAGATCTGCTCGAGCGGCAATCCGCCGGGACGCACCACCGGTGGCAGCAGCAGGTTCTCGCGGACATCGAGGCTGGCGAAAATTCCCCGCTCTTCCGGGCAGAACGCGATTCCCATCCGCGCGATCTTGTCCGAGGTCGTGCGGATGATGTCCTGGTTATTGAACTTCACCGAGCCGGTGCGCTTGCCGATGATGCCCATGATCGACTTCAGCGTGGTGGTCTTGCCGGCGCCGTTGCGCCCGAGCAGGGTGACGACCTCGCCCGCGTTCACGTCGAAGTTGATCCCGTGCAGGATGTGGGACTCGCCGTACCAAGCTTCGAGGTTGCGGACCTGGAGGAGGTTGCCGCCGCTCGCGGCCTTTGCGGGAGCTTCCGCCGTTGCAGTCTCAGCCATGACCGGCTCCCAGATAGGCTTCCTTGACGCGTTCGTCCTTGGTGAGCTCGCTGTAATGGCCTTGCGCCAGCACCTGGCCGCGCGTCAACACGGTGATGATGTCGGAGAGATTGGCAACGACGCTCAGATTATGCTCGACCATCAGGATGGTGTATTTCGCGGAGATGCGCTTGATCAACGCCGCGATCTTGTCGATGTCCTCGTGGCCCATGCCGGCCATCGGCTCGTCCAGCAGCATCATCTCCGGGTCGAGCGCGAGCGTGGTTGCGATCTCCAGTGCGCGCTTGCGCCCGTAGGGCATCTCGACCGCGGGCGTATTGGAAAACTCGCTGAGGCCGACATCGTTCAACAGCTCGCGCGCGCGATCGTTGAATTGGTTGAGGACGGACTTGGAGCGCCAGAAATCGAAGGAGCTGCCGTGCTGGCGCTGAAGCGCGACGCGCACGTTTTCCAGCGCGGTGAGATGGGGAAATACCGCCGAGATCTGGAACGAGCGAACCAGCCCCAGGCGAGCCACGTCGGCGGGCGCCATCGCGGTGATGTCCTGCCCCTTGTACAGGATTTTTCCGGCAGACGGTTTGAGGAACTTGGTCAAAAGATTGAAGCACGTCGTCTTGCCGGCGCCGTTCGGGCCGATCAACGCGTGAATGCTCCCACGGCGAACCTTGAGCGCAACGTCGCGGACGGCGAAGAAGCCCGCGAACTCCTTGGTCAAGCCTTCCGTTTCGAGAATGAACTCATCGGCCAAACAGTTTTCCCCCTGCCCGCACAACGCGCGTGGCTATCCTTGTTGCTTCGGCTTTCCGGAGGCCCTTGGAGCCACTCCCTGGAGCCCATCCGGAACGCCGCCTCCGGGCGCGGAATATGCCGGAGGTGACGGGGGTTAGGCAAGGCGGAAAGCTGAGCAGGTCAGGCCTCCGGCCGGGAGACTTATGCTCCCTTAGTCGGACATGTTTTGATGTCGCGCCTGCCCGGCTTCCCGGTTCGCAAAGCGCCGGTCATCAAGCCGTCGTTAACGGTCTTTCGTTCCATGCGCCAGCCTTCATAGAAAATTTTCCCGCAGCGAGGATCATGCGCGGGTTTCATGCGTCCGGAATTTCTATTCGCCGGGAATATTGTCTTGGATTTTGCAAGCGCGGCTCCTTCCGTGGTCAAGTCGATCAGGCAGCGTGATCTCCTGAACACGTGGCTGCGGCTCTATGCGCGCGAGCAGACGGCCCCGGCGATCTGGGAGTACCAGCCTGCGCGGCTCGAGGAAGAGCTCTCCGATCTGATCTATTATACGGTGGATGCGTCGATGCCGACACCGCGTCTGACCATCCAGAGCGAAGGCACGCGCATCTCGCGCGCCTATGGACACACCGGCAAGGGCGTTCTGCTCGACGACTATATCGGGCCGCGTCTCGCGCCCCTGGTGATGCCGGTCTATCATGAATGCGTGGCGCGTGGGCTGCCTGTCTACAGCGTTGCCGACGTCGATGACATCTACGGCCGTATCGTCGCCTATGAGCGCCTGCTGCTGCCGTTCCAGAGCGACGGCAAGGTCTGTCACATCATCGCGTCGCTCAAGACCTTCTGCGAGGACGGCGGCTTCGAGATCAAGAATCTGATGCGCGGAAATGACGCGCTGCCGCGCCCGAGATTGCGCGCGGTGATCGACCACGACCTGTTCCATCGCACCCCGGGCCGCATCGCGCCGGCCGAACTGGTCGAGTTCGCGGACCAGCAGGGCTCAGGTGTTCCCACCGAGATCATCGAGCTGAACTAGCGGTCAGCGCGATTTGGCGGCGGCTTCCTTGGTCGTGACTTCCTTGGCATAGATCTCCGGCTTGAAGCCGACCAGCAGCTTGCCGCCGACTTCAAGCACCGGCCGCTTGATCATCGATGGTTGCGCTAGCATCAACGCCAGCGCCTTTTTCTCGGAGAGGCCTTCCTTGTCGGCATCGGGCAGCTTCTTGAAAGTCGTGCCGGCGCGGTTGAGCAGCGTCTCCCAACCGACCTTCTCGCTCCACTGCTTGAGCTTGTCCTTCTCCACGCCCGCCGTCTTGTAGTCGTGAAACGCGTAGGCGACGCCATGGCTGTCGAGCCAGGCGCGCGCCTTCTTCATGGTGTCGCAGTTCTTGATGCCGTAGATGATGTTGGGCAAAGCGTTCCTCGCGCATGCGTCGTATCGTGATCCCAAGGCGTTGTACGCAACTCCGGTTCGCGCGACAATATTGCGAAAACGATGCCAGCTCTTCGAACGGACACTCCATGCACGTCACCCACGATCCAGCCGCGACCGCATCGCCGACCATCGACTTCGACACTTTTCTCGCGGTCGATATCCGCGTCGGCACCATCGTCGATGCAAAGCCGTTCCCCGAGGCGCGCAAGCCGGCCTGGCGGCTGTGGATCGACTTCGGTCCCGCGATCGGCGTGCGCAAGAGCTCGGCGCAGATCACCGAAAATCATCCGCTTGAAACGCTAGTGGGCCAACAGGTGGCTGCGGTCGTGAATTTCCCGCCGCGCCAGATCGGCCCCGTTGTCTCGGAGGTGCTGACCCTCGGTTTCCCCGATGCCGACGGCAAGGTCGTGCTGGTGCAGCCGAGCAAGCCCGTGCCGAACGGCGGACGGCTGTTCTAGGACCGCGCGCTCAAGGGGCGTTTCCTGGCCGCCGGGGGCGCCTTTGAAGGTTACCTCCTGTTTCCCGCCCCCGGTTCCTCGGGCTTGACCACGATACCCTTTCATAATAAAAATGACTGACTGATCGTTTTTTATCATATCAGTATTGCGAAGCCGCTTGTCCTGCAGAACGACTAAAACGATTGATTTGTCATTTTTTTGTGGATGGCGAATGCCGAAAATCAGCGACAAGCAACGTGAAGGCCGGCGGCAGCAGATTCTCGAAGCCGCCCTTGCCTGCTTCGCCGAGGACGGTTTTCACCAGACCGGGATGGCCGACATCGTCAAACGGTCGGGGCTGAGCCACGGTGCGGTCTATCTCTACTTCCAGAGCAAGGACGATCTGATCGAGGCACTCGCCGACGACCGGCATCGGCGCGAGGCCGTGCTCAATTCGGTCGCGCAAGGATCCGGCGATCCGATCGAAGGACTTCACGCGCTGGTCGGCGTCTACGCGCAATGGCTCACCGACTCCGCCGGCGAAGCGCGCCGCCGTGTCGGCATCCATGGCTGGGCCGAAGCCCTACGCAACCGCCGCGTCCGCACCAGCGTCGTGGAAGGCATCGACATGCCCCGCGCCCTGATCGTCGCCCTGGTCGAGCGGGGCCAGCATGACGGCCTCATCAAACGCGATCTCGGTGCGGAAGCGATCGCGCGCGTGCTGATCGCGATCTTCCAGGGTTTTGTGCTGCAAAAATGCTGGGGCCAGGATTTTGACATCGAGGCCTGCATGGCGGCCGTGACCGGCGTGATCGATGGATTTCGCACCACAAAGGCCGACGTCAAGCGACGGACCAGGAGCTGAGCGATGTCGTGGGTCCATGACCTGCTCGCAGGCATTGGGGTCGGCCTCATCGGCGGGCTGACATCGGGCTTCATGGGCACGAGTCCCGGAGGCGGCCTCGTGATTTCAGCGTACTGCTACTGGGCGCCGAGCAACACGTCGCCCAGGGGACATCGCTGATCACGCAGGTTCCACCGACGGGACTCGCGGGCGTTCGCCGCTACTGGCAGAGCGGCAATCGCAGCCCGTTGCTGTGGATCGTCTGGATCGGCATCGGGTTTCTCTTCGGCGGTGCCGGCGGCGGCTACGCTGCGGCCGCAGTCTCCGACTCGGTGTTGCAATGGACCTACGTCGTCTATCTCGTCGCGCTGATCGCTCTCCTGATCCTGCGCCGCGACCGCGAGGAGAAAAGCAATGAGACCTGCGACCGAGACAAGCTGCCTTGGCTGCCGCTGCTCCTCATCGGCATGCTTGCCGGATTTTCCTCCGGCTTCATGGGCATCGGCGGTGGGCTCGCGATCACCGTCGGGCTCGCGGCGGGCCTGCGGGTGCCGCAGCATCAGGCCCAGCTCGTCAGCCTCGTCTTCTCGGTCATCCCGACCAATATTCCGGCGGCCTGGATCTACTGGAGCAAGGGCCTCATGGTCGGCTGGCCTGCCATCATCGGCATCCTTGCCGGCCTCTGGGTCGGCACCGATCTCGGCGCACGCGCGGCTAATGGCGTCAGCAAATCGGTGCTGCGCCGGGTCATGATCGCCCTCATCTTGCTGATGGCGCTCTACATGACCCACAAGGCGCTAACCTGATCTCACGGCCGCTTCGGAATGTTCAGCCCGCGCTCGACCGCCGGACGCGCCAGCCCGCGGTCGAGCCAGGCGGCGACGGATTTGAACTGGCTGAACTCGACGAGATCGCGGGCGCCGTAGAACCCGATGAGGTTGCGCACCCAGCCGAGCATGGAGATGTCCGCGATGGTGTAATCGTCGTCCATGAACCATTGCCGGCCGGCAAGATGCATCTCCATCACCCCGAGCAGCCGCTTGGCTTCGCCCACGTAGCGCTCGAGCGGCCGCTTGTCCTCGAAGTCCTTGCCGGCGAATTTGTGGAAAAAGCCGACCTGGCCGAACATCGGCCCGATGCCGCCCATCTGGAAATGCAGCCACTGGATGGTCTGATAACGGCGCGCGGCGTCCTGCGGCAGCAGCTTGCCGGTCTTCTCCGCGAGGTATTGCAGGATCGCCCCGGACTCGAACAGCGGCAGCGGCCTGCCGCCGGGACCATCGGGATCGAGGATCGCCGGGATCTTGCCGTTCGGATTGAGCGAGAGGAATTCCGGCGTCTTCTGGTCATCCTTGCCGAAATCGACGAGATGGACTTCGTAGGGAAGCCCGATCTCTTCCAGCATGATCGAGACCTTGACGCCGTTCGGCGTCGGTAGCGAATAAAGCTGGAGCAGCTCCGGGTGCTTGGCCGGCCAGCGCTTGGTGATGGGAAAGGCGGACAGATCGGACATCAGGACCCCGGCTTCGTTCATGAGATGCCGCCTAGTCTAGGCGAGCGGACGAACGACGCAAGGTCGAGTAGTCAGGTCATTTTCCCGTACAGGTCACAATGGCCGCAGCAAATGGTTGGTGGCGTGCATCACATCGCGCTGTGCGCGTTGCTCGATGAAGAGCTGGCCGGTGACGAGCAGTGCTCCGGTGAAGACGAGCGCAAGCATCGCGGTCGCGAACTGACTGACATCCCTCATCGGACGAGCTTCTCCGTGTTCGGTTCGCACGAGGAACGCGGGCCAGCCGTCGTCTGTTCCTGCAAGCTTCAAATAAATTGCAGCTTTTTCCCGGCTCCTCGCACCCCGACGGCCTCAATAATTGATCTCTATCCGCAAGCCCCGCGGATCGGTCTCCTCCCCGCCGAACCGCTGCGTGCTGTCGCGTGCCGCGATCGCGCAGGCACAGGCGTCGATCAGATCGTCACCGCCGATGCCGGTGCCATGTCGTTGAGTCAGCCATGTCGGCAAGCGCCCGAAGCCGCGCTGCTGCAGGAGTGCGATGCGCTGCCCGCGGCCCTCCGCCGATGTCTTCTTTGCAAGCCGGACCCGCCCAGCCAAATTCCAAAAAATCAATTCCGGATGCGCTTCGCCGATGGTCGCCTGCCGCGCCGGCGTCATGATCGCGTCGACGTCCCTGATCTTGTCCCTGATGTTCCAGAGCTGCGCCG
>NZ_JADPJF010000158.1:0-64609 GCF_023073295.1 Bradyrhizobium sp. 23 | reverse complement strand
ATTGGCTGCCGCCATATCGGCGAACGTCCAGAGATCGCGGCGGGCGCCGAGAAACACGGCGGGACCGACCAGCTCGCGTGCGCGCAAATCGCAGATGCGATAACCACTCCATTTCAATCCGATCGGCATGTCGATCATCGCCCGGGCATGCGGCAGCGCGAGCAGCCGCTCAAGACCCGGCCGAGCAGGCGCTGCGCCAGCAACGCGTGGCCGAGCGTGCCGCCGGCGCGAACCGCGGCCGCAATCAACGCGGCTTCCGCGACTTCTTCGCGCGTTGCACCGGCCTTCGCCGCCTGCGCAGTGTGCACGTCGAGGCAATAGGCGCATTGCGTGGTGAGCACGACTGCGAGCGAGATCAGCTCGCGATATTTTAGCGGGATCAATCCGTCCTTCGACCGCGTGGTTGAACGCAAGGAACGCGTTGGCCTCGACCGGCGCGAGCGCCACGAAGGCCGGGATAGATTTCAGGTCGTCACGGCTTTGATAATCGGTCATGGCTCATCTCGTCAGATATTCGCGCATCAGGGCGCGGGCGCGATGCAGACGTGCCTTCACGGTCTGCCGGGTCGCGCCGAGCGCGACGGCGATCTCGTCGATGGTCATTTCCTTGACGTCGCGCATCAGCGCGACGTCGCGGTAGTGCGGCGGCAGCGCCTCGAAGGCCGCCGCGATGTCGATCCGCAAATCGGCTTCAGGACGCGACAGCAGCAGCGCCTCTGCCTCTCCGTCGTCGATCGCCGGCGCGAGGCCTGCCTTGCGGGCAAGCCGCAGGCATTCGCGGCGGACCACACTGAACAGCCAGGCCGAAAACGCCAGCCACGAGCGGATCGTGCCGACATGGCGAAACAGGATCCACAGCGCCTCCTGCGTCGCATCCTCGGCGTCCGCCGAGCTGCGACAGGTGGCGCGGGCGTAGCGGCGGATGTTCGGTTGCGCCGTCTCGAGCAGAGACGCGATCGCCTGGGGATCGCCGAGGCGCGCGGCCTCGAACAGGTCCGGCGAGATCCCGGCCGCGCTCACGACGCGCCTCCTCTTCCGATGCCGGCCATCGCGCAAATCGGACAATAGCCGACGAGGCCGGTCAGTGCGAAGCCGGCGCCGCCGAGCGCAACCAGCCACGCCGCAGCGCCGGTAAGATACACGAATGCCGCGACCGCCACCGCGACGCCTAAGGCGATCCGCACGGCCTGATGCAGGCCGCCGATGTTCTTTCTGTAAAATGCCATCACATCCTCCGAGATGAGCCGAAGCAAAATGCCTCGATCGTCAAGAGAGGGCGCGACGACCGGAAAGGATTCGCGGCAACCTGCATTTTTTTCGCGATCAGCCTCCGACGGCCTGATAGGCCAGACGCTTGAACTCGAAGAAGAACGGATTCCAGAAGCCCATGTAGCGCTGCGTCATCAGCACACCGGCGGTATTGGCCTGCGGGCAGATCCACCAATGGGTGCCGGCGAGGCCGCCCCACTGGAATTCGCCGGTCGAATTCGGGGGATCGAACGGCATCGGCGCGAAGGTGACCGCGCCGCCGAGGCCAAAGCCCTTGCCGGGGATCGGGCCGAGATTGGCGAAGCGAATGTTCTCGCCGGCGGGCAGCTGGTTCGTCGTCATCTGCCGCAGCGTCTCCGGCTTCAGCAGAGCATCCGAGCCGGGAAGCAGCGCCTGTATCAAAGCGAGCATGTCGGGCAAGGTCGAGACCAGTCCGCCGCCGCCCGACAGCCGCGGGAACTGCCGCCGATAGGCCTGCGGATAAGGCAGGTCGTCGGCCCGGGCGAGGCCGGGCTTCATGGGATCGAGCACGTCCGCGCCGTTGTAGAGGGCGACCAGCCTGCCCTGCTGCGCGTCCGGCACGTGGAAGCCGGTGTCGGTCATGCCGAGCGGCTCGAAAATGCGCGCCTTGAGCACGGCGTCGAGCGGCTTGCCGGAGACGACCTCCACGACGCGCCCGAGGACGTCGGTCGCAACCGAATATTCCCAGGACGCGCCGGGATGAAAGGACAGCGGCAGATCGGCGAGCCGGTCGATCATGTCAGTCAGCGGCGTCAACGGATTGAGAACGCGTGCCTCGTTATAGCTTTTGAACAGCACCGTGCCGGGATCGAAGATGCCGTAGCTGAGGCCGGAGGTATGGGTCAGAAGCTGCCGGATCGTGATCGGGCTCTTCGCCGGTTCGACGTCGGCAAGGCTCAAAGCGCCCGGCTTCAGAACCTTGCGATTGCCGAGTTGCGGCAGGAATTTCTCGACAACGTCATCGAGCCCGATGCGGCCTTCCTCGGCCAGCAGCATGATCGCGCAGGTGACGAAGATCTTGGTATTGGAGAAGGCGCGAAAAATGTGATCGGGCCGCAGCGCGGTGCTGGTCTCGCGATCGGCGAAACCGACGCACTGCTGATCGACGACCTCGCGGCCCCGCAGCACCGCCCAGGATGCACCCGGAATGATCTCCTGATCGACGTAACGCTGCATTGCTGTCCGCGTGGCGGAAAAATCAGGTGTTCTGGCGTCCATGTGTTTCCCCAATGATGGTTGGGATCGATATAGCGTGAATTCGCCAGATATGAAGCCTGACCGGACGGCGCGGCTCATCTCTGCTTCATGAACGCAGTCACGTGCAGGCGGCGCCGAGTCCGCATCCCCTGCCGCTGGTACAGCGCGATGGCCGACGAGTTGCTCGAGAACACGTGCAGGAACGGAATTTCGCTGCGCGCCTCGATCTGCCGCGCGACCGCCGCCAGCAGCGCCTGCGCGTAGCCCCGCCCCCGATGATCAGGGTGGACGCAGACGGCCGTCATCTCGACGAAATTGCCCGGCTTCATGCGCTCGCCGGCCATCGCGACCAATTCGCCGCCGGCGCGGATGCCAAGAAACGTCCCGAGTTCGTGCGTGCGCCGCGCGAATGGACCGGGCTTCGTCAACTCCGTCAATGCCATCATGGCGGGAACGTCGGCTGCACCCAGCCGGACGATCTCGGCATCGCGAAGCGGGCTATCGGCCGGGGAGCCGATCATCTGCTCGCAGGGTCCGGCCAGCACGACCTTGAAACCGGCGGGAACGTCGACGGCCTCGGGTGTGAACAGCGCGGCGACCTGCGAGCCCGACAGGAGATTGCCGAGCTCGGCAAAGCTCGTCTCGGACATGTCGACCATGTCGGCAAAAGGCGTCACGTCCACCGGATAGCGCAGCGCTCCCGGGCCACCCTCGGCCAGATGTTTGTGGCTGGTCGTCAGCGCGCTCCAGATCGGGCGATCCAGTAGGGTCACGTCACCGTCGGACACCGGCCTAGTCCTTATCGAAGCTGACGATGACGGCGGCATTGGCGATGAGGATGGGGTCGTTACCCTGCTCCGCAGCCGAGGGAATCTCCAGCCCGCCCTTCACCGCGTTGACGGTGACGGTGCCGTAAGGCAGTTCCTTCGCGACCGCGTCCTTGTCGACGGCTTCGGGATTCGGCACCGCGATCGTGACGTCGACGAACATGTCGTTCGCAGTCTTGTCGATCATCCGGAAGAAGCCGAGGCTCGAATGCCTGATGGCATCAGAAACGGCACGCTTCGCCGCCTTGGTGGCGTCCCTGCCGTGCACGTCGACGCCCATCCCCATCTCGGTGATACAGCGAATGCGAGCCATGACCTTATTCCTGTGACTGATTGAGTGATGTGGAGTGTGGGGGATCGGACGGCACGATACAAGTGGGGTCGTTCCTCTCGTATCGCGGACGCGGTGCGGCACGCAGAGGCGCTCCATCGTTGCGGCGTTGCAAGCCGCGTACGCTGTGCTATCGCTTAGGCGATGACTCCCAAAACTTTCGAAACCCGCTGCCTGCGCCTGCCCGCCGTCACCAAGGTGGTGCAGTGGGAGGGTACCTCCGTGTTCAAGGTCGGCGGCAAGATGTTCGCACTCGGCGGCGGCTTTGCCGCGCGCTCCGGCGGCTACATGTTCAAGGTCTCGAACATGGCCTATGCCATGCTGATCGAGCACGGCCTTGCGCGGCCGGCGCCCTATCTGGCGCGCGCCAAATGGGTGCAACTCGTCGGCAACAACGCGCTGCCGGACGCCGAGCTCACGGCCTATCTGGCGCAGGCGCACGCGCTGATCGCGGCGAAACTCACGCGGAAATCCCGCAAGGTCCTGGGCCTGGATTGAAGCGCAGTTCGCTGGTGAAGCGAAAACGTGCACTGATTGACTTCGATGATATGTCTGACTAAAGTCAGATATATCATGCTTGACCCTGTTTCCCGCGTCCGCCGCTTCAATCGTGCCGTCACGTCCGCTGTCGGCGCGCTCGACACGTCATTCCTGGGACGCGGGCGGCCACTGGGGGCGGCGCGCGTGCTCAACGCGATCGGGCATGGACGTTCGGACGTGGCCGAGATTCGCGACTATCTCGGCCTCGATTCCGGCCTGATGAGCCGCCTCCTCCGCTGCCTCGAGGACGAAGGGCTGGTCGAGACCAATGCGCATGAGGACGATGCGCGCCGTCGCGTCGCGACGTTGACGCGTGCGGGCCGGCGCGAGTTCGCGGCCTACGAGGCGCTGTCGAATACGCAGGCCGAGGGCTTCCTCGCCCAACATGCGCAACGCGAGGCGCTGCTGGCGGCGATGGATTTGGTTGCTTCCGCGCTGACGCGCGAGCGCGTCACGCTGGACGAGATGGACCCGCGGAGCGAACAGGCGCGCTATTGCCTCGGCGAATATTATGGCGAGCTCGGCCGCCGCTTCAAGCAGGGGTTCGACGTCTCGCTGTCGCGCGATCCCGACGCCAAGGATATGCGCCGCCCGCGCGGCACGTTCATCGTCGCGATGTCGGACACGCTACCGGTCGGCTGCGTCGGGCTCAAGGGCACCGATCACGGCTATGCCGAGATCAAGCGGCTGTGGGTCGCACCGGCGGCGCGCGGATTGCGGCTCGGCCGGCGCCTGATGGACATGACCGAGAACGCCGCGCGCGGGCTCGGCATCAAGCTATTGCGGCTCGACACCAACAGCGCCTTGGCGGAAGCCGGCCAGCTCTACCGACGAAGCGGCTGGAGCGAGATCCCCCGCTTCAATGACGATCCCTACCCGGACCTGTTCTTCGAAAAACGTCTGTGAGCGCCTGCGCCTTTTCTCTCGTTGCCGCGTTAGGGCCGGAGCCGCAGGAGCACGCCATGACCAGGTCCGACCTCGCCGACATCTACCGCGACTACATCGCCTGCCTGAACCGGCAGGATTGGCCCGCCCTCGGACAGTTCGTCCACGATGATGTCGCCCACAATGCGCGACCGTTCGGACTGTCCGGCTATCGTGCCATGCTGGAGCAGGATTTTCGCACAATTCCGGATCTGCATTTCAACATCGAGCTGCTGGTCTGCGATCCGCCCCATATCGCCGCCCGGCTGAAGTTCGATTGCACACCGGCTGGAACGTTTCTGGGGCTGGATGTGAACGGCAGGCGCATGTCCTTCTGTGAAAACGTGTTCTATCAATTTCACGACGGAAAAATACGGCACGTGTGGTCCATCATCGACAAGCCCGCGATCGAGGCGCAGCTCTAGCGCTGTGCCTCGATGAACTTGCTTACGCCGCCGCCGGCGCCAAATCCGCGCGCGGCTTCGGGAACGGCTTGAAATTCATCGCCATCAGGAAGGCGCCGAGGCCCATCGCCCAGGAGGCGATATAGAGCCAAGCGTAGCTCGAGAACGCATCGTAGATCAGGCCGCCGGCGAGCGGGCCCGTGGCCATGCCGAGACTGCCGGCCATGGCGGTGCCGCCGATCACCGTGCCCATCATCTTGAGCGGGAAATTTTCGCGGATCAGCACCGCGTAGAGCGGCATGGTGCCGGCATAAATGAAGCCGAAGACGGCCCCGACGGCGTAGAACGTCGCAAGCTGGTGCGCGAAGACATAGGCGAGTGCGCCGAACGCCTGCAACAGCAGGCCCGAGACGAGCACGCGCTTGGCGCCGAAGCGGTCACCCATCAGGCCGAAGGCAATGCGTCCGCCAAGGCCGGCAAAGCCTTCGATGCTGTAGATCGTCACCGCCGCGACCAGCGGGATGCCGCAGCTCACGGCATAGGAGACGGTGTGGATGATCGGGCCGGAATGGGTGGCGCAGCAGAAGAAATTGGTCGCGAGCAGGATCAGGAATTGCGGCGAGCGCAGCGCCTCTCCCATCGACATCTCACCTTGCACGGCGCCCTCGCCCGCAGGCGCGGCCACGGCGTGCGCGAGCGCCGGCGGGCGGCGCACCAGGAACGAGACCGGGATCATGATGGCGCCGACCACCAGCGCCACGATCTGCATCGAGGTGCGCCAGTCATGGCCGGAGACGAGCCAGGCCGCGAGCGGCGCCATCGTCATCGGCGCCATGCCCATGCCGGCCGACACCAGCGAGACCGCGAGGCTGCGATGGGTGTCGAACCAGCCGGTCACGGTCGCCATCATCGGCGCGAAGATCGCCGCACAGGACGCTCCGACCAGAAGCCCGAAGACGAACTGAAACGCCAGCAGCGAGGTGGCGTGACTCGCCGCGAACAGGCTCACGGTCAGCACCGTCGATCCCGTCAGCACCACCAGCCGCGGCCCGAACCGGTCCGTCAACGTGCCCCAGACCATGCTGGTGCAGGCCATTGCCAGAAAGCCGATCGTCATGGCGCTGGAGATGCCGGTCACGGACCAGCCGGTGTCCTTTGCGATCGGCTGCAGGAATACCGGCAGCGAAAACATGCCGCCGATGGCGACGCAGCCGAGCAAGCCGCCCGCGGCGACGATCACCCAGCGATAGGAGGAAGCGTTCATTTTGGTCTCCCGTCAGATCTGTCTGGGTGGAAGACGAATGGGAACATGGTGGGCCGACAGGCCGACGCAAGTTTTTGCGGCACGCTTTTGTGACCTGCCAAACAAAAAACGCGAAAACAACCCCATGCACAGTAGCGGGGCGCTGTCGGATCAAGGACTTACAGCGCAGCTCTTTGCAGTGCGAAGGAAGACCCGCCGTTTGACTCGTCGGGCAAAACACCTGCATGATGGCATCATCCCGCCGCTATTGAATTCGTCCCGTCGCAAACGCGATCGTCCGCCTCCTCGCGCGCCATCCGGCCTTGCCGTGCGGAACTGGCCGTGCGGATGCGGCGAAATCCGTGACCGGGTTCGACGACGCGCCTGGCGCTCCGCGATGTGCCAGGCCACGCAACGCTAGAGAACTGCAGGGAAATGCTTATGCCGAAAATCGACATCGCTGCCGTACCCGCCCGCAAGGGCGCCGGCTACCCCGCGCCCTTCGATGCACCTTGCGCCGATCGGGTCCGGCAGCGGCTCGGCAATGCCGGAGGCTTGTCCGATTTCGGCGTCAACCTGATGCGCTTGCCGCCCGGCAACTGGTCGAGCCAGCGGCATTGGCACTCGCATGAGGACGAATTCGTCTATGTCCTCGAAGGCGAAGTGACGCTGATCGAGGACAAATGCGAGATCGTGCTCCGCGCCGGTGACTGCGCCGCCTTCGCGAAAAACAGCGGCAACGGCCATCACTTGATCAACCGTTCGAGCGCCATCGCCCTCTATCTCGAAGTCGGCTCTCGCTCGCCCGACGATCTCACGATTTGCTCCGACATCGACATGATGAGCGCCAACTCCGACGGCCGATTCGTGCACAAGGACGGCACGCCCTATCCGGACGGGTGAGCGTCCGCGACAAGGCTTGAATGGCAAGGCTTCAAACAGCCGCGCTACGCCGCCACTCGCCGACCGTGAGCCAGACCGCCGAGACCAGGAAGTAGAGCGCACCGACTGCAGCATAGCCCGCGACATTCGCGATCGAGGGAATCGCGGGCATCGTGGCCTGAAAGATGAAGAAGCCGCCTGCGAGAGCCGACTGGCCCCCGCTGAGCACCATGGCCCATTGCGCGCCAAAACTCCGCCAGCGCTGGATGGCCGTTCCGAGTTGGAGCAATCCCGACAGGATCGCCCATGCCCCGAAGATTCCGAGCACCCGGTTCATGCTCATCTGCAAGGTCACAAGCACCGCGACGGTGGTCGCCAGGCTGACCACAACGTTCAGAGCCTGCGGGCGGCTTTGAGCGAGTCCGCCGCTGCGAACCGCGTCCGCGAAGTTGGCAGCGGCGTCCCATGCGGGATAGAGGACGAGCAAGGCGCCGGCGATCACTGGAGAAGAAGCCCCGGCGGCAAACGCAGCAGCGACCCAGGCAACCGAGAACGCCGCTCGCACGAAGTAATATTGCTTCAGCCATCGCTCGCGGTCGCAATGAACCGGATTCAATTGATATCGCGCCATCGCAGTCTCTCCTATACCTACTAGTTGGTAGTTTTCTTACACACAACGAAACCGTCCTCGATCCAGCCCACTTGCTGGCTATCGTCATCGTCTCGCCGATGTCTCTCAGTGCTTGTTGGACAGCCGGTCCAGCAGCGGGGTGGTAATCACACCGAACATCTTTGGATCGCCATAGGCACGCGCCGACAGCATGGCGCCGTGAATGGTCGCCATGAATCCTTCGGCCTCGACGCGGGCTGTGCCGGAGAGTTTGAGTTGCCCTTTCCGCTTGCCACGCTCCATGACGGCCGTCAGCCAGGAAGCCAAGGAGCGGAAGTGCGCACGGACTTCGAGCGCAACCTCCTCCGGCAGGATCGGAAGCTCGCTGGCCAGCAGCGCGCACACGCAGAACGGCGCTGTCGCATCATTGATGCACGCCTTCCAGTACGCGACATAGTTTTCGAGCTGGTCGCGCGGATCAGGGACATTGCGCTCGAGCGCGGACAGTCCCGCCTCGGCTTCGGCGCGGTAGCGCGACACGAGCGTGCGGACCAGATCGACCTTGCTGGCGAAATGATGGTGGATGCTCGGCTTGCGGATACCGACCACCTCGGCCACGTCGGCGTAGCTGAAACCATTGTAGCCGCCCGCGATGATCAAGCTGCGCGCGCAGGCCAGGATGTCGTCGGCTGTCGAGGAAACGTTGGTCATGGTCCCTAGCTACCTTCCAGTTGGTAGGGCGTCAAGAACGGGATGCTTCAACCATCCGTGAGTGCTAGGAGCTTGCATGACCATTCGCCCGATCGTCCGCTATCCCGACCGCCGGCTCGCGATGCCGGCTCACCCCGTCACCGCGTTCGACGATGCGCTCCGCGAGCTTGCAAATGATCTGCTCGAGACCATGCGCGCCGCGCCCGGCATCGGCATCACGGCGCCGCATGTCGGCGTGCCCTTGCGCGTCGTCGTGCTCGAGCTCGACGCCAGGGACGGTGCACAGACCTATGTCAATCCGGAGATCGAATGGGCCTCACCCGAGATGATCCTGCATCGCGAAGGCAGCGTCTCGATGCCCGGCGTCAACGACGAGGTCCAGCGCCACGCCCGCGTGCGGATCAGCTATCGGGATCTCGACGGCAGCATGCACAAAGAGGAGTCGGAAGCCTTGCGTGCTGTCTGCCACCAGCACGAGATCGACCAGCTCGACGGCATGTTCTGGATCCAGCGCCTGTCGCGGCTGAAGCGGGAGCGGCTGGTGAAGAGGTTCGAGAAGATGTCGCGCGAGTGAGCGGGCCGGCAAATATCCGGCTTCTGTGAAATCGCGCCGGCCCGTTGGGAGGGAGACGAATGACATATTCAGGTCGTTGTGCCTGCGGCGCGGTTTGTTACACCATTGCGTCCGCGCCGATCCGCGGCTTCCAATGCCAGTGCAGCGACTGTCAGCGCGATACCGGCAGCGGCCACAGCTCCATCTTCGTGTTCGCGCGCAGCGCAGTCGCGGTGACAGGCGAGGTGCGCGAAATCGAGCGCACTGCCGTCAGCGGCGCGGTCAAGCGCAAAGGGTTCTGTCCGAACTGCGGCTCGCCTATCTACAACAAGCCGGACGAGAAGCCGGACTTAATCGGCATCTATGTCGGCACGCTGGACGATGCCAGCACGTTCAAACCGTCCGTCGTGCTGTTCTGCTCGCGCGGATATGCCTGGGATCACCTCGATCCCGAGATTCCCAAACTCCCGGATGGCACCCGGGATCGCGCTGATTTCTTGCAGATTGGGGGACAGCCAATGGCGATGAGCTTCGAGCTATCGATGCTGCCCGCCGCAATCGTCTGGGGCTTTGTACAGCTCGTCGCCGCCGCGCAGGCCGCGAACCTGCAGTACGGCCTCAGATGGGCCGCCAGCCCGGGCGACACCGAGATGCCGCCGCTCAAGCCCATCCCCCGCCGGGCAAAGAACGGAAACGTCTCCATGAGGCGTGGCCGCGATGCCTTCACGCCCGCTTCCCGCTCCGCTTGCTCATTGGCGCGTTACGACGCTCGCGTTTGCCGCGCGCGATTTCCGTCGCCAGCGCATCCAGCTTCGGCTCCCAGAAATTGCGGAACTGACCGATCCATGCATCCACCGCTTGGAGGCCCGCAGCATCGACCGAATAGAGCCGTCTTTGCGCCTCCGCCCGAACCGTCGCGAAGCCGCTCTCGCGCAGCACCTTGAGGTGCTGCGACACGGCGGCCTGCGTGATCCCGAACTCCGCTCCGATCACTTCGACGACCTCGCCGGACGCCATCTCGCCGGGCGCAAGCAGCTCGAGGATGCGACGGCGGACGGGGTCGGCAAGGACCTCGAAGATTTGCATCAGCTTCCTGTGCCCGGATGCGCCACGTCGGGCGGCGTCTCGCCGCGATAGAAAGCGATGGTACGGTCCGACCGCTGTTTCGCGGACGCAGGATCCACGCCGCTTGCGACATGCGCTGCGCGCCAATACTCGCCGCTGCTCGTCATGAATTCCTTGCCCGCGGGAGAGCCCATCCATGCCTCGGCCGTCTCATGGTCGACCGATGCCCCGGTCGCAACATATCGCTCCAGCCCGGCAATGGCGAGATCCCAGCCGATCCCGACTGCCCCTGGACCGAACTGATTCCAATGATCCTCGATCATCGCGGTGTGCTCGAGCGTCAGCCGCGCCTGGCTTCGTTCTGCGGTCAGCTTGACGTCGATCCAGCTCATCGCGCCGCCGAATTCCCAGGTCGCCGCAAAATGGGTCGGCGGCGTACATGCCGTGATGGTCCCGCCTGCATTCCCCTTGAGCTGGTATTTTCCGCCGAGCCGGAGATCTCCCCCGACCGGAAAGAACCAGCGCGGAATGCGTTGCTCGCTGGTCACTGCGTCCCAGAGATCGTCGACGCTGGTCTCGTAAAGCCGCGTCAGTGTCACCGCACTGGCTGCCTTCCCGTCCTTCTCGAAATTCCTCACCGAACGCGTAACCAGCCCTAATACCCTGACGACGTCGATCTCCATGGCGCTCCTCCTTGTCGTTTCGTGCCAGGATTAATATCGGTCGACGCTAATATAAGTCAATTCTTATATTCAGGGAAAATACCGCTCAGATATTTCCCTGGTGGTTTCCCGAGCGCCTTCTTGAACATGGTGATGAAGGCCGCGACGGAGTCGTAGCCGAGATCGGCGGACACCTGCTGCACGCTCGCGCCGGACGTCAGCTCCCGCAAGGCGACGATCAGGTGCAATTGCTGGCGCCACCGCCCGAAGCTTAAGCCCGTCTCCCTGACCACGAGACGCGCGAGGCTGCTCTCGCTCAGCGCGACGCGATCGGCCCATTCGGCCAGCGTCCTGCGATCGGAAGGGTTTTTCGCCAGCGCCGCGGCAATCTTCTTCAACCGCGGCTCGGGCGAGAGCGGCAGATGCAGCTGCTGAACCGGCATGCGGGGAAGCTCGCGCAGCAGGACGCTCGCCAGAAGCTCCACCCTCGCCTCGTCATCCGCGATCTGATTGGCCAGCTCGACGATCACTTCACGCAGCAGTGGGGAGATCGAAAGCGTGCAGCACCGATCCGGCAGGTCCACGACCTCAGGCTCGATGTAGACGAAAACCAGCCGGGCGTTTTCCGTCGCGAGGTTGCTGTGCTGCATGCCTCCTGGAATCCACACCGCGCAATGCGGCGGCACCATCCACAGACCGGTGGGAACGCGGCACGTCACGGCGCCGCCCAGCGCAAAGACAAGTTGCCCCTTGCGGTGCCTGTGATCGGGCACCTCGTCCTTGGTCCCGATCACGTCGACGCGCACGGCGATAACGGGCGCGGAGACATCATCCACATCAAGATCAGGCCATGGAAAACGGAGCGGCTGCCGCATGTTGCCGGTTTTTAGAAATTGATTGGCAGAACATCTAAATCGAGCGAAGAGGAATGTCGATAGGGTGCCGCCTGAACCTGCCCGGGGGCGTCCGGGCGCCGCCCACGCTATCGAAAGAAACGGCCATGCATGGTTTCACGAGTACGACAGCAGCCGGGCTGCAACGCGTGGTCCGCACGCAAGCGGGGGCCGTGCGTGGCGGCCCGCGCGATGCAAGCGGCGTGATCGCGTTCAAAGGCATTCCCTACGCAGCACCGCCGGTCGGGCCTCTGCGTTGGTGCGCTCCGCAGCCCCCGGAGTCCTGGGATGGCGTGCGCGATGCGCTTGTGTTCGGCGCGGGGTGTCTATCGGCGCTCGAAAACGACCCGCGGCCGGGACCGCGCGACGAGGATTGCCTCTATCTCAACATCTGGACCGCGGCGAAGCACGCGGATGAGAAGCGGCCCGTGATGGTGTGGATTCACGGCGGCGGCTTTCAGTTCGGCTCCTCGGCGAATCCCGCAACCGATGGCAACGCGCTAGCAGCGAAAGGTGTCGTCGTCGTCAGCTTCAACTACCGCCTCGGCATCTTAGGCTTCTTCGCCCACCCCGATCTCGACGCGGAGGCGCCTTCAGGCAATTACGGCCTGCAGGATCAACTGGCGGCGCTGCGCTGGGTCAAGGCCAACATCGCCGGCTTCGGAGGCGACCCCGAGAACGTCACCGTGTTCGGCGAATCCGCCGGCGCCATGGCCGTCGGAATCCTGATCGCCTCGCCGCTCGCGCACGGACTGTTTCACAAGGCCATAGGACAGAGCGGCGCGTTCTGGGATGGCAAACACGGCCCGCTTCAGGGCTTTGAAGAAGCCCGCGCGCGTGGTCTCGCTTTTGCCCGGCAGCAGGACAACGCGTCGATCGCAGCTTTGCGCAGCATGCCGGCCGATTCGTTGAATGCAGCCGCGCCGTGGAGTTTCAGGACCAGCCCGGTCGTGACGGCCTTCTCGCCGAGTATCGATGGTCTTGTCGTTCCTGATGTGCCCGCGCGGCGCTTCCGGCGCGGCGAACAGATGCACATCCCGCTGCTGGCGGGCTGGAATGCGGCCGAGGAATTTCCTTTCCGTTCGCAGTCACTCCCCGATCAATCGGCACAAGTCTTTCTCGCCGCGGCCGAGGCGATGTTCGGGAAGGAGCGCATGACCGATTTCTTGAAGGTCTATCCCGCGGCGACCGATGCGGAGGCCAGGACTTCCGCGGCGGCGCTCACGGGCGACATCGTGGTCGGCGAGCAATGCTGGCAGTGGCTGCGTCTGCATCGGCGCGGGGGACGAGCGCCGGTCTACGGCTATCACTTCAGCTATACCTCGCACTACACGCCGATCGCCTCGCACGTGACTGAAATTCCGTTCGTGTTCGGCACACTCACTCCGCAACAGGTGATCGGCAGCTCGGCACCGCCGGCCGAAGAGGACCGCGCTCTGGCGCGGACCATGATGGCCTATTGGGTGAATTTCGCAGCGCACGGCGATCCCAACGGATCAGGCCTGCCACCCTGGCCCACCTATGACGAGAACGACGTCGTGCAGATCCTGGGCACACCGATCGAAGCCCGTCCCAATCCGCAAGCCGCCCGGTTCCGCTTCCTCGCCAGTTTCAGGCAGGACGGCATTTTGCCGATGCGCTGGCGGGAGCTGCCATAGGCGTACCTCACCCGCCCGCCATCAGCTCCTTCGCCAGCGCCATGTAGGCAGGCAGCGTCACGGGATCGTTGGCGGCGTTGCCCGCGGCGGGGTGCGAGGCGTAGCGCGCGATCACCATCTCGGCCTTGGGATCGATATAGATGCCCTGGCCGTGAACGCCACGCGCCATATAGGCGCCGTGGGCGTTGTGCGTGACCCACCATTGATTGCGATAGGAGGCACCTGTTAGCGTGGTGTAGCCAGCCGGCTTGAATTTTTCGGGATCGCCGCCGCGCGCGATGTCCTCGACGACAGATGAAGGCACGATCTGCCGGCCGTTGAAGCGGCCGTGATTGCGCATGGTCTCGCCGAATCGGGCGAGATCGCGCAAGCAGGTCGACAGGCCGCCGCCGCCGCTTTCGGTGCCGATGCGATCGACGTGGTAATGCGCGTCTTCCTCCGCGCCCATCGGCTGCCAGATGCGCTCGGAGAGCAGATCGGACAACGTCATGCCGCTGACGCGCCGGATGATCCAGGCCAGCACGTCTGTGTTGACGGTCTTGTAGGCAAAGACCTTGCCGTGCTCGCCCTGCTTCTTTTGCCCGACCAGGAAATCGAAGATGGTGGTCGCACCGTCATAGTCGGGTGGAATCGGCGCCATGCCGTTGGCGCGCCGCAGTCCCCACACATGCGAGTTCTTGTCGGTGTAGATTTCGGTGTATTCGAGCCCGGTGGTCATATCCATGACCTCGTGCACGCGCGCGTCGCCGAACGCGCTCGCCTTCAGCTCCGGCACATAGTCCGTGACGGGCGCCTGCGGATCGATCTTGCCCTCGGCGACCAGAATGCCGGCGAGCAAGCCGGTGAACGACTTCGTCACCGACATCGCGATATGCGGCTTGTGCGGCTTCAACGCGCCGAAATAGCGCTCATAGATCAGCTTGCCCCGATGCAGCACGGCGATGCCGTCGGTGTAGGTTTCCTCGAGCATCTTCGCGAACGTCATGGGCCGCCTGTCCATGGTGGTCGAGGCCGACGCACCGATGTCGTGGTCTTCCCGCGGCAACACCGATGCAGGCCCCGCCCCGCGCCAGACATTCACGGTCGGCACCAGCTGGCGGATGTTGCTCCATGCCCAGCGTAGCTCGGGGAAGCTGCGGAACGAACCATCCTGGAAGCTGATGGTGCGGTCCGGAGACGGCGGGAAGCCTTTCATCCAGCCGAGTGTTTCGGGATCGGTTTCGGCGGAGGTTGCGGGCGACTGACTCGGCGCGGTGGCAGACATGAACATTGGCTCCGGAAGCGAACGACGGGGGTTTCGTATCATGGAGACGCGTGGCGAACATCCAGTGTTTGCGCCGAGGCGACCGTCGCCGTGGGCTGGGCACCAATCGTCTCCTGCGCGCCAGCCATCGTCGCACCATCTGCGTCAAACGGTCCCGCAAGGCGCGCTGAACAAAACACTTGCCTGAGGCTTCTATCGTCCTCAACCCGCCCACTTTGAAAAGACGGACGACATCTCATGCAAGTTCGCAAGTTTGCCATCTCGGACGCAACGCTCGAGCGTTCGCCCGGCCAGGATGGCGACATATTCGTCGGCAACGTGATCGACCAGCGTCACGGCGCGCCGATCACCATCGGCTACGGCCGCTACGCGCCGAACCAGATCCTCGACGAGACAATCGCCGTCGACGACGTGATGATCGTGCTCGAAGGGAAGCTCTCGGTGTCGAGCAACGCCGGCACCGTGACCGCCGGTCCGGGCGAGACCGTCCACATGCCCAAGGGCACGCAGGTCACCATTCGCTCGCATGAGCAAGGCGCCGTCACCGCCTATGTCACCTATCCGCACTGGCAGGAGGCGCACGGGTGAAGCAGGCCTTTCGCGCACTGCGCGCCCCGCTATCAATTGGCTCGATCGACGGCGCAGAGCCCCGTCGATCGGGCCCGAGCGGATTCGTGGTCAGGTCAGGCGGACCGACATGCCGCCGTCAACCGTCATGGGGCTGCCCGTCATGAACGATGCCCGGTCGCTCAGGAGAAAAACCGCCGCCTGCGCGATCTCCTTGGGACTGGCCATCCGCTTCATCGGGTGGAGCCCGGCGATGAAATTCAGGGCGTCGGGATTTCCTTCGCCCGCCGCCGGGGTGATGGTCCCTCCAGGCAGAAGCGCGTTGACGCGAATGCCTTCGGCCGCATGCTCGGCGCCCAGTGATTGAGCCAGGCCGATCAGTCCTGCCTTTGAGGCTGCGTACGCCGCCATTCCCGGCAGGCCCCCGTTGCTGAAGCCAACGAAGGACGAGGTGAAAACGATCGAACCGCCGCCCTGCTTGCGCAGTGCCGGGATCTGCGCCTTCGCGCTGAGGAACGCCGAGGTGAGATTCACCGCAAGCACATCGGTCCAGTTTTCGACGCTCATCTCGGGGACTGGCGTCATCTCGCCGACAATGCCGGCATTGTTGAAAGCGCCGTCGAGCTTTCCGAAAGTCTTGACGGCGTGCTCGACAAGGCGGGCTGCATAGCCGGTGTCCCGAACATCCCCGGCGAGAAACGTCGCGCGCCCTCCGGCGCTCTTGATGCTTGCAACAACGGCCTGCAGCTCGGGGCCGCGACGCGCCCCGAGCACCACATCGGCGCCTTCGGACGCGAACAACGATGCTGCGGCAGCACCGATACCGCTGCTGGCGCCGGTTACGATGATCGTCTTGTTTGCCAGTTCCACCGTGAGACTCTCCTGATGTCAAAAAGGAGCCGAACAAGACATCAGGCACCAGCGAGCTGCCACCCGTTTCCCGAGTTGAACGCGGGATCACATCGTGGCGGTATTGATCCGCGAATGGCGGCCTGCCGGTCTCCGCGATCGGAGTGACAGGCCGCCGTCAGCAGACGCTACTTCAGCGGCAAGAAAACGTCCGCGACCGTCTCGTGCTCCGGCACCTCCGGGAACAGGCTCAGCCGCTGGCAATAGATCGGGAAGTCGCGCGCTTCTTCGCCGCTGGCGGGAAGCCAGTCGCGATAAAGGAAGAGCGCGGCCGGCTCGAGATTGTCGGTGTAGCCGACGACGCGCAGCACCGCGCAGCGTCCGCCGGGGATCTCGCTGGCCTTGATTTCTTCGCCGTTCGCCACGATCGCTTGTGCGGTCCCGACGCAAAGGTCCACGCTGTAATCGGCGGGTGATGCAGGCCGCCGCTCGGAACGCCAGACATTGAAGGTCGGACTTGTGCTGGGGTGCAGGTGAGCCGCCTTGCGCCACGCGATGAAGCGCTGGATTGTGGCGGGAAGCGTCGCCGGGTCGCCGCGATGCTCCATGATCGCCACCGGTGTCGGGGGCACATCGCGGATCGTCACGTCGTCAGTGGTAAGGGTCTTCTGCATGAGCTTGCTCCTCGCATTGTCGAGAGGCCCTAAGGCCGCAAGCCACGGCTCCCAGTCGGGAGACTTCCGGAACGACGACGGAGATTGCCCGAACCGTTGCCGAAAGGCGCGGGCGAAGGCATCCGGTGCGTCGTAACCGGCATCCATCGCAACATCCGTGACATCAAGGGCGTCCATATAGGCCAGCTGGTGCGAAGCGCGCTTCATGCGGGCCAGCTGGACATAGCGATGCACAGATAATCCGAAGGTTGCCGAGAACTGCCGGTGGAAATGAAATTTCGAGAAGGCGGCAACAGCGCTTAAGCCGTCCAGGTCCAGATCTCCGTCGAGATGCCGGTCGATATGGTCCAGCACTCGTCGCATGCGGTCCTGATAGTTTTGCAGCGCCGCCTTCATCGTCCCTCCTCCGTGGCGGCGCCATCTAGTCGCTGACGGCCATGACACGCTCGACCGATCTTGCGGTTTGGCACGGATCGCTAGCCCGGATGGAGCTACGTCCGGCAACTGGTTTCCTCAGGGAAGACCACACCGATTGCAAGCACCTTCCTCTACGCGTTAGACTGTCGGCCCCCCTTCACCCACAAAGTGGGCGTTCCCCTTCAAGATGTCAGTACGGATGAACTGCCTTCCTCTGCACGAACTGGCGCCCGACTTCGAACGCTTCATCCGCGATCTCGAGGACTTCAATCGTGGCTGATGCGGTCACCGGCCATCCGGGCTGCGGCTTCAGGGAAATCTCATTCGCAAACGGAATCCAAGCATGACTGCAACTCTATCCATCGTCGTCCTGGCTGCCGAGCTCCTCATCAGCGCGTTGGGCGCGTTCGTATCAATTGCCGCGCTTGGCTTCGCGGGAGAGGTCACGCGATCCAGGGATTTGACCGCCTTTGGCTGGGTTTTGGGGGCGCTCTACTTCGTTGTCACCTTTACACCCCTCGTCGCAACCGCATGGGTGGCACACAGAAGGTTTGTTTCAGACAAAGCGTTCCCGGTGCTCGAAGTCATTTCGTCGCCGTACCTGGTCCCGGTGGTGCTGTGGGTTGGCGCAGCGATTTTCTGCATTGGGCTGTTGGCATTTCAAAACGGTGCGGGGCTGGCGCCGCGGTAGGGAGACGCGAAGCGATACCCATCGGGCCGAATGCCATCAGCATCCTCCAGGCGAAGCGCAGGCGTCCACGAAGATAGCGGCGGTCAGGGTATCAAAGAGCGCTGGGACGATCGATGTCAAACACGTCGATCTGTCGGTCCTGGAGCAGATCCTCCAGCGCTTCGGGCCCGTTCGCCAGCGCGTAGTCCCGCTCGGCGTCGGAAATAGGCAGTACCTGCAGCCAGGCGACGGACTTGGCCGAGAAGGACTGTGTTTCCAGGTCCCACACGAACGGAGAGATGAGCATGGCGTGCTTCATCTCGCGCCCTTCGCCATACAGTTCCAGGGCTCGCGGAATGACGACGCCGGGCAAGGGTGTGATCTCGCCCTTCTTGATGCTGAAAGCGCAAGTCGCGATCATGTTGGCGCCCTCGGCCGTCGCCAGAGCCAGCAGAATCTCGACGCCCAGGGCCTTGCCGCCAGACGTCAGGCCGGTTTTTGCGTCAGAGAGCGCGAGGCTGGCATAAGTGGAAACGCCTCCTGCCGGCACGTCCTTGATGATCATGATGTCGACGTCACTGACGTGGGCGTCATCCCAATATTTCGTAACCGTCGGTGAACCCTGCGTAACATCTCTCAGATAGCGGGCGAGAGATTTGTTGTCTTCCGAAACCGCCATGGCTCCTCACGTCAAAAATCCAAGGTCGTCGGCAGTCATATCTTCAACACCATGACTGCGAGCATACGATCGCCGCTCTGGCCTGTCGTGGGACCTCGGTATAGACGGGGCCGGCGGTCATATCCATGACCACGTTCTGGCGCGCGGTGGACTTCCTCGGCCAGGCACAATTCCATCAAGATCTAGCAGACGCCGGAACGAAAAAGGGGAGCCCGCATGTCGCGGGCTCCCCCTCCTGCATTCCGACGTGATGCGGCTGTTACCGGCCGGCAGGCTCCAATGCCTTTTGCACCATCGCGGTGTCGACATATTGGGTCATGCTGGCGATCTTGCCGTCCTTCACCAGATAGAGATGCGCGAAATTGGCGCGCATGGACTTGCCCGTCGCCTTGTAGGTCCCGGAGTAGACGCCGAAGGCGGCGACGCGGTCGCCGTCTTCGAGATAGGTGTGAACATCGGCGCGGTAGCCGGTCCATTCGATGGCGAGACGCCGGAACACGCCTGATATGATCGCCTCGGCCCCGACATAGGTGCCCGCGTATGGAAACCCTTCCGCTTCGGTCCATGCGGCATCGGGAGCGAGAGCGGCCAGCAAGTTGCGGCCGTTCTCTTCCGACGATGATCCCTCATAGGTGGCGCGGATCAGGTCGAGGTTCGCCCCCATCTCATCCCACTTCATCTCGCCGGTGGCGACCTTGGCGCCGATGTCGAGCGCAACGCCCATGCCGAGGCCGGGGAAGCGCGCTTCCATCGCCGCCTTGAGCGCCGCCGAATCCTTGGTTTTGGCCAACTCTTCGTCGAACGCCTTGAGGTAGGCGATGGTGTGCTCGACACCGGACAGGTCGGTCTTCGCATCCGCCGACAAATGGCCGGGCACGACGATCGCCGGCTTGCGCGCCGCGATCATTTCGAGATTGGCGATCCAGGCGGCGCGCTGCTCCCTGGTCGGCGTGTCGGCGGTCCAGACATGGACGCCGGAGAAGATCAGCACGCCGCCGAACACCGCGTTGAGCGAGGGTACGAACAGATAGCGCCGGTTGGCCAGGCCGTCGGCGCTGACGATCTCGATGGTCTCGCCGTCGACGCTGAGCGTCTTGCCGTCGAACGCTTCGGGGATGACCACATCGGCCAGCACCTGCGGGCCGTTCGCCTTGAGTTGCGGCCCCCAGACGGCAAGCTTCTTTTCGACGCTGGCGTGAATGGCCGCCAATGTCGCTGGCGACGCGAGCACGCGGGCCTCGGGGAAGACAGCCTTGATCGCGCCGAGGCTGAAATAATAATCCGGGTCCGACTGGCTGATATAGATGGTGGTGAGCTTCTTGCCGGTGGCCTTGATGGCGTCGGCGACAGCCTTGCCATCGGACAGCGTGAAGCCGCCATCGATCAGCACGGCTTCGCTTGGCCCGGACACCAGAACGGGCGCCCGGAAGAAGCCGTTCTGTCCGGCCGGAAAATGCTTCCAGGCGAGCCCGCCCGCGGCATGGCCGAGGCCTGCGGGTGCGAAGACGGCGGCGGCGCCCGCGGCGAGAGTGGTTTTCATGATGGTTCTCCTTGTCGGCATGTTGGTCTCCTGGTGCTAGTCTGCGATTGGGAAATTCACACTGATCGTCCGGTCGTGTTGACCGCTGCGCTCAGGCCGCCTTCAGTCCGTCGATCAGGACGTTCAGGCTGCCGAACAGGGCGCTTGCCTGCACGAGGCGGCGGTCATCGCCCGCCCCGACGATGAGGGCCGGGACGCCGCTTGCACCGAACCGGCGCATCTCGGCACGCGCGGCCTCGAGGCGTGCGCGATACGCGGCGATCAACGCGGCGTCGGGGCTCGCCAGGCGCGCGGCAACCTCCGGCAAATTCATCGCGCGCAGCACATCCGACAGAACGGAGATGTCCGTGCTGTCGCGGCCCTCGACATAGCGGACGAGCTGGAAGGCCTTCAGCGCCGCGAACTCCCGATCAGGCGCCGTGAGCGCGACAGCCGTGAGCGCCAGTGTCGCCGGACCGGAATCGAACAGGCGCGTACGGTCGCCCAGCACATCGCGGCGATAGGCTTCGCTGAAGGGCTGGCCGCTCAAGCGCGAAATCCGCTGGTCGTTGCTCCAGGCATAAGCGGCAAAGCCGTCGTCCATCGGACGGGCGCCCTCGCCGGCGAACAGACCTGTCGGCGCAAGTTCGACAGCGAAATCCGGACAGGTCACGAGCTGTTCGAGCAGCGTGGCGGCGCCGTAGCACCAGCCGCAGAGCGGATCGAACAGGTAGGTGATTTGAATGGGCGCGGACATGGCGATCTCCTTGAACCGCAATGTGGCACGCGCACATTGGTAGATAAATATCAACAAAACAGACATAATGTATGGTATTGACTGACAATAAATCTGACCGGACAGAGCCCATGAACCTGAACCGACTGGCCTACTTCGCAGCCGTCGTGGACAGCGGATCGTTCACGCGGGCCGCCGAACGGCTCGGCATCACCAAGGCCGTGGTGAGCCAGCAGGTGGCGCAGCTGGAGCGCGATCTCAGCACCAGCCTGCTCGTGCGCACGACGCGCCGGGTTCATCCGACCGAGGCGGGCCGCATGTTTCATTCGCGCTGCGTCATGATCCTGCGCGAAGCGGAGGATGCCTTCGACGAGCTCGCTCAGGCAGCCGCCGCGCCGACCGGCACCTTGCGGATCACGGCGCCCGACGACTACGGCACCGCCGTCGTCATCGCCGTCGTCACGGCCTACGCGGCACGCTATCCCCACTGCCGCGTGGAGTTGACGCTCGAAGATCAGACGGTCGACCTCGCCTCAGGCCAGATCGACATGGCGATCCGTGTGGGGTGGCTGGTCGATTCCAGCCTGCAGGCGCGCAAGATCGGATCGTTCCGGCAATGTCTGGTCGGCGCTCCCGCATTCGCGGATCGGATCGCCGCCGCGCGCGATCCCGACGAATTGGTGACGCTACCGTTCATCGCCAACATGGCGCTGCGCGAGCCGTTGCTGTGGCAGTTCTCGCGCGGTGATCTCGATCGATGCGCCGTGCGCCTGCAGGCGAGCATCGCCATCGACACGACGCCGGGGGTGCTCGCAGCGGTGCTCGCCGGCGGCGGCCTTTCGGTGCTGCCGGATTTCCTGGTGGCCGACGATCTCGCGGCGGGCCGCCTCATCCACATCCTGCCGCAATGGCAACTGCCATCCGGCGGCATCCACACGGTCTACCCCGCAGCCCGCTTCCGCCCGCCGAAGGTGACCGCGTTTGTGGAGATGCTGATTGCGGCTCAGCGGCGGGCGGGTACGAGCGCATGAGCCGTATGGTTTTGCTTATTGCTTGAAACAATGCTCGCGGTGCCACTTTAAGAAGTGCGGATGTGGCCGATCTGACGCACGACGCGGCGCAAGAGCGCGCCCCGTCTTGTTGATGATCGATTGCACTCCCTCCAGATCGTTTGTCTGGCGCGAGATCAATATCTCCAGATCGTCCGCGAAGCTGATGAGACCACGATCAAACATCCAATGTGCGGTACCCGAAAGAGCAACGCCATTGCTGATGATGTCCGGCCCGTTTGCCTCGACGGAGCGTATGTGAGCCGCCGCGACCTCCGCGCGCCCCATTCCATTGATGAGCTTGAGGCCGGTGACGGCGCAACGCTCTTCATAGGCACGCAGCACGATGCGGCGGAAAACTCGATCACGCAGGACTTTCGAGATCGTTACGCTAACACGGTCGCGCTGCTGCTCAACCGCGAATGGCACCTGCGGCTGGTCGTTAAGATCGAGCGATGGAAGGTCGCCGTCGCGCCGCGGCAGCAGCGGCGCGTTCTCCGCGAAACCAAGCTCGCATATTCTATTGAAATCGTCGGGAGAGATTGGGCGGACTGCGGACTGAGCGCGTCCTGAAATCCGCCCCTGTTCGTTAAGAACACCGCGCTCTACTGGACCCGTCGGTCCGTTGAATGGGACTGAATTGGCAAAATCGAGATAGCTTCCCGGTTCCATTAAAGCGAGATACATCCCGGAAGTACCGGGATCGGGAAGAACCTGCTGAACCCGAGCAATTGCAAAGTAACCGCGCGTTTCAGCAACCTTGCTCGGTTCGTAATATACTATCCAATCGCCGATGCAGGCTTCAACGCGATGAAGATATTGACTGGGAAATTGGTACTGCTCAGCGGGGCTGTCGTCGTAGATCGAGTCCAATCGATGGATGAATACCCCAAACCCCATGACCTAAGCGGCGCTGCCTCTCCAGGAAACAACACCCAGCGATGCTGGATCAATAGCAGTCACAACCCTACTCCCACTCGATTGTTTCGGAAGCACGATAACGCATTGATCTGTCGAGGCCAAGCTTTCCGCCCACGACCCGCCCCGCGTCACTCGCGCGCCACCGACAGCCCCGCCAGCAGCGGCGCGTACGCGGCGAGCCTGCGTGATACGAACTCCGTGAACAGCCGCACGCGCTTGGTCTTGCGCGTCTCTCCCTGCGTGAGGAGCCAGACCGTTCCGTACATGTGCAGGTCGGTCCCCGGCACCCGCACCAGCAGCGGGTCGGCATCGCCGACGAAGCACGGCAGTGTCGTGATCCCCAGCCCTTGCCGGACAGCAGCGATCTGCGCTCCGGCGTCACTGGTCCTGAATGGAACGTCCGTGGTGCGAACCTCGCCCGCGCTGGCCCAATCCGGGATGCCGTGCATGCTGATGACGATCCAGCGGAAGGGATCCGGCGCGCCCGCACGCCACGCGGCCAGTCGATCCCTGGACATGTAGACGGCGCCGAACAGCTCCGGTCCCTTCATGCCATGAAGATTTTGCGGCAGGGTTTTGCGCTCGTAGACGACGCGGATCGCGACGTCGGCCTCACGGTTGGTCAGATTTGCCAGTTCGCCGAACGACAGGACATCCATCTCGATATCGGGATGCAGACGCGCGAAATCGGCGAAATCAGGCATCAGCAAATGTGTCGCCATCGGCGGCGCCAGCGTCACCCGCAGACGCCCGCGCACGCTCTGATCGCGCCCGAACACGCGCGTCTCCAGCTGGTGTGACGAGGCTTCCATCTGGTCGGCGAATTCGAGGACCTCCTCGCCCGCAGCCGTCAGCCGGTAGCCCGAAGGCAGCTTTTCGAACATCTGGACCCCAAGGCGTTCCTCGAGCTGGGCGATGCGTCGCAGCACGGTCGCGTGGTTCACGCCGAGGTGCTCGGCGGCCGCCCGCACCGAGCCTCCCCGCGCGACGGCTAGAAAATAGCGAACATCGTCCCAGTCGATCATGGTGCAATCCCGCACCGCGCGGTGCGCCTTTTCAAGCCGTATCTGATGCCTCCTACAGCAGTATGGGCGGTGATCATAGCCGGTTCCGGCCAGCAGGGCCCATTCTGAGCGACGGACACCGATCGTCGCCGTCGGCGTTAGTCGTCCGGCCGGATCGATTTCGCACCACCGATGTGCGCGCTTCCGCACTCAACGCCTAGGGCCGGCGGACCTATGTCGGGGTCCTCGGGGGCAGATGCTGCCCCGACACCACGACAGGAGACATCATGGGAAAGCTTGACGGCAAGGTTGCAGTCATCACGGGTGGCGCGACCGGCATCGGCCGCGCCGCGGCAAAGCGCTTCATCGAGGATGGCGCTTTCGTCTTCATCTTCGGCCGCCGACAGCAAGCCCTCGACGCTGCTGTCGCCGCCCTCGGGCCTAATGCACGCGCGGTGAAGGGCTCGGTCTCGGATGAGGCCGACCTCGACCGGCTCTACGCGGCGGTGAAGGCCGAGCGCGGAACCCTCGACATCGTCTTCGCCAATGCCGGCGCGGGAAGTCAGCTTGCGCTCGGCAAGATCACCGCCGCGCACATCGACGAAACCTTCGACACCAATGTGAAGGGTACGATTTTCACGGTGCAGAAGGCGCTGCCGCTGATGCGCCGGGGCGGTTCGATCATCCTGACGGGATCGAGCGCCGGCACCACGGGCGCCCCGGCCATGAGCGCCTACAGCGCGAGCAAGGCGGCCGTGCGCAACCTCGCGCGGACCTGGGCGGAGGACCTGAAAGGCAGCGGCATCCGGGTCAACGTGCTGTCGCCCGGAGCGACCGCGACCGAACTCGCGAAGGAAGCGCTGGGCGAAGAGGGACAGAAGGTGTTCGCCGCGATGACTCCGCTGCAGCGCATGGCCGATCCGGCGGAGATCGGGGCGGTGGCTGCCTTTCTCGCCTCCTCGGACAGCAGCTTCATGACCGCCAGCGAAGTCGCCGTCGACGGCGGCCTGGCGCAACTCTGATCCCGGCGCGGTCCCGCGCCTGGCCCACACACAATGAAAGATAAACATCATGAAAAAACTAGAAGGCAAGATCGCCGTCATCACCGGCGGCAGCAGCGGCATTGGATTGGCCACGGCCAAGCGCTTCGTGGACGAAGGTGCGCACGTCGTGATCACCGGGCGACGCGAGAAAGAGCTGAAGGAGGCCGCAGCCTTCATCGAGAGAAACGTGACGACGGTCGTGAGCGACGTGTCGCGCCTGGAAGATCTGGAGCGGCTCTATGCCGTCGTGAAGGAGAAACATGGTCACATCGACATTCTCTTCGCGAACGCAGGCGCGGGGACAATCGCGCCGCTCGCGCTAGCGACCAAGGCCCATTTCGACCAGACCTTCGATGTGAACGTGAAGGGCCTGTTCTTTACGGTGCAGAAAGCCCTCCCCCTCTTTAAGGACGGCGGTTCGATCATCCTGAACTCTTCGGTGTCGAACGTGAAGGGGCTGCCGGGGTTCAGCGTCTACGCCGCGAGCAAGGCGGCGGTGCGCAGCTTCTCGCGCGCTTGGACGCTGGAGCTGAAGGACCGCAAAATCCGCGTCAATACGATGAGCCCCGGGCCAACGGAGACCCCCGCCCTGGAGACGACGACGGGCTTGACCCGCGAGCAAGCCGAGCAAGCGGCCAGCCAATTTGCTTCACAGGTCCCGATGGGTCGCAGGGGCAAGCCGGAGGAAATCGCGGCTGCCGTCACGTTCCTCGCCTCCGATGAAAGTTCTTACATCACCGGCGTGGATCTCGCCGTCGATGGCGGCATGGCCCAGGTCTGACCGCGCCATCGACACAAGTTCGGAGAAACATCATGAGCTACGCAATCATCGGCTTCGGCCCTATCGGCCAAGCCCTGGCCAGCGCGTTTGCCCGCAACGGCATCGAAGTCTCCGTTGCAACCACGCGCGACCCGGAAAGCTTTACATCCGCCGCGGCCGTGATCGGACCCTCGATCATTCCCAAAAAGCTGGCGGACGCCGTCAAGGCGGAGATCGTCTTTTTGGCGGTCCGTTTCGAGTCGCACCAGGATGTCGCGAAAGCGCTGCCCACCTGGCAGGGCAAGACGATCGTCGATGTGACCAACGCCTACGGCGTGCCGCCTGAGAAACTGGGGGGACAACCTTCGTCCAAGGCCCTCGCGCAAGCCTTCACCGGCGGTCGACTGGTCAAGGGCTTCAACCATTTGGGTGCTGCCGTCCTTGCCCAGGATCCGGCCGTCCATGGTGGCAGGAGAGTCGTGTTCCTGGCGAGCGACGATGACGCTGCCGCAGCGGCGATTGGCACGCTTGCGGAAACTCTCGGCTTCGCGCCGATCAAGCTCGGCGGGCTTTCGGAAGGCGGGCTGCTTGTGCAGGCGCGCGGAAACAGCTGGGGCCATCTGATCTTCAAGGATTTGGTCAAGTTCGACTGATGAACACGAGGACACGAAGCATGCGATCGGATCGAGCGCGATCCGATCGGAGCGAAATGGAGAAATTCCCATGAGTATCGAGACAAACATCCAGACCGTGAAGGACTTCTTCGCCGCGATCGGCCGAGGCGACAGGGAAACTCTGCTGGCGCTGATCGCCGACGACATCGAGTGGATCATCCCCGGTGAGGACTGGCCGCTGGCCGGAACGCATCGCGGGCACGACGGGGTGGCGGATTTGCTCGAGACGGCATCCAAGTCGATCGAAACGTCCACCGAACCCCGCGAGTTCGTGGCGCAAGGAGACCGGGTCCTGGTCGTCGGATTCGCAAAGGGAAAGATCAAAGCCACGAACAAGACGTTTAGGGACGACTGGGTCTTCGCCATCACCGTTCGCAACGGCAAACTGACGAACATCCGGGAGTACGTCGACACGCAGGCACTGGCACGAGCCGCGCGCGTGTCGAATGCCCAAGCCTAAAGGAAATCCAGATGTACGACCAATCCAAGCTGTCCGAGTTGATCCGGTTCGCACGTATCGATGCGGGCGCCACCGTGATCGACGTTTACCCAGGCGACGGCGACTGGACCCGTCTCTTTTCCGACATCGTGGGAAGCGAAGGACGGGTTGACAGCTTCGTGCCGGCTGAAGTCGCCCACTTCAAGAACGATCCGGTCGGCCGCATGCGGACGCTTGCGAAGGAGCCGGGCCGAGAGAACGTCGAAGCCGTCTCGGCGGACCTCCTGGCGATGCCGCAGGCCACGCAGGCAGCGGATGTGCTGTGGCTGCACCTGTTCTACCACGATCTCCACACCGCGCTGATCCAGGCCCGGGGCGCGAGGGCGGCCGACTTCAATCGCGCTGTCTACGAGCGGCTGAAGCCCGGCGGGTGCTACGTCATCGTCGACCACGCCGCCGCGCTCGGGGCGGGCACGACCGAGGCCCAATCGCTGCATCGGATTGAGCCTGCATCCGTTCGCAAGGAGGTGGAGGCGGCCGGCTTCGTGCTGGACGCGGAAAGCACCCTGCTCGCGAACAAGGACGATCCGCACACGATCAAGGTGTTCGATCCCGCGATCAAGGGAAAGACCGATCGCTTCGCCTATCGGTTCGTGAAGCCGTGACCTTCGGATGCAGCAAATTCCTGAATGTTAGTTACCCAACCATGGCGGCGGGCTCAGGCCTGTTGGGTGGGATAAAGCGTGAGGATGTTGACGTTGACCCTGCGCGGTTGCGTCACCGCGTAGAGGATGGCCGCGGCGATGTCCTCGCTTTCGAGTTGCTCCATATCTCCCAGTCTCGTCTCCACCGCCTGGCGGACATCGGGACGCATCTGCGCGACAAACTCGGTCTTGACGGCCCCGGGCTCGATCGTCGTGACGCGAATGCCGTCCTTCCCGACCTCGCGTCGAAGCGATTCCGCCATGGCGCTGGCAGCATGCTTTGTGCCGGAATAGACAGTCGAGGCATGGATATAGCGTCCGGTGCCGGATGAGAGGATTACGATGTGTCCCGAACCCTGCCGCTTCATCGCGGGCAACGCGGCATGTATCGGGTAGAGCACCCCCAGGAAGTTCACGTCAATCATCTGACGGTATTCAGCCGTCGTGGTGTTCTGGAACGGCGCCGCGACGCCAACACCAGCGATGCAGAGCAGCATGTCGAGCCCACCAAGCTCCTCGACAGCGCGCCGCACCATCGCCGTGACTTGTGCCTCGTCCGAAACATCGACTTCGAGCGGAAGCGCTTGGCCGCCGGCTTGGCGGATCCGCTCCGCAAGATCACCCAAGCGCTGCATGCGCCGGGCTGCGATCGCCACGCGCGCACCCTCGCCCGCCAGAGCCAGGGCTGTCGCCGCTCCAATCCCCGATGACGCTCCGGTCACCAGCGCGACTTTGCCGGTCAGTTTGCCTGTACTCATGCGATGTCTCCGTTCGTCTTGCTCCCGCAGCTCACAGCATTGAATGACTTCTTGACAAAATCGCGGTGCGGCTTGTGCGGAGCGGACGCATACCAGGATCAGAGGCGAGGCTGGCCCGCAGCGGCAGCCTCAAACCCCACTACAGCAACTCCAAACCGGCCGCGCAGTATCGGATCTGACGGTGAAGTTGATCGTCATCGCCCACGCGCGTGCCGCTAGGAATCGGGGACCAGAGCAGCGAGAAACTCCGGGAAGCTCGTCGCGACCAACTCCACGCGGTCCTCGCCAGGCTCCTGTTCGTGATCCCACCAATAAACGGCTCCGGTGCTCGGACCCGTGCGGCAATCCAAAAGGTAGAGGTTACCACCTTGGTCTTGGCCAACTGGCAACATCCCTTCGGGAAGGACGTCGCCAACCAGTTCATAACAATGATCGAGCTGGAGGTAACTTTCAGCGTCGCCGATTTCGAGGATGCAGCTCACATCCCAGTAGTCTGGACTGGTCGAGACGACCAGAACCGGACGAGACGGCTCTTCCCTGTGTG
This sequence comes from Bradyrhizobium sp. 23, assembly GCF_023073295.1. NCBI lineage: Bacteria > Pseudomonadati > Pseudomonadota > Alphaproteobacteria > Hyphomicrobiales > Nitrobacteraceae > Bradyrhizobium > Bradyrhizobium sp. 23. The sequence continues at coordinate 35,548 of NZ_JADPJF010000158.1, read as the reverse complement.
ACCGCAGGAAGGCGCGATACGCCACGGGCAAGCTGGCCCCAAGCGCTGCTTCCAAGTTCTCAATTCGTCGTTCGGCGTCCATAACGCGATGCTAGCGCTCGGCCCGCTCTGGCTCAATCGTCATCCCGCCCTCGTTCTTGAGCTTTCGGTCAGCCGGATCACTTTTTAGCCGTGCCGTCAGATGGCTGCTCTGCCGACCCGCCGATTTTCTTCGCGACCACATAGATGTCGACGCCGCTCATCGAGCATTCCTCGCTTGATGCCTGGTTTTTCGTGATGACCTCGATCGTCTTGCCATCCTTGGTGTGAAACGTGATGTCATAAACCTGCTGGTAGAGGTCTTTGCCGATCTTTTCTGACGCGAGACGAACGGTCTTGGTCTGCGCCTCGATCACTGATGGGATATCGATCAGGCCGGCGTTCTTGAGGTGCACGAGGGCCATGTTGGTGGGCCAACTCGCGCAGTCCGGAGACTTCGCCAGAGCCCCCGCAGCCGGCATGGCGAATATTGCCGCCATCACCACTTTCAACGCGGCGCGCATCAATGCAACACCTTGACGGTGTGGTCGCCACTTCCACGGATCGGCTCGCGCCTCTTGATGGGCGGGACGGCAACGTACATGCTGTCGCTGTCGCCGCGCTTGTAAAGCTTCTCGCCAGGCTTGAGCTTCTGAAGTCCCCGCATCGGTCAACACGGTATTCTCCGTTCGGTTCGCCGCCAGATACCATCATAGTACTGCTTCATATTCTCGAATACGTTGTTATCTTTTGTCAAAAGAAACTCGACTGACCAGTCAACGGATGCCCTGCGAATGAAAAGCTTGAACAATCTAGAGTGCGTGACTCTCTTCGTCGACGACCTCGCGCGCGCGAGGGCATTCTACGAGGCCGTGTTCGACGCCAAGCCGATCTATTCCGACGCAGTATGCAGCGTGATCGGGCTCGGTGGCGTAATGGTCAATTTGCTACAGGAGACGGAGGCACTGCAGCTCGTGCAGCCGGTGGTGCCGGCTGCTTCGAGCGCCGGACCTCGCATGCTCATGACCATTCAAGTCGGCGATGTCGATGAGGCGTGCGCGAGGCTCCGGCAAAGCGGTGTGCACTTGGTGAACGGCCCTATCGATCGTCCCTGGGGTCGCCGCACCGCCGCCTTTTCCGACCCATCCGGTCATATGTGGGAGATCGCACAGGAGATACCCTCCTAGAATCCGTCATCCGCGCCGGGACTTCTGCACCAAAGCGATTCTCATTGGCGAGTGGCAGAGCATTGCTCCGATGGTAGCTATTCCCTACTCCCACTCTATCATTTCGAATGACGTTTCGTCGTTGATTTGCAAGAACAAAACTTCAAATCTGACGGACAAATGCCGACGGTATACCCGCCGCAAATTTTTGGTCTTGAATCCACAGGAAAATTTGGGGGCTCTGACAGCTAGTACCTTCAGGAAGTATCGGAATCAATCGGGGCACTAGACCCGCCTCAAGCTCGGAACGGCCTGCTATTGTGCTTTCCTCGACTTGCAGCAGATACCGTCATCGGTCGATCGGACCGGCCTTAGTGTCAGGTTTGAGCTAACAGCGGCCACTCCTAACAACTCAACTGTGCACGCTCCGGAGCATGTGGTGTCGCCCAGCGACTTCATCTCGGTCGAGATGGCCGCGGCCCTTCGCTTGGCTGCCGTGGCTCTGCGCCTACAGCGGCGCGCGGGTCAACGAGAGCTATCACCCAAAGTTGGTGACGGCGGGAATCGGAAAGGCGGCATATCGTGGGGGTGCTTGACGCCTCCACTTCTCCACCGAAGGAGCGATATGCCGTGTCCAACGATAACGTCATCCATCTGATTCAGCCACGAATCTTCGACGATCAACTCACAGAAGTCTTGCGCAATGGGGCGCGTGCCCTGCTGGCCCAGGCGGTCGAGGCCGAGGTTGCAGACTTTCTAGACCAGCATGCCGATTTGAAGACCCGGGACGGCCACCAGCGCGTCGTCCGCCACGGTCACCTGCCGGAGCGCGAGGTGATGACCGGCATCGGTCCGGTCCCCGTCCGCCAGCCGCGTGTACGCGATCGCCAAGGTTCACGAATTGGCTAATCATGACAGACGATAGCTCGACCGAGAAGTACATCAATGGGGATTGACTGACACTCTCTCGCCACCGATTTTCACGCCAGGATCCCCGACAGGCGGGCGGCGCATCAGACCTGACTACAGCAGACTATCTAGGACTTTCTGGTCCCGCCGGCCTGCTCGTCTTCGCCGCTGGCACTACCCAGACCGTTAGCTCCGGGCTCTCTCTGACAAGCTCGCTGGACGCCCGAGAACGGCGAACTAGCCACCCGCGCCGATTACGCCGGTCGCGTTAATCTCCACCTTGAGGGGCGGGCTTACCTTGGGCGAACCAACACGCATTACCTCGATCAAGGTTGAGCAGGGAAGGTCGCCGGTGAAGAACTCCCGGCACGCGCGTCATACCTCGGTGTTTTCCATCGAGATTGGTGACGTACACCCATAGACATGATGTCATTCATCTTGCCGCCCGCGGCCTCCAGCAGGTCCTTAAACTTCTGAAAGATCGACATCGCCTGAATGTACGTGTCGTCGCTTGGATGCTCCCCCTTAGGCCCCGAGCCGGTCATTCCCGCGATGTGGAAATATCCGTTTGCCACTTTCATGTTGGACCAAGTCTGCGGCGGCGCCTCCGCCACCTTTGGCGATCGGACAGTGTTCATGCTCACGGTTCCCTCCTCTGAAGCGGATTCGAAGTGAGCGAGCATGCCGTGTCGTCTCGACCTTTCCGTCCAAAACAGTTCGTGGCGGTTGTCCTCGGGATGCGCAAGCGGATCGTACCACGCGCGTAGCGATGCTAAATGGGCCGAGTTCGGGTTCGTGGCGTGATTGAAGGCAGCATATCGGCCTTGGCCAAATTGAGACCCGAGCTCTCCGGCGAGGCAAATCCGTTCTGCCGCTGGACGCGGTGCATGACCGGCGGCTTTGCGTCACAAGCGGCCGTCCATGAGGCGATCGCGATCGCACAATCAACCCGGGGACAAAACACCGCAGCCTCAGAACGTTCCAGGATATGAACCGCCGTCAATGAGAATATTCTGTCCGGTGATGTAGCCGGCTGGCGCCGAGCACAGGAACGCGCAGGTCGCACCAAACTCCTCGGGACGGCCGAACCGCCGTGATGGATTGCTGGAGCGGATGTCCTGGGTCACCTCCTCAACGCCGCGTTTTGTGCTGGCCGCCAGCGCCTGCAGATTTGACTTCAGCCGGTCGGTGTCGAAGGTCCCCGGCAGCAGATTGTTGATGGTGACGTTGTGCTCGGCAGTCGTGCGAGCCAACCCTGCGACAAAGCCGGTGAGACCGGAACGCGCGCCGTTCGACAGCCCCAGCATGGCGATCGGCGCCTTGACCGCGTGCGAGGTGATATTCACAATCCGGCCGAACTGGCGCGCGATCATGCCGTCGATGGTGGATTTCATCAGTTCGATCGGCGCCAGCATGTTGGCGTCGAGCGCCTTGATCCAGTCGTCGCGCTCCCAGTTGCGGAAATCACCCGCCGGCGGACCGCCGGCATTGTTGATGAGAATATCCGGAGCGGGACAGGCGGCGAGCATGGCATCCCGCCCCTCCCTGGTCGTGACATCGGCGGCAACGGCCACCGTGTGGGCGCCGGTTGCGACACGGATTTCATCCGCCGCGCGTTCGAGGATCTCGCGCCGCCGGGCCACGATGACGAGCTTTACGCCCTCGGTGCCGAGGGCAACCGCGCAGGCCTTGCCCAAACCCATGCTCGCCGCACAGACGATCGCCGTGCGACCCCGAAGACCAAAATCCATTGTTCCCTCACCTGGTTGTATCGCGTCTGCCCAGCGCAACGCTGATGCCGCTTGTTGTTACTTGTCGTTCGGCAAAGCCATGCCGGCGGGTTTCGATCCCCACATGCAGAAGCTCGTCGGTTCAAAGCCGAACTGTCGCGGTCGATGGGTCGCCTCGTCCTCGATTTCGTCGACGCCGACGGAATATTCGAACACCATTCCGTCCGGCCCCTTGAAATAGAGGAAGCGCGCGCCGGAGGTCGGATGACGGCCGGGACCAAAAACGATCGGGACGCGGCGCTCGTTGAGGAAATAGTACGACCGCAGCACGTCGTCGCTCGACTCTACCTGATGGTTGACGTGCTGGATGCCGGCCTTTGGCGCCCGCACCAGCGCGATGGTGTGATGGATCGCATTGACGCGCATCAGGGGAATATCGCCGATCCGGTCGCTAACGCGCGCGTTGCAGACCTCGGTCCAGAACCGTTCGTCGCGGGCGGGATCGGTCGAATTGAGGCCGATATGGCTGAAGCCGGCAATTCCCGCATCGCGTGACGCGAAATAGCGGCGGCCGCTGCGCTCCGGACGCACCACGAGTTCGATATGGTTGCCGCTCGGATCATCGAAGCCGATGAAGGCCCGCACCTTGCGTTGGGCCGCCTCATCCGCGGAGCCGGCGTGCACGCGATGGCCAAGCTGCTCCAGCGTGGCGGCCGCTTGCTGCAGACAGTCCTCGTCTTCGACCTCAAACGCGACCGCCTGGTCCGCGGGGTCACCTTCGGTGTAGCACAGCGTATGCGACCGGTCGTCGGACCTCAGATAGAGCGCCTTCCTGGCCCGCTCCGCGACTTGCAGCCCGAGGCAGCTGGTCGCAAAGGTCTCCGCCGATTCCATATCCGGGGTTCCCAGGCGCACATAGCTTACGTCCATCAGATTGATCATGCTTGTTCTCCCGGGTTTCGCGACCTAATTCACGCCGGCGCTCAGTTCCGGCACGTCCTTTGCCTCGCTGCCCCAATCGCAAAGCGATTCCGGCAGCGGCGGAAACTGACGCGCCGGGCGACGCACTGGACCTATCTCCTTCATCCCGTTCACATATGAAAAAATGATGCCGTCGGGACCTTCGACGTGAAGGAATATCTGCTTCGAGCAGGGCTCCCGGCCGGGCCCTTGCACGATCTTGATCTGGCGTTCCTGCATGAAGTAACCGTTCTGCATGATGTTATCGAGCGTCTCGACCTCGAACGCCGCGTAGAGCAGGCCGCAACGCTTCGCCGGATAGAGCGCGATGCGGTGGTGCAGGCCGTCGATGCGCAAATAGGCGATGTCGCCGACCCAGTCGCTGACTTCGGCACCGAGTTCCTTCCAGAACTGCAGATCGCGCGTCATGTCCGTCGACCGGATACCAACGCCATGCAGCTGGGTGATGCCGGCATCGCGGCTGGGAAAATAGCGGCGGGCACTTTGCGTAGGGCGCGCGACCAGGTCGATACTGTTACCCGAACCGTCCTCCGCCAGCAGCGCTGCCTCGACGTAGCGAAGACCGCAATCGTCCGCGGTCGCGCGGCTTACGGCAAAGCCGCTTTTGGCCAAGCCGTTTTCGATTCTATCGAGGGCCGCTTCGTCCCACGCTTCGATTCCGATGCTCGAGCCATCGCCGGAACCGTTGCTGATGCTCACGGTGCGGAACCGGTTGTCGGACCGAAAGGCAATCTCGCCGTTCTTCTCCGCGACGCGCTGCAGCCCGAAGATTTCGGCCGCAAACCGCGCGGTCGCGTGCAATTCGCTGGCCGCGATACGGATGTAGCAGACCGACACGACGAGCGGATGGCTCTCCGGATTCATGGGCACTGGTTCCCGCTCACCGCGGTCTCGATCGCGGCTGCTGATCGCTAAGAAACACCTTGATCATCTGACGCCAGAGCACAAACAGCTCGTCGAACCATTTCGGATCGTTATCCCACAGGGTTCGCAGCGCCATTCCTCGAACCAGGCTGAGGGTCAAGGCGACAAGGTCGGAAGCGAGCTGTGCCGAAACGCCGTTCGCCGCCAGCGCCTCCGTCCATGCAGCCTCGACCGGACGCCGCGCCTTCCGCGAAATCTCGAGGATCTCTTTGCGTACCGATTGATCGGTCGAGGTCGAAAGCACGATATCGATGGCGACCATGAAGTGCTCGCTGAAGAAGAACTCCCGTGCGTCCTCGATCACCGCCTCGATCAAATCGCGCGGCTTGTTCGCGGCGGACGCCCTGCGCCGGCTGAGCACCCGCGCCTGTTCGAAGACGAATTCGAGGGTCGCGACAACAAGGGAATCCTTGGTCGGGAAATGGTGCAGCTGGGCGCCGCGGGACAGCCCGGCTTCCTTCGCCACCTCCGCCGTCCGGAAGCGCGCATAGCCGCGCTTGCGGATGAGATTGGCCGCGGCCTTCAGGATACGGGTGCGGGTTTCCTCGCTGCGTTCGGCCTGGGTGCGGTGCCGCGCTGTCTCGACCGTGCGCCGTGCGGAAGGGGCCGCCGGAGAAGTTTTGGTTGCGCGAACTGCCATGTCAGACCTCGATGCAGACTTGTTGGTCGATCACCTTGACCGGATAGGTTTTGAGCGGAACCTCGCAGGGCATGCCGGTCGGCTCGCCCGTGGTGACGTCAAACGTTCCGAAATGAAATGTGCACTCCACGATCTTTCCCGTCAAAATCCCCTCCTCCGACAGCGACACCTCGCCATGGGTGCATTTGTCCGCGGTCGCGTAGATCGCCTCACCGACGCGGTACAAGGCCACATGCGAGCCGTCCGGCAGTGAGGCCTGCCTGATCTCGCCTTCTGTTACCTCATCGATCCCGCACAGCACGACGGTTTCCGGCATCGCCCTGGCCCTCACAGCATGGTGCTTCCGCCGTTCACGCTGATGACCTGCCCGGTCACGAACGACGCTTCGGCGGATGCAAGATAGCTGACTATGGAAGCGACTTCCTCCATCTCGGCTGGGCGGCCCATTGGAATTACACTAACGAATTTCGCCGCGAGCGCCGGATCACGCTTGGTGATCGCAACCATCTGCGGAGTGTTCACGGCACATGGCGCCACCGTGTTGACGGTGATGCCGTCGAGCGCGAATTCGCGCGCCATCCCGGTGGTCAGGCCGTGCACCCCGCCCTTCGCGGCGTTGTAGGCGGCATGATCCCACAATCCGTTGCGAACCGAGTCGGCGCCAAGATTGACGATCCGCCCGTAGGAATTGGCGCGCATTTTCGGGATCGCATGCCAGGAGCACCACAGCACGGTCCACAAATTGCGATCGATCGTGGTCCGCAGTGTCTCCGGAGTATGCTCGGCGAAAGCCTTGATAATGCCGCCGCCGGCATTGTTGACCAGGACGTCGAGCCGGCCGAACCGATCCACCGCCAGATCGATCGTCGCCTTGGCGACGCTTTCCGACGACAGATCACCGGCGTGACCGACAACCTCGGCTCCGAATTCCTTGCCGAGATGTGTCACCGCTCGGCCGAGTTCGGCGCCATCCAGGTCCGCAACGACGAGCCTGGCGCCGTCGCGCGCCAGCCGTTCGGCGATCGCAAGGCCGATGCCTCGCGCCGCGCCGGTGACGATAGCGACGTTGTCCTTCAGTTTCTGATCCATCCCAACCTTGCTTTCACAAAATAATGCTGACGCGCCCCTGGGCGCGAAGACCTTCGCTGTCGAGCAGAACGCGCTTTTCTTTGATGCGGAAAGTGCCGTCCTCCGGCACCAGACGATACCTGTTGCCACCAAAATAGGTGTCCGTAACACCGTCCTTGGTGCGGTAGGTAATGAACGCCGAACTGACCTCGATGTCGTCGCCGATCCGTCTCCTGATCCGGACATTGCTGACCAGATGCCGTGTCCGCGAATGCGGGAACTCGGCATGCGCGGTTCGTTTCATCAAGCGCTTGACCCGCTCGCTGAGCCGGAAGCGATCGTCGGCGACATAGAACAGGTTATTGTCAGGCGAGGCATCGACGGCCAGATCCGTTGCCGGGACGTAATAAATCGCGTCGTCCGTGAACAATTCCAGCCATTCCGGCAACCGCCATTCGTCGAGCAGTTCGGCCTCCGCGAACAGGAAATCCTCGACATCCGCGCGGGCAATGGTTTGCATCGCTGCTACTCCGTCGCTCATGCCGGCACCTGAAAGATGCGGTCGTTCCAGCCCGACCAGAATGCCCGCATCTGGGCCTCGTCATCGTAAGCCGCATCTTCCTTGCCCATGCCCTTCGAAATATCGTTCCACTGCGCCTCGCTGGAATTGCGAAAGCCGCGCTGGCACTGTTCGAGGGCCTCGACGTCGTCAGGGGTTGCAAAGCCGCCAGGGCCGAGAAATTCGAGGAAATTGAACAGCCGGTATTTCCGCGCCCACTCGGTCTCCTCCTTGGGGGCGAGCGCCCAGGCGCTGATGTTCATAAAATCGGGTGCCGCGGGATAATAGGTCCGCACCGTCACCGCCATGATGTCATTGATCACCAGGTTCGGGAAAATGAACAGGTTCCTGTTGAAGGTGGCGATGCGATCCGCCCGCTCGGTGCCAAACCGTTTGACCAGCCCGTCATAGAGCCGCGAAAGTTCGCGCTTGCCCTCCTCGCCCCAGGAGGGAATCCACTGCGCCACCGGCCGACCCCATGGCGCCTTGTATTCGAGAACCGCGTGGCCCTTGCCGAGATCGCGCGCCGAACCCGAAAATGCGACCTGAGCAAGCCCGCCGGTCGTTGCCTTGAGATAATCCAGGTAGGTCGCGTGAGTCGTCAGCGCGTGATAGCCGTCGATGCTGTTCTCGGTCAGTAACTTCCAGTTGGCGCGCATCGAATATTCCTGCGTGCCGCCGACAATCGTCATCTCGGTTTCCGCCTGATCGCAGATCAGATCGAGATATTCTTTGACAGGGCCGAGATAGTCCGAGAGGCTTTCGACGTTCTTGTCTAAGCAGATGAAATTCAGATCGCGGTAGCTGTCGAACCGCGGCACCTGCTGCATGTTGGAGGTGCTGCGTTCCTTGAAGTCCGCGGCATAGGAGGCTTCTCCGGGCTGGCTGCGTAGCGTGCCGTCGAGGCCGAACACCCAGCCATGATAGAAACACTGGAAGGATTTCGCGCTGCCGTGCTTCTCGCGGCAGACCTGCGCGCCGCGATGCGGACAGGTGTTGAGCATCGCCTTGAGATTGCCCTTGCCATCACGCGCGAACAGGATGTTGCGGCCTCCGACCGAACGAGTGACGAAATCGCCGGGCTTGGCAAGTTCCGAGCTGTGGCCGAGATAGAGCCAGCATTTGTCGAAGATCTGGGTGCGCTCGATTTCCAGAATGGCGGGATCGACGAAGGCCTGCCTCGAAACCTTGAAGATCTTCTTCGATTCATCGATCAGAAGCGCTGTCTTCATCGGCCCAATCGCATTCATCGGCGTGCCTCCCTCAACTGGTTTTAAGTGCCCGCCGCAGATCGTATGCAGTCGATTCAACATCGGATCGTTCGAGCCTTGATTGCCGTGCGACCAGCCGGCGGAACATCGCCATGTCCTTGGCGGCGTTGACCGAGATGGCGCCGACGATCTCGCTGCCGCGCATCGCCGCCACCGAGAAGCGATGGCTGCCGATATCGCCGCGCACGATATGGTCGGCATCGAGCATGTCGCCGACAACCTGGATGTTGAGATCGTATTGATCGGACCAGAACCATGGCGGGTCGCCGTATTCGCGATCGGCCCCGGCCATGTTGCCGGCGACGCAGATCGCCTGGTTCTGTGCGTTGGCCCAGGTCTCGACCCTGATTGCGCGGCCGTGGCACTTGCTCCATTGCAGCGCCACGTCACCAGCGCAGAACACGTTGGGGGCCGCCGTTCGCCCGCAGGCGTCGACCGCGATGCCGGCATCGGCTGACAGACCGAGATCACGCCCAATCGCGTTGCTGGGATCGACCCCAATGCCAACCAGGATGACGTCCGCCTTCAGCTCGATTCCGTTGGTCAGGCGCACGCCGTCCAGGGTCGCAGCCGCGACCGTCGCGCCGAATTCGAAGCGGACGCCATGATTGCGATGCCTTGCCTCGACGACGTCGCTCACCAGGCCGGGAAATGCCCGCGCCAACAACCGTTCCTGGCTCTCGACAACGCTAACGTCGCAGCTATGCTTTGCCGCGGCGCAGGCGGCCTCGAGACCGATGACGCCACCGCCAATGATGACGACCCGGGCTTGGCGATGGAACGACTGGCGCAGCTGCAGGGCGTCTTCGATGTTACGAAGATAGTGAACGCGCGCATCTGTTTCGGGAAATATCGGGATCCGCCGGGGTCTCGTGCCGGTGGCGAGCAGCAGCCGGTCATAGTCAAAAATCTTGCCGTCGCCCGTTGCAACGGTCTGTCGCGCGGGATCGCATGCTACCACGGCGGCGCCGGTCACCATGGTGACGTCGAGCAGATCGGCCCAATCGGCGGCCGGCTTGAGATAGGCCACCGGCGCATCCGGCGCGGCCAGCACTTCCTTTGACAGCTGCGGGCGCTCGTAGGGCAGATGCCTTTCCTCGCCAATCACCGTGACCGAGCCGCGAAAGCCGGCGGACCGCAGCGCCTCGGCCGCGCGCCCTCCGGCTTGACCGGCACCTGCAATCACGATTTTCTCGAGTGGTAGCACCCGTCCGTCACTCCCAAGACTTCTGCTCTGTTCCCGTTTTTGGCGAACGTGGGAAGTGGCCTGAATTATTCTTCGATTGCGTCTACATTAAAAACAGTCCAACCTGCTTGTAAAGTGATAATGTCGATCCACGCTATTATCGCAGTGCGATCACCAGGGGAGAATAAGGGGTGGCGAGGGCGATCGACGTGCATACCCACTTTGTTCCCGACACGATGCCGCCTGCCGCAGGACGCAATCCACTCTGGCCTTCGATCGAACACCGCGACCGCACCAGCTCGGCAGTGATGGTCGGCGGGAAGGTCTTTCGTGTGATCGATTCCCGAAGCTGGGACGCCGACCGCCGCCTGCAGGACATGCGATCGGACGACGTCGACGTTCAGGTCGTTTCCCCGATGCCGGAATTGCTGTCGCACTGGTTTCCCGCCGACGATGCCGACCTGCTGTCCGATCATATTAACAGCGCCATCGCAGGGCTGTGCGCGGCGCATCCTCAAAGTTTCGTCGGCATCGGTATGGCCCCGGTTCAGGACCCTGCCCTTGCGGCGCGCCGCATGTCCGGCATCAAGGCGTCAGGGCTTTGCGGGATCGAAATCGGCACTCATATCAATGGCGTGGCGCTGGGCGATCCGCGCATGCATGAGCTTTATGCCGCCGCCGAGGAAGCCGATCTCGCGATCATGATCCATCCGTTGCATCCGTCCGGCCTGGAGCGAATGGCCGGCCGCCCGGAGCTCGCGGCCGTCGCCGCCTTCCCGCTGGAAACCGCGCTCGCCGCGACCTCGCTGCTGGCTCACGGCATCACCGAGAGCTTTCCCAAATTGCGGATATTGCTGAGCCATGGCGGCGGCGCGCTGCCGTGGATTCTGCCGCGCCTGAAGCATGCGCACGGCCTCGGTCCTCCACTGCAGGACCTGTTTGCGCGCAACCCCGCTGAGATGGCGCGAGCGTTCTATTACGACACTATCCTCTACGACGGGCCCACGCTGCGATTCCTCGCCGCCTCCGTCGGCGTGGATCATATCGTGGTCGGATCGGACTACCCGTTTTCAATCAAGCAGGATCGCCCTGCCCAATTCGCCGAACAGGCGCTTGGCGCGAGCCGGGAGGCATTGGCGGCAAATGCCGCGCGCTTCCTGAACCGGACGCAGTGAGAGGCGAAACAGCAGAGATCAGGGAGACACGCGTGGGAGAGTGTTATTCGTACCGGCAATTCTGTTCGCTGGGGCCGCTGCCGCCGCGAACACCCGCGCGGCCGGATCCGCAGGTGCCGCGGGACCGCAAGCTTGGCCCATGCGTGCACGGCAAGATCGGGGCGTTCTATTTCTATGAGAAGGGCTCGAACGATGACCCCGCCTTCGGATTCATCGATATCGAACTGTCGGTTCAGAGTATTTCAGCAGGCAAGGTCCGGATCGAACTCTATTGCGTCGCCGACGGGTACCAGACTTCCCGCGGCGTCGGCGCCAATCACCCGGTCAGGCTGGAGATCATAGCGGACGGCAAGGCGGTCGGATCTGCCGCATGGCACTTCGCCGACGTGATCTGCGGGCATGCCGATCCGATGAACTTCTTCACCGAAATTGACATTGGCGACACATCGTTTTCACTGGTTGACCGCATCGATCTGCTTGACGTCGATGGCCTGTCAGCGCCCTGCGAATAGCCGCCCATAATGAACAAGCAACAAGCCGGCCCTCCCTCCAGCCCGTCAAAGCCTTTCAACGGAGCCACAAGATGACGCTGATGCAGATCGGGTTGGACGACAAGTACCGTCTCGACAGCAAGCGAATCTATCTTTCCGGGATCCAGGCGCTGGTGCGACTGCCTATGCTGCAGCGCGAACGCGACCGGCTGCAGAATCTCAACACCGCCGGATTCATTTCAGGATATCGGGGGTCACCGCTCGGCATGTACGACAGCGCCTTGTGGAAAGCGAAGTCGTTCCTGCAATCGCAGGACATCGCCTTCGTCCCCGGGCTGAACGAGGATCTGGCGGCGACCGCGGTGTGGGGCAGCCAGCAGGTCGGGATGTTTCCGGGCGCCAAGGTCGATGGCGTGTTCGGGATCTGGTACGGCAAGGGCCCCGGCGTCGACCGCTCGGTCGACGCGCTCAAGCATGCCAACTCGGCCGGCACATCGCGCAACGGCGGCGTGATTGCGCTCGCCGGCGATGATCATGGCTGCCAGTCCTCGACACTGGCGCACCAGAGCGATCAAGTGTTCGCCGCAGCATTGATGCCGGTGTTCAACCCGGCAACGCTGCAGGATTATCTCGATCTCGGCCTTTACGGCTTTGCGCTTTCGCGATTTTCCGGCTGCTGGGTCGGCTTCAAGGCGATCTCGGAGACGGTCGAGAGTTCCGCATCGATCTACAGTGACCCGTCGCGCATCCAGGTGGTGCTGCCGACCGACTTCGAAATGCCGCCGGGCGGATTGAATATCCGATGGCCCGACGCCCCGTTGGAACAGGAGCGACGGCTGCACGGCCCGAAGATGGATGCGGTTGCCGCCTTCGCCCGCGCCAACCAGCTCGACCGCGTGGTACTCGACAGCAAGCCGGCGCGGCTCGGCATCGCTGCCACCGGCAAAGCCTATCTCGATTTGCGGCAGGCGCTGGCGGACCTCGGCATCACTGAGCGGGACGCGCAAGACCTTGGCCTGCGTATCTACAAGATCGCGATGACCTGGCCGCTGGAAGAGAGCGGCGCGAGGCGTTTTGCCGAAGGGCTGCAGGACGTGCTGGTGGTCGAGGAAAAGCGCGGCTTCATCGAAGACCAGCTGGTGCGGATTCTCTACAACATGGATGCCTCGAAGCGCCCGTCCGTGGTCGGCAAACGCGACGAGCGCGGCGCGGTGTTGCTACCGAGCGAGGGCGAACTGACGCCGACCATGGTTGCCGCCGCACTGGTCGCCCGGCTGCGCCGGCTTGGTCATCAAAGCCCGGCGCTGGAACAGCGGCTGGCGCGGCTGGAAGCATTTGAACATCCGGCGACCGCGCATGCCCCAATGGCGCTGCAGCGGACGCCCTATTTCTGCTCCGGCTGTCCGCACAACACCTCGACCAAGATTCCGGAAGGCAGCCGCGCCATGGCGGGCATCGGCTGTCACGGCATGGCGCTCTCGGTGCCAAGCCGGCGCACCGCGCTAATATCGCATATGGGCGCTGAGGGCGTGAGCTGGATCGGTCAGGCGCCCTTCACGACGGAACCCCACATCTTTCAGAACCTCGGCGACGGCACCTATACGCATTCCGGATTGCTGGCGTTGCGGGCCGCGGCCGCCGCCGGCGTCAACATCACCTACAAGATTCTCTACAATGACGCCGTCGCGATGACCGGCGGCCAGCCGGCCGAGGGTGGACTAACCGTCTCGCAGATTGCCCATCAGGTCTGGGCCGAAGGCGCCAAACGCCTCGCCATTGTGTCAGACGATCCCGGCAAATATCCGAACAAGAGCTATTTCCCGGCCGGCGCCACCGTCCATCATCGCCGCGATATGGACCAGGTCCAGCGCGAGTTGCGCGAGGTCAAGGGGCTTTCTGTCCTGGTCTACGACCAGACCTGCGCGGCCGAAAAGCGCCGCCGCCGCAAGCGCGGGCTGTATCCCGATCCGCCCAAGCGCGTCTTCATCAACGACCTCGTATGTGAAGGCTGCGGCGACTGCTCGCAGGCCTCGAACTGCGTCTCGGTGCAGCCGCTGGATACCGAATTCGGCCGCAAGCGCCAGATCGACCAGTCGAACTGCAACAAGGACTATTCCTGCGTCGAGGGATTTTGCCCGAGTTTTGTCACCGTCCATGGCGGCACGCTCAAGCAAGCCCAGACCTCGTCCGTCGATTCAGGCCAGCTGTTCGCCGACCTGCCATTGCCGCCGCAACGCCAACTGGAAGCACCCTACAACATCCTCGTCACCGGCATCGGCGGCACCGGCGTCATCACGATCGGCGCGCTGCTCGGGATGGCCGCGCATCTCGACGGCCACGGCTGTTCCGCGCTCGACTTCACGGGCCTTGCGCAGAAGAACGGCGCGGTCATGAGCCATGTGCGGATCGCTCCCAGTCCGGAGGATATCTCGACCGTCCGCATCGCGTCGGGCGGCGCCGACCTCATTCTTGGCTGCGATATCGTGGTATCGGCCAATCCGACGGCGCTAAGCCGTGTCGAGCGCGGCGTGACGCTCGCCATCGTCAACGCCGACTTGCAGCCCACCGCCAGTTTCGTGATGAATCCCGACATCGACTTCGAAATGAACGCCATGCAGGATGCGCTTCGCAGTGCCGTCGGCGACAACAACCTCGACATCATCGACGCCACCGGCATCGCGTCAGCCCTGATGGGCGACAGCATCGCGACCAATGCCTTCATGCTCGGGCTTGCGTTCCAGAAAGGGGCGATTCCGCTTTCGCTGGAAGGCATCCTGAGAGCCATCGAGATCAATGGCGCCGCGGTCGAAATGAACAAGCAGGCGTTTGCGTGGGGTCGGCTGGCCGCGCACGACCTCGCACGCGTTCGCAGCGTCACCCAGTTCCGGGCCCGCGCGGCGACGACCACGCGAACCCTCGACGAAACAATCGCCTATCGGGCAAAATTCCTGAGCGAATATCAGAATCGGGCCTATGCCGACCGTTATCTCACGGCGGTGACGAGGGTTCGCAGCGCTGAGGCCGAGGCGTCGCCGGGCTCCAGCGAACTCACCGAAGCGGTGGCAAAGAACCTATTCAAGCTGATGGCCTACAAGGACGAGTACGAGGTGGCTCGGCTCTATACCGACGGCGCTTTCGTCGCCCGTTTGGGCGACAAATTCGAGGGCGACGTCCGCCTCAAATTCCATCTGGCCGCGCCGCTGCTGGCGCGCCGTGACAAGGTGACGGGCCATCTGCAAAAGAAAGAGTATGGCGGCTGGATAATCCACGTTTTCCGGCTGCTGGCACGGCTGAAATTCCTTCGCGGCACCGCGTTCGATCCCTTTGGATATACCGCCGAGCGCCGAGCGGAACGGAAGCTGATCGACGATTACTTCGCGATGATCGAGCAGCACATTATGGCCGTGAAAGCGCGGGGTATCCCGCTCCTCGCCAGGCTGGCCCGACTGCCGGAAATGATCCGCGGCTATGGCCACATCAAAGAGCAGAGCATCGCCAACGCCCTGGCCGAGAAAGCCCGTCTGGAGCCCGATCTCGAAAACAGCCGCTTTCGAGTCGCAGCAGAATAATCCCGCGTCCACGATCCTGACAAGCGTGTCGGGATCGGTCCAGATATAAAACCGGCTAGACTGCTTGTACGTTTGGTTCACGACTGTTAGCATTTTTCTGACACGCCAACAGACCCATCAAAAATGGGCGGGCGTTCGGAGTAACCAGGGAGGACATCCGTCATGCTCGGCTTGATGATGGATACACCGTTGCTGACGACGGATATTCTTCGCTACGCCGCGACCGCGCATGGTGAAACGGAAATCGTTTCGCGCAACGTCGACGGCAGCATCCACCGCACCTGCTATTCCGCCGCGAAGCAACGCTGTCTGCGGCTGTCAGCCGCACTCGACACCTTCGGCCTCTCGCGCGGCGATCGGCTGGGATCGCTGGCATGGAACACCCATCATCATTTCGAACTGTTTTACGGCGTCACCGGCGAGGGGCTGGTCCTTCACACCATCAATCCCCGGCTGTTTGAGGACACGCTGGTCCGGATCATCAATCACGCCGAGGACCAGTGGATCTTCATCGATGCGGCGACACTGAAGCTGGCGGAAGCGCTGGCGCCGCATTTGACATCGGTCAAGGGCTGGCTGTTCATGGACGCCAGCGAGGAGCTGCCGGACAGCTCACTGGCCAACATCATTTCCTACGAAGGGCTCCTGAAGGCGCAGCGGGACGACCATCAATGGCCTTCTTTCGATGAACGCTCGGCCAGCATCATCTGTTACACCTCCGGCACCACTGGCGATCCCAAGGGAATCGTATACTCGCATCGCTCGATCGTGCTGGCGTCGCTGTACATGAGCACGGCCGACATGGTCGGCGTGTTCCGGCCCGGCGAGCTCGAGGCGGTGATGCCAATCGCGCCGCTGTTCCACGCCAATGGCTGGATGATGCCGTTCACGGCGCCGATGAACGGCCAGAAGCTGGTACTTCCGGGCCGGAACTTCGAACCTTCGATGCTGTGCGAGTTGATTGCCGCCGAAGGCGTGACCGCGTGCGCAGCGGTGCCGACCGTCTGGCTCGGCATCGTTCAATACCTCAAGGAGACCGGATTCAAGATCCCCTCACTGCGCGCAGCCCTCGTCGCCGGCACCAAGGCGCCGAAGCCGCTAGTCGAGGATCTGGAGAGCCACGGAATCTCGGTTGGACAGGTGTGGGGCATGACGGAAGCCGCCGGTGGCGTGCGGTCGACCCCTGCCCCCGGCTCTTCCCAACAGACCCGGGAAGAACAGCTTGAACGCAAGCTGCGGCAGGGCCGCATGGGTTTCGGCACCGAGTTGCGCATCGTCGGCGACGACGGCGTGCCACTGCCGCATGACGGCACAACCCAGGGACATCTGGAAGCGCGCGGTCCCTGCATCGCGTCTGGTTACTACCGCCACGAGGAAACGGCTTCGACAGACTGGCTGAGCACCGGCGACGTCGCGCGCATTCACCGGGATGGCACCATCGAAATCGTCGACCGTTCAAAGGACGTCATCAAGTCCGGCGGCGAGTGGATCAGCAGTGTTACCGTAGAGTCGGCGGCGATGGAGCATCCGGCGCTGGCGCTGGCCGCGGTGGTCGGCGTCTCGCATCCGCGATGGCAGGAACGCCCGCTGCTGTTCGCCACCCTGAAGTCGGGCTGCTCGGCCTCGCGCGAACAATTGATCGAGCATCTCGCGGCACGGCTGCCAAAATGGTGGCTCCCGGATGACGTTATCTTCGTCACCGCGCTGCCGATGACAGCGACCGGCAAGATTCGCAAGGCCGAGCTGCGCGATGCCATTTCGGCCGGCGCCTATGGCGCGCTCGGACTGCCCGAGGTCGCAATCGGCGCGACCGGAAGCTGAGATGGCAACTGACAAACGTGAATTTTCAAAGGAAGATCGAGAGGGAACAATGATCCGGACATTTGGACTGACGGCCGCAATCGCTGCGATGGCGCTTTCGACCATCGGCGGCGCGTTCGCCGCCGAGACGAAATATGGACCGGGGGTCACCGATACGGAAATCAAGCTCGGCCAGACCGTGCCTTATAGCGGTCCGGCGTCGGCCTTCTCGAGCTACGGCAGGCTGATGACCGGCTATTTCGAGATGGTCAACGCATCAGGTGGAATTAACGGTCGCAAGATCAAGCTGATCTCGCTCGACAACGCCTTCAGTCCTCCCAAGGCCATCGAACAGACCCGCAAGCTGGTCGAGGATGACGGCGTGCTGGCTGACGTCGGCACGGTGGGCACCACGCCGAACGTTGCTATCCAGAAATATCTCAACGGGACCAAGGTGCCGCATATCTTCATTTCAGCGGGCGGGCGTCGCTTCGCCGACCCGAAGAACTTCCCCTGGAGCGTCCCGATGTATCCGGGCTTCGAGATGGAAGGCAGAACGTTCGGACAATACATCCTGAAGACCAAGCCGGACGCCAAGGTCGGCGTGCTCTACCAAAACGATGACTTTGGAAAGGACTTCCTGACCGGGCTGAAGGCTTCGCTCGGAGACAAGACCAGGATTGTGGCCGAGATTGCCTACGAAATAACCGAACCGACCATCGATTCCCAGATCGTCCGCTTGAAGGACTCCGGCGCCGACGTCCTGCTGTATTTCTCCACGCCGAAGTTCACCGCGCAAGGGTTGCGCAAGGTGAAGGAGATGGGCTGGAGCCCGCTGCAGTTCCTCGCAAGCCCGACCAACTCCGTCAAGACGGTGCTGGAACCGGCCGGTTTGGCCAATGCGCAAGGCATCATGACGACGCAGTTCACCAAGCAGGCCGGCGATCCCGCCTGGACCGACGACGCCGAGGTGAAGGAATACGTCGAGTTCATGAAGAACTGGGTGCCGAACGACAATCCCGGCGATTTCGTCGCGCTCTCCGGCTACATCATCTCGCAGGGGATCGTCGATGCGCTGATGCGCTGCGGAGACGATCTGACACGGGAGAACCTGCTGAAACAGGCGACCAACATGAAGGGAAAGCACTTCAAGATGATGCTGCCCGGAATTGAGCTCAGCACCTCGCCCGAGGACTACACACCCTATCAGTCGCTTCGCATGGCGAAGTTCGACGGAACATCCTGGAAGCTCCTCAACGAACCTGCGACTTCGGCTTCCGCAAAATAAACAACCCCTCACGCAGCAGGCTGATGGATACCCGACATGCAGTTCACCGAAGACCAGATCGCGTTTCGTGACACCTTGAAGCGGTTCATCGACAAGGAGGTTGTCCCTATTGCTGATGAAGTCGATCGCAACGATCGCTTCCCGGCCGAACTGGTTCCGAAATTCGGCGATATGGGATTACTGCAGCTTCGGCTTCCCGAAGAGTATGGCGGCCCTGGCGCAAACCTGACCACGGTCTGCATCGCGGCGGAAGAATTCGCCAAGGTGTCGGAATCGATCG
Source organism: Bradyrhizobium sp. 23 (assembly GCF_023073295.1). Classification (NCBI taxonomy): domain Bacteria; kingdom Pseudomonadati; phylum Pseudomonadota; class Alphaproteobacteria; order Hyphomicrobiales; family Nitrobacteraceae; genus Bradyrhizobium; species Bradyrhizobium sp. 23. Next base: position 16,493 of record NZ_JADPJF010000158.1, on the reverse strand, counting down.
CCCTGATCAGCGGACAGAACGGCATCGCCATGATCGTGCCGCTGATGCAATTCGGCAACGAGGAGCAACGTCAGCGATTTTTCCCGGAAGTTGCCAAGGGACGGATGATGACGGCGGTCGCCATCACCGAACCGCAATCCGGCTCCGACGTCGGCAGCATGAAGACGCGCGCCATTCGCGACAATAACGGCTCCTACATCCTGAACGGCGAGAAGTGCTTCATCACCTTCGCCCCGGTGGCCGACTACATCATGGTGTTCGCGCGTGTCGGCGACATCAGCGGAGGCACCCGCAATCTCAGCGCGTTCATCGTGGATGCCAAGACATCGGGCATTACCATCGGCCAAAACGAGCGCAAGCTCGGCCTCAACGGTATCCCGAATGCTCCAGTCTATCTGGAAAATGTAAAGGTGCCGGTTGAAAACCGGGTCGGCGAGGAAGGCGATGGCTTCAAGATCTCGATGCGCATTCTCGACATGAACCGGCCGACCATTGGCGCGGTTTCGGTCGGCCTCGCCCAAGGTGCGCTCGACGCTGCCGTCAATTACGCCAAGGAGCGGCGACAGTTCGGCAAGGCGATCGCCGAATTCCAGGGCCTGCAGTTCATGCTGGCGGACATGGCGATTCAGATCGAAGCCGCCCGTTCGCTGGTCTACGACTGCGCCAGCATCGCGGACGCTGGATTCGAGTCCGATGCCGCCTTCCGGGCGTTCTCGGCCAAGGCCTCGATGGCGAAATGCTTCGCCAGCGACATGGCCATGAAGGTCACGACCGACGCCGTGCAGATCTTCGGCGGCGCCGGATACATGAAGGATTTTCCGGTCGAGCGTTTCATGCGCGACGCGAAGATCAATCAGATCTTCGAAGGCACCAACCAGATTCACCGCCTGATTGTGGCACGGCAGCTGCTGTCCTGAGTGCTCGTCATCTCTGGTCTTCATGAAGAGCGGGTTAGCGAAGCCACGATCGAGAGGTCCACGGCCGTCCGCCGGCGGCCGGGACCAATTTCCGATAGCGACAGCGCAGAACTTCAATGCGTGGCTTAAATGAGCTGTATGAATTACCAAGCAGGAGATGCTAGTGCAGTGACTCATTCGGATGATTCAGGGATTTGGGCGAGCTTTTTGAAGATCGACGCGGGCGGCCGCCTCCGTGATCAAAATCACACGCTTGGTACCCGCGATCGAACAATCGCGAACGCCCGGGTCTGGTGGATTGCAGACGGTCCGCTTCCGGCGAGGCAGATGGCAATAGCCGACATCGCGAAACCCTGCTGCACCCGGGGAAGATCGCGCTACTGGGCTTGGCCCGCAGCGATGTGTTCGGTTTAGGGTTGCGGCTTACAAAGGCGAGTTATTTGTTCGAGTGAACGTGTGGCGGGCTGAACGATCGGCTTCTAACGGATGGCGGTCGTTCAGCCCTGTGCGCGACAGATTAATCAGCTGATTTTGGAGGTGCAGTATCGCGCAATCTGCCACGCGCCTACCGCCGATCTACGAAGCAAAAACAACTCGTGATAGGTCGCAGGGGTAGCGAGGCCTGTTGCCTTGTTGGTTACCGTACCTTCTGTGGCCGTTCGGACAAAGCCCCATTCGGCGCCAGTTTGAACAACCTCTTTAATCTCGTAATTCATGTCGAAGCTCGCTGCCTCGAATATGCCTGGGTAAACCATAGCAAGGCTTCCCTTGCCTACTGCCGCTGGCTTACCAGGACCCATCAATACGCCGTCATCGGCATAGGCCGCCAACACCCCATCGACGTCGCCACGATTGAACGCGGTCAGGTAGGAAACCGCTGTCGCCTCGATCGCTGCAAGTTCGTCTTTCACTGCGTCAGCCATACTTGTCTCCTTACATGCCAAGCCGCAATGTAGTGGCCGAAACGGACTCGTCTAGGCCTGCCGTCTTCGGCATAACGCACCGATGACCCAAATGACAACCGCCTTCGGGCTCGTGTGTCGTCAAGCTGAGCGTCCGACGTTGGGCGGTTCACGCCATTCTGCCGGTGGGTACCAAGCATGGTGATTTTGATCACTATTCCAGTGACCCATTCGGATGGTTCAGGGATTTGGGCGAGCTTTTGAAGATCGACGCGGGCGATGCGCTCCACTCGAACGGCTTGGACGTTTTGTTGTGCGCCTTGATGTAGCGGTTGATGGCCTCCGAGATCGGCGACGGATTTGAAAACGCCACGCCGAATTTTCCGACGTGTAATCGTGGAAAAGAACCCCTCGACCACCTCCCCTTCGGTCCTGAACCGGAAAACCGGCGCGACAGGACCAAAGGTCTTCTCTCGCGGAAGATCACGTGTCCGCTGTCTCCTGCACCAATACCGTCGGTTCGAAGATGTGCGGCCAATCGCGTGGCGCTTGCCACCGATCGCGACGCGGGGGCTCCGCTGATAGTCACATTCCGATATACGTTCCATTACCATCTCGCCAAGGTCCGCCTCACGGGAAACCACGGCCAGTCCTTGACGCGAGTGAGGATGTTCCAGATGCCCCCAGGAGCGTGCAAGGCAACGAGTAGCGTCAGGATCCCGAGAGCGACGAGGTAGGCGGCGCCGTACTCTCCGAAGAAGCGGGTCGCAAAAAAATACAGCAGCGCTCCAATGATCGGGCCTTCGAGGCGCCCGATGCCGCCGACCATGACGATAAAGATGCAGATCGAGGACCAGTTGGGGTCGAAGCCCGAAGAAGGTGTGATGCGAAGCTGCGCCATGAAATAGACAGCGCCGGCCAGACCCGTTCCAGCCGCCGAAAGGAGGAATACGATGAAGCGCATCTTCGCAACGTCCACTCCCTGACTGGAAGCGGCCACGGAATCGTCGCGCATTGCCGTGAGCGCCAGACCGTAACGTGAGCGCAGGAGCACGTACGTTCCGCCGACCGTCGCAAGAAGCAGGCAGGCGCTCAAGACGGTCAGGCCGATTTCCCGCTCATGCGGCGAAAATTGAGCCATCACACTCAGCGACAATCCGGAACCGCGCTTGACGTAGGCGATGTTGGAAACGAGGAGGCGGAGCGCCTCTGCCACGACCCAAGTGCCGATCGCAAAATAGGGTCCGTCGAGCCTCTGAAGGAGATAATAAACCGGGATAGCGACTAACACCGGAACAACAACACTGAGCGGAACGGCCAGGAACGGGTTGACGCCGAGGTTGCCGGCGAGAATGAAAAGCGCGTAGCCCCCGCAACCTATGAATGCCTGTTGTCCCACAGAGACCATGCCTCCATACCCGGCAAGCAAATTCCACATCTGCGCGATAGCGATCAGACAGCTCAGCTCGACGGCCCAGCGGATGTGCCCGGAGCTGGCCCAGAAGGGCATCGACGGAAGAGTGAGGAGAAGGATTACGCCGACCGTAAGGGCAATCCTCCCGGAAAAGGTCTGTCGCTCAACATTGATCATGCCTCCGCTCATGCCGCTCCTCTCGAGCTCACTCCGAGACCTTGCGGACGTGTCGCAAGAACCACCAGAAAGACAATGTGACCAAGAAGAATCCCCCATCCGGGATCTAGTCGAGAGCCGACGACCTGCGCCACCCCGAGAACCAAGGCACCACAAAATGCGCCCCAGATCGAACCCATGCCGCCGATAATCACCGCTTCAAAGGCGAAGAGGAGCTGAGAACCGCCGTCGGCGGGCGCAATGCTGGTCCGAGTCGCTTGAAAAACTGCAGCGAGACCGAGGATCGCTACAGCGATCGCGGTCGCCAATGCGTATGCGCCTTTTGTGTCGACGCCGGAAAGCGCTGCCGCTTCCCGGTCGGCAGCGGTTGCCCGGAGCGCGCGCCCGAAACTCGTATGCCTCAGAAGCCCGTGAAGACCGGCTGTCAGGATTATAGCGCTGACGAAGATGATCGCAGGCAGCACGCCAACGTAGATTGGGCCGACCGGAACAGCCATCGTGCCGATCGATCCGGCAGACATTGAACGTGGATCGGCCGACCAGATCTGGAGCATCAGATTCTGGAGCGCTATGGATAGACCGAAGGTGGCGATAAGAGACGGCAGAGGATCGGCGCCGACGACCCGATTGAGGATGCCACGCTGAAGCAGCCAGCCGATGACTGCTCCGAGAGGCACAAGAAGAAACGCTACCAGTCCGGATTCAGCCCCCGTCAAGGCGGCAATCGCAATACCGGTCAGGCCTAGCAGGATGACGAGATCGCCGTGGGCGATGTTGACGATCCGCATGACTCCAAACATGAGGGCCATGCCGATGGCATACTGCGCGTACAGTCCGCCCAGCAGCAGCCCTTGTATAAAGGCATCGACCCAGTTCATTTGTGGACTCCGAAATATGCTGCCGCGATTTGTTCGCGACTGATCTCGGACGCCTTGCCGGTCAGCGTGATGCGTCCTTCGAGCAGGCAGTAGATGCGGTCGGCGGAAGCCGCGGCCAAGGCAATGTCCTGTTCGACCAGGACAATCGCGGTGCCCGTCGACCGGATTTCGGGCAGCCGGTCGTAGATTTCCCGTATAACTTTCGGGGCGAGGCCGAGCGATATCTCATCGCAGAGCAGCAGGCGCGGTTGGGTCATGAGGGCCCGCCCAATCGCTACCAACTGCTGCTGTCCCCCGGAAAGCCGCTCTACGTCTGTTCGTCGCTTCTCGGCAAGGACAGGGAACAAGGCGAATAACCTCTCCACCGTCCAACGTCCCTCGTGCGCCACGGGCATGGACGCCCGATCGAGGGCTACGCGAAGGTTGTCTTCGACACTCATCCCGGCGAAAAGCCGACGGCCCTCAGGGACCAAGGCTAGTCCCTTCCGGACCAGCTTGTGAGCGGGGACATTCGAGATGTCTTCTCCATCGAAGGCAACACTGCCTTCGCGAACCGGCAGGAGTCCTGCAACAGTTTTGAGCAAGGTCGACTTGCCAGCTCCGTTGGCACCAATCAGCGCGACGACCTCGCCGGGCGCAATCTCGAAGTCGACTGAAAACAAGGCCTGGAAATCGCCGTAGCCGCCGCTTGCGCCGCGCACATCCAAAATAGGGCGGGTCATGCCTCGATGCCCATATACACCCGGCGTACTTCGGGATCGGTGATGACGTCGCTCGGAGCGCCGTCAGCGATCTTCTGGCCGAAGTTGAGGACAATGATACGGTCCGCGACGGACATGATCGCGTGCAGGACATGCTCGATCCAGACAATCGTCATCCCGCGATCGCGGATGCGACGGACCAGCGCGACGAGTTGTCCGGATTCCTCTTCGGTAAGCCCGCCCGCGATTTCGTCCAGCAGCAGCAATCGCGGCTTGCCCGCGAGCGCGCGCGCCAGTTCAAGGCGCTTGCGGTTGAGAAGCGTCAGAGAGCCCGCCGGCTGGTTTTCACGTTCCGAAAGTCCGCATTCGTCAAGTATCTCCGCGCATTCCGCATACGCAGCTCGTTCGCTTCGTCCACCCGCGAACATTGCTGCAACGAGCAGGTTTTCGAACGTCGTCATCCCCGCATAGGGGCGTGGTATCTGGTAGGTGCGCCCTATTCCGCGGCGCGCCCTGATGTGGGGAGGAACTCCCGCCAGGCTTTGACCTCCCAGCAGGAGGTGACCCGTATCGGCCCGCTGATCGCCGCTTATCAAGTTGAACAAGGTCGTCTTGCCAGCGCCATTAGGCCCGAGCACACCAACCAGTTCTCGATCCGCCACCTCGAAATCGAGATCTGTCACGACCCTTAACGCCCCGAACGACTTCGAGAGGCCTCGCGCCGAAAGGAGGACCGCATTACCGCGGTGCTCCGAAACCTTCGTCGTCACCCCTTCCAAGGCAACGGCTCCAGTGATTTCTCGGCTTTCATGATTGGATAAAGTGCAGTCTCCACGATCTTGAGGTCGAAGGGCCGCTTCGTTCCTTTGACCCACTGGCCTCCCAATATGGGCGTCTTGGAGACATTCGGATGGGGCCCATCACCAAACTTCACGCGTCCAACAAGCGTTTGCAGGTCGGTCGCCTTCAATGCGTCGCGGATAGCAGCGCGATCGAGTGGGTCAGTAGCGCGCTTGAGGGTATCGAGGATGGTTTCCCAGATAGCATGCGAGTAGCCAAGCGGTTGCGTCCACTGCTTGCCGGTCGAGCCTTCCCAAGCTGCTGCGATCTGGGCAGAGCTCTCACCCGTCAGTGACGAGGGATAAGGAAACGAGGGGGTCCACCAGACTTCGGTGCTCATGCCCTCTCCAAGAGAGCCCAATGCCTCGACCGCGGACGGGAAAAGCAGGCCGGCGGCGACGGTAACGATGGGAGGACGGAAGTTCTGCTGCGAGCACTGGATTATACATGTGCGCAGATCGCCCGGAAAAACGAGGCCGCCGAGAATTTCGCATCCAGCCGCCTTAAAGGCCGATATCTGTGCGGTGAAGTCGTTGGTGCGAGGTTCAAACTTGCTCGGGACGATGACTTCGAAGCCGGCCTTGCGTAGCGCGGGCGGAAAGCCGATGTTCTCGTCTCCCCACACTTCCCCATCCGTATTCTTAGGCAGCAGCAGACCTACCTTGCGGTTGGAGTTCGCCGACTTCCACACATTGACATACGAACCGATGATGTCCTCTAGACCCCAAAAGAAGTGATAGGTCCACTTGAAGGGAGCCTTGCCGCCGCCGCGAGGCATGACTACGGCCTGCCATGGCGCGGTTGATGAGATGCAGGGAGTCCCGAATAACTCCGCTTGCTCCGACACCGGCAAAGTGACGTCCGTCGTCGACGCCGGCACGATCAGGTGCACCTCCTTGTTCTGGATTAGCTCACCAGCGAGTTCCGCGGCTCTGTTCGGGTTAGACTGCGCGTCCCGATCGAGAATCTGGATCTGGTACGTTCGATCCTTGATCTTTATTCCGTTTGCCAGATATTTCCGGATCCACGACAGCGAGTAGGCATCCGTTTCGCCGAATTGGCCGAGTTGCCCGGTTTGAGGGCTTACGTAACCGATGCGGATAGTAGCGGAGGACTGTGCCCGCAAGATCGATGGAGCTGCGAGCGCGCCGGCGGTCGAGCCGAGCCCCACCAGCGCCGTCCGGCGTGATATCCGCCGTTCTCCAATATTCTTCATCGTGATCCTCCCTGTCGATGACCACCCATTCGAGCCCAGCGTTATACGCCGATGATCTGTCGATGAGGCCAAGGGCACACTAGCGCAGGCTGTAACGCTCGTCGCGACGTAGATACTGCTTTGTCCTTCCTGCCAAAGCAGAACGTCCCTCTGGGACAAATGCGGGTCCGATGACCTGCTAATCTGACTGGCATCCAAGCTTTAAATCACGCGGAGAAGAGTATGCCCGAAGCTCCAACGAACGAATTCTGGCGAGAACTCAAGCCGATCACGAATGTCTTTCGGCCGGACGCGCAGCCCGAAATCTATATCAAGAACGCGCCAATAGAGGACGAGCGGTATTACGTGCCTCTTACCGAGACCGTGTTCACTCGTCCGCTCTGGATTTCGCCGAGCAAGAACAAATGGTGCGACATTCTGTATGCAAAGAAGGCGGGCCTTGTGAACCGCCATTATCATCCACACGAAGTCTTCGCCTACACCATCTCTGGGAAGTGGGGATATCTTGAACATGACTGGACTGCGACAGCCGGAGACTTCGTCTACGAAACTCCTGGTGAAGGGCACACGCTCGTTGCTTATGAGAGCGATGAGCCCATGCGCGTCCACTTCAATGTCACCGGTCCGCTGATCTGGTTGGACGAGAATGGCGAGTGTACCGGCACTTTCGATGTGCACGACTACATCGATCTCGCTCGGAAACACTACGACAAGGTAGGCATCGGCGCGGACTACATCGATCGCCTCTTTCGGTGAGAAGCACCTTGGACCATCAGCACTTCGTGGCCGCGGTCTGGCACGGCGCGCGCGACATCCGGATCGAGTCCAGGTCACGCATGCCGCTCGCACCGGGCGAAATCCGCATCCGGGTGGCGGCATGCGGCATCTGTGGCAGCGATGTGCATGAGTATGTAAACGGTCCGCATGCGATTCCCACGGTAGCCGTACATCCGTTGTCGGGACGGCGTGCGCCACTCGTCATAGGCCACGAGTTCTGCGGCACCGTGGTTGAACTTGCTCCCGACGTATCGACTGTTCGCAGCGGGCAACGCGTGGTCGTTGAGCCGGAATACCGCTGCGGGCGCTGTGCGGCTTGTCTGAGAGGAGAATACAATCAATGCCGCTTCATGGGCTTTGCCGGGCTTATGGGCGATGGTGGGATGGCTGAAGAGGCGGTTGTGCCTGCGTACATGGCCCACTCGCTGCCTGATCAAGTGAGCTTCGAGCAGGCCGCGATGCTGGAACCTGCGGCGGTAGCGCTTCATGCGATCCGACAAGGGGGGCTTTCCGCGGGGATGCGGTGTGCCGTCGCGGGAGCAGGTCCAATTGGACTCCTTATCGTCCAACTGGCCCGAATAGCGGGTGCGCGCCAGATTGCTGTGAGTGACCTGTCGGACGAACGTCTCGCGCGTGCTTTGGCGCTTGGCGCCACTCACACGGTGAACGCCCAAACGGAAACGCTGGCCGACGCCGTTGGCGAGGTCGATATCGCTTTCGAAGCCGTCGGCGCGCAGGCGGCCCTTGACGATGCCTACGCCTCTGTCCGGAAGGGAGGTCGGCTGGTTCTGGTGGGACTTTTCAGTCATCGACCGACAATCGATGCATTCAGTCTCGTGAACCGCGAGATCAATCTGATTTCAAGCCTCGGTTACCGCCATGTTTTCCCGGATCTCATCGAGATGGTGGCGAACGGCCTTTTCGATCCGTCCAAGATCGTGACGCGCCAGGTCTCGCTGGAAGCGGTCGTGGAAGAAGGGTTCGGCCGACTGGCGCGGGAGACAGTAGATGTGAAGGTCCTGGTTAGGCCATAGGGCCGCGGCTGAAGTGAAGCATTCGATAGAAGGGGAAACGTCATGAAATTATATGGACAACTTGCCATCGCTTTGTTGGCTGCAGTCGTTCCAGCCGCTGCTTTTGCTCAACAGTTGAAATCCGAGAGCGATACCGGAAAGCTTGGATTTGATTCCGACCGCCTGGACCGAATGACGCGGGCCTTCCAGGGCTATGTCGATAGCGGGCAACTTCCCGGAGCAGTTGTGCTGATCGCGCGCAAGGACAAGGTCGCCTACTTCCGAGCCTTCGGGTTTCGGGACCGCGAGCAGAAGACCGCAATGACCACGGATTCGATCTTCCGGATTGCCTCTATGACCAAGCCGATCGTCAGCGCAGCTGCCATGATGCTGGTCGAGGAGGGCAAACTGGATATCGGTGCGCCAGTGTCGAACTACCTTCCGGAATTTAAGGATCTGCAGGTTCGTGTCGAACAGATCGATCCTGCCACCGGCAAGAAGGAAGCTATCATGCAGCCTCAGACGCGGCCGATGACGGTTCAGGACCTTCTTCGCCACACTGCCGGTCTCGTTTATCCGCCTCCTGTTGGCAACGGCTCAGTCTCGGATGCCTATCGGGAAGCAAACGTTCTCGATCGCAATACAACACTGGCCGAGATGGTAACGAAGATCTCCAAGCTCCCCCTTGCCAACCAGCCGGGCGAGGTTTGGGAATATAGCGCGGGGGTCGATGTCCTCGGCCGGATCATCGAAGTCGTCTCTGGAATGGACCTAGACCGCTTCATCGAAGAGCGCATCACAAAGCCCCTTGGCATGTCTTCGACAGGCTTTTACGTGCGTGAGACCGATCGCGACCGGCTCGCACAGCCGCAGATTGATTCGGCGACCGGAAAGCGGCCTCCGATGTTCGACGCGACGCAGAAGCCGAAGTTGTTCTCTGGCGGCAGTGGCGGTGTGTCTACCGCGTCCGACTACCTTCTCTTTTGCGAGATGCTGTTGCACGGTGGCAAACTCGGCACCACGAACCTGCTTTCGCAGTCAACCATCAACTTGAAGACGTCTAATGCGCTGAAGCCGGGGATCGGATACTCGGCCATTACGCCGCGGCTATTTGAAGATATCGCGCCGACACCGGCGATGGGGCAAGGTTTTGGGTTGGGTTTCGCGGTGCGCACTGAAACCGGGCAAAATCCATTGCCCGGATCAACGGGGTCATTTTATTGGACTGGCTCATCCGGCGCGACGTTCTTCATCGATCCGAAGCAGCAGCTCATCATAATCATGATGGTTCAGGTTCCTTTTTCCACTGTTACTTTCTATCGGAATAAGGTTCGTTACCTGACGTATCAGGCACTCTCATCACCCAACTAGTCGCCGCTCTATCAATTTGCAAGGACGACGATTCGTGATTCGATTGAAGCCACCGAGTAGCTATCGTGCTCTCGATTCCGACGGCGTGCAGCCAAAGCGCTCGCGGAAATTCCGCGAGAAGTGCGAGATATTGCGAAAGCCCCAGCTATATGCAATTTCGGAAACGCTTGCCTGCTCCGTATCCCGCCGCCGGAGGTCCGTGCGGCACGCATCCAAACGCATAGCGAAGATGTGGGCGAACAGGGTGTCTGGCTCCCCGGCAAAAAGTCTGTTGAGCTGCCGGACACTGATGCCGGCGTGCTTTGCGATCATCTCAGGCGATAATTTTGGATCTCGGAGATTCGCTGCGATGAATTGGTGAACTCGATCCATTACCAAGGAGTGATACGTTGACCGCTCCGCGCCTCGTGAGAGACCCTGAGCCATGCGCAAAACATTCCAGATCTTTTCTTCAATCTCCGTGGCGCCGACCGCCGTTCCACTAAAAGGACTATAGTGCGTTATGATTTGCCGCAGCGACGTGGAGATTTGCCGACCTGCACCGATGGCCCCGTCGTACCGGCGGGCGGCACGGAGGTCCCAACCCGGAAAGCGTTGCCTGAACTCGTTGCCGGAAACCTCAAACATGACGTGACGCATGAATCCAGGGAAGCCATGCATGTACGGGCGGTTAGTATCGTAAAGTACCACATCGCCCTCGTTCAGAAGCACACACTCATTGGCGCGGTTTACGAACGCAGCACCGCGCATAAGCAGCGTCAGGAATACCGAGTCTTTCTCTCTCGTCCTCAAATGGACAGGCAATCTCTCCACCACGTGCTGATGCCCGGTGATATCAACAAGCTTGATGGCGCCGAGGTCAACATATTGAAATCTGGCCTGGAGGCCCTCCGCTTCCATGCTCGAGCAAGTCAGGCCGACCACGTACTCTCCGCACTGTTCCTCCCAATACGAGATCCGATGGGTGGGCGGGACAACCCGGGTGTCGAAGGTCGTTACCGGCGCACTTCGCAATACTCCATGCAATTGCATCCTTCCCCTCCCTTGGTATCGGCAGAGCCTGCCGCCATTGTTAGTTTTTCCGCACGATATGGATCTGCGCCAAGCGGGTCAAATAATCGGCTGCCGCCAGCTACTTGCGCCAGATAGAAGCCGGACACGATGGCTAGTCTTTTCCCACGGACCCTTGGCGGGTTGGCTCGCCACGCAGGAGCCTCCGGCGAGTAGGGTCAGCGCCGCACAATCGTAGGGACGACCGCCGCACCTGACTCCGGCACGCAATCCGAAGGCCGACTTCACCGTCACTTTGCGGCCGGAAATCGCGATCGGCTCGTTGACACCATGCGGATGCCCTGCCTCCGGATGCGTGTTGCAATGATCCTTTATCTGGGATCTCTCATTATCTGGGATCTCTCAAGCCGCCTTTTCCTTGCCCAGAATAAATCGGGCGCCGCGCTCGCCGATCATGATGGTGGGCGCATTGGTGTTGCCCGAGACGAGCGTCGGCATGACCGACGCGTCGACCACGCGTAACCCTTCGAGACCGCGCACCTTCAGATCTTCGCCCACGACCGCCATGCGATCGTCTGGCGCTCCCATCTTCGCCGTGCCTGCCGGGTGAAAGACAGTCTTGGATACGGAGCGGACATAGTCCCGCAAAGCTTGTGGATCCTTTTCGACCCCGGGCTTCGGCAGCGCTCGCCGCTTGACGATGCGCGCAAGCGATGGCGCCTCCACGATCCTGATGGCCAGTTCAACCCCGCGGACCAACGTCTCGACGTCCGCGGGGTTGGATAGAGCGTTAGAGTTGAAGAGGGCCGGATCCTTTGGATTGGCCGAGCGCAGCTTGACGGTTCCGCGCGACTGCGGTCGAAGAAAGCACGGTCCGATCGAAATCCCGTGTCCAGGCTCCTGCTGACGTTCCGCAAAACCGATAAAAGTCGGCAAAACGTGAAACTGCACATCAGGCAAGCCGGTGCCGGACGTATCGGCGAAGCCGCCGCATTCGACCACGTTGGATGTCAAGAGGCCGGTCTTGGTCAGCACGTACTGCAGCATGTGCTTCGCACCGATCAGTCCCTTGTCCTGTCCGAACAGCGAGAGGATGCTGATCTCGGCTTGAACCGTTGCCTCAAGATGATCCTGGTAATTCTCCCCAACTCCCGGCAGGTCCGCGACCACCTCGATACCGTGGCCTCTGAGGTGGGCGGCTTCACCGATGCCCGAGAGCTGCAGGATCTTCGGCGTAGCAATGGCGCCGGCCGAAAGGATCACTTCCCGGCCTGCACTATAGACCTCGCCGGTTTCGAGAACGATGCCGATCGCGCGCCTGCCCTCGAAAAGCACTTTGTGCACACGCCTACCGGTTAGTATGGCGAGGTTCGCGCGGCCTTCGGCATCGCGCAGAAAGCTCGCGGCGGACGACCGGCGGCGTCCCTCGTGCGTGCAGGTCTGGTAAAAGCCAACGCCTTCCTGGTGTGCGCCGTTGAAGTCTTCCGTGTAGCGCAGGCCCGCTTCCTGCGCGGCGCGGATGAAGGCCCAAGAAATCGGGTGTCCGTAGCCGCGGTCGGAGACCTTCAAAGGCCCATCTGCACCATGGAATTCGTCTGAAAGGCGCTGATTTCCTTCCAGGGCGCGAAATGCCGGCAACACCTTGTCGTAGGACCAATGGCGGCAACCCATTTGCGCCCAGGTGTCGTAGTCCTGCCTTTGCCCGCGGACGTAAATCATCGCGTTGATCGAACTGCCACCGCCCAGAACATTGCCCTGCGGCACGATGCACGGCCGCCCGTTCAACCCCTTCTCGTTTTCCGAGGCGTAGAAATGGACGTCCACGCCCTTCTCGATCACCTTGAAGAAGGTGGCCGGGATATGGATGTAACGATTAGTATCCTTGCCGCCGCTTTCGATCAGCAACACCCTGTTGGCCGAATTTTCCGATAGGCGCGCGGCGAGCACGCAACCCGCCGAACCGCCGCCCACGACGATGTAGTCGAACCCTGTCGTCATTTCCCTCCCCCGGAAAGCTTACCCTTAACTTCCGTCAGACTCTGCTTGGTCAGCAGAACACAGTCTGGGCAGTGGTGAATTCCTTCAGCCCTTCGGCGCCGAATTCGACACCGAAGCCCGATTGCTTGACCCCTCCGAAGGGAGCATTGGGCTGAATCGCCCCGTGCTTGTTGATCCAAACCGTTCCGCATTCGAGCTGGCTGGCGACCGCCTTGGCCTGATCGAGGTTGCTACCCCAAACCGACCCGCCAAGACCCGTGGGGCTGTCGTTGGCTTTCGCGACGACTTCCGCGACGTCGTGGTAACGGATGATCGGCAGCGCAGGACCAAACTGTTCATTGTCGACGAGTCGGCAACCATGATCGACATCGGCGACAAGGGTTACCGGGTAGAAAAAGCCGCGTCCTCCGTCGGGATTACCGCCCAGCAGAATTCGCCCGCCCTTGGCGCGGGCTTCCTCGACGTAAGAGGAAACAATGTCGAACTGCATCCGGTTTTGCAGTGGGCCAAGCGCCGACGCTTCCAGCAGGCCGTCACCGACAGGGACCGCACTAGCATAGGCAGTGAGCTCGCGGCATACGTCGTCATAGATGCTGTCGTGAACGTAGAGCCGCTTGAGACACGCGCAGGTCTGACCCGAATTGATGAACGATCCCCAGAACAGGCCTTCGGCGATAGCCTTGGGATCGGCATCCGGAAGAACGATGCCAGCATCGTTGCCGCCCAACTCCAACGTGAGCCGCTTGAGCGAGGGAGCAGCGCTCTCCATGATTCTTCGGCCGGTCGCGATAGACCCCGTGAAGGTTATTTTGCCGATTCCTGGGTGCCGAGACATCGCCGCAGCGACATCATTTTCGCAGGTGATGACGTTAACGACGCCCGGAGGCAGCACCTCGTTGATGATTTCGACCAGACGGATCGTGGACAGCGGGGTGTTGGGTGACGGCTTGATAATAACCGTGTTGCCCGCACGTACTGCCGGCATGATGTGCCAGCAGGCAATCATCACCGGCCAGTTCCACGGAGTAATTGAGCCGACTACGCCGATCGGTTTGCGGTGTAGCTCGACCCGCCCTTCCGGACTGTCCTGTAGTACCTCGACCGGCAATTCGATCTCGGCAGTATGGCGCGTCCAGGCCACGGCGCCGCCGATCTCGAACCGCGATCCAAGGCCACCCAGCGGCTTGCCCTGTTCGAGCGTCAGAAGCTTCGCAAGCTCTTCACCATTGTGTTCAATCGCGGCGGCTATCCGTCGGCAAGCGTCGGCCCGGTCGGGTCCCGGGACATTCTTCCAGCTTTCGAATGCGCTTGTCGCTGCCAGAACGGCCATGTCTAAATCGGCGAGGCTCGCGAGCGGCATAAGTCCGACGACATCACCTGTAGCAGGATTGCGCACTTCGCTGTACCGAACGGCTTCGACCGACGTGCCACCTACGATGAGTCCGAACGGTTTCATCAGCGATACTCCTCCCTAAAGATTTCGAACTAGGAAAGAGCATTACCTTCCGCCTGTCTTGGATTCTGGCGCAGACCGAATTGGACAAACACGCAATGCCCGGCCTTCACAGGCTAACTCGACAGGGCGCTGCGCGGACGCGCGCCCGAATTCTACAGAATCTCATTGCTTGAAGGCACGCACCTCAACTTAGACCAACGGAATTCTCCGGCCGAACGATGGTCTTCGGAGTACAGGAGAATATCTTCCTAAAACAACGGTTGAAGTAAGAAATATCGTTGAAACCGGAATTGTATGCGACCTCGGCGATCGTGGTATCGTTACCGCTGCGAACGAGGCTGAGCTGATCGCGTGCGTAGTAGAGGCGGCGCATGCGGATAAGGGAGTTGACGGTAGTGCCAAGTACACTGAAGTCGCCTTGCAAAGTCCGCAAAGAAACGCCGACGCGGTTGGCCAGCCATTGCGGCGTGAGTTTTTTCTCCGTCAGGTGGCGATCGATCAGAATCTGTACGATCTCGATGCGATGGTAGCCGCAATCACTATGTAGAGATAAATCGTCAGCGTCGTCGGACGCAAACGCCTGACGCGTTGCACTGAACAGCAATTCACGCAGTTCTGGCGCTCGCTTGTCGCCGCTATCAGTCTTCATCAACTTCGCGACTAAGCCTCGCAGAATCGATGACATCGGATCGTCGGCTTCTACACGTCGCGAAACGTCTACTCGCGTCGTCCGATCGGAAAGGAATATCTGCCTCGGCAGATGCACGGATAGATGATTGGAGAACTTCCCTCCAAAGTGGAAGGTCGAGGGGCTCGATGAATCGACCAAAACGCAGTCGCCAGGCGCAACAATAGTCTGCCGTCCTAACTGTTCGATGCCGCATTCGCCTTCGATTTGGAGCAGCAGGAAAAGATGTTCGCCGTAATCCTTGCGGATGTCGTCGAGATTCCGCTGGATGGTTGCAAGGTCGTTTGCCACCTGCACCAACTCGATCCCACCCGCCTTGGAGGGGTGCACCCGCCCAGTCACGCCGCGCATTCCGTCACAGGGTTTGGATTGAAAATTCCCACAGACCGAGCGGAGTGAGCTGGACCATTCATCGAGAGGATACTCGCGATAAACATCTGGCGAGAATTCGCGAAACCTTATCAGTTCCATGCTTGTCCCCCGATGCACGTTGGCGTGCATTCGTGCGTTTCCGGCCAAACTATAGAATTATCGGGAGAAATTTCAATTGTCCTGGGGTCGGCTGGCCCGGCAATTTCCGGATTTTCGTCTGGCACTCGAATTCAAGTCTGTGACTCACGTCGCTGCATGCGGGCCATCGCGTCTCACCACATCCTGCGTCGTCACTGCAACTGCAGGCCAGTCGCGGCAAACTATTGCGATCAGACGGAGCCTGCCGACTCGATGATAATGGCCTCTTCCGGGTAGTTTGCCCGCGCGATGAAGGCCTTCTCGACAAGCCCGGGAAAGTTGCGAACTTCCATGGAAACGAAGCTTCGCAGTCGCGGCGGTGAGCTTCGAGATTTGCCTCAAAGTCGTTTGATGGGTGCGCCCAGATGTTCGCACCATCGAAGCTAAGGTCGCTCGCCGATCTGTTGAAGCCGATATTCACGCCTTGGCATCGCGATCGGCTGCCAGAGCCAGTTCAAACACCGGTAATAGTCTTCGGCCGTGCGCTCCTGATATTGTTGGCGCCTTACATCGCGCGCGATCGCGTCCTCGGCATGATACATGTCCCAGAGCGCGCGGGATTCGAGCTGAACCCTTGAAGTCCGAATGACGCGGTCGTGCTGAAATCGCTGAAATGCAGTGATT
>NZ_JADPJF010000006.1:0-1557 GCF_023073295.1 Bradyrhizobium sp. 23 | reverse complement strand
AACAGTCCTTTGCGCATCGAAGTCCCCGTGCCGAATCAACTTGGCACCAGGGAATCAGAACTCGCTAATTAGGTACAGACCCTAATAGATCTGCCAGCTAAATGCGTCGCATCTACTCGTTCGGACTCTTAGAGCGTTGCAATAAGCCGCAGTTCAGAGCTGCCAGAATAGAGGAGTAGCGGTAGCCAACACAGCAGTGATAGCCCGTAGAGAAACGGTGTGCCACTCCAAAACGATTCGCCCTCACCTCTGATTACCGATTTCTGATAGTGACACCGGTATGAGGACCTTTGAAGCAGATGTGAGACACTTCAGCGGCGCTCGCGCACCGAGCCCTCCTGGGCAACGGACGCTATCAGCGTACCGTCAGATTTGAAGATCATGCCACGCGCGAACCCACGCCCAGACTGCGCGCTCGGCGAATCCTTAGCGTAGAGCAGCCACTCGTCGGCCCGAAACGGTCGATGAAACCACATTGCGTGGTCAAGGCTCGCCGATACCATACGCCCATCGAACAGCGTACGGCCATAGCGCGCCATCACTGCGTCGAGCAGCGACAAATCTGAGGCATAGGCCAGGGCAGACATATGCAGTGTCGGATCGTCTGGCAGCTGCGCAGCGGTCTTGATCCAGACATGAATGCGCCCGCCGTCAACTTTCTCGCCGACATAACGGCCTAATTCGACTGGACGTAATTCGATCGGACGATCGGGTTCATAGTAGCGCCGTATGCGATCTGGCATCTGCAGAAAGATCGGCAGCCTACCTATCTCCTCGGCTGAGAGCTTTTCTGGCGGCGGCACGTCGGGCATTTTGTCCTGATGATCAAACTGGCTCTGCTCTTCGACATGAAAAGACACGATCGTGGAGAAGATTGCGTGGCCATGCTGAATTGCAGTAACGCGTCGGGTCGAGTAGCTCTTGCCATCGCGCAAGCGTTCTACCTGATAAAGGATCGGAAGCTGCGGGTCACCCTGCTGAATGAAATAGCCATGAAGAGAATGCGCCAGGCGGCTTTCGACCGAACGGGATGCCGCGAGCATCGACTGCGCGATCAGTTGGCCGCCGAACACTCGTTGCAAGCTGCGGTTCTGGCATTTGCCGCGAAACAAGTTGACCTCGATTGCCTCGAGGTCTAGCGCAGCGGGCAGATCGATTGGGATCGACATTGATATGCTTCCAACTCTTCGACGTCATTCATTGGCTTGGTGGAGCTTTTAAACCGCAATCCGAAATCCCCGCAGCAGCTCTTTCCAGCTGTCAGGGACTAACAGTCTCCCTCCTGACCGCCCTCTCCATCTGTTTCGCACATGAGAATTGCGGCGAGCGAGAAATACCATGCTATGATCATGATTTGGCGAACCAAAACATGCTTCGAACCCCCAAGCCGGAGCTGCGAGCTTCCATTCTGGTAGCTGCTTCCGAGGATCGCCAAGCAATCGGCGTGCCGCGACAAAAGGGCGTTGAGCTTGTCTAGGGTCTGTACCTAATTAGCGAGTTCTGATTCCCTGGTGCCAAGTTGATTCGGCACGGGGGACTTCGATGCGCAAAGGACTG
>NZ_JADPJF010000114.1:0-2148 GCF_023073295.1 Bradyrhizobium sp. 23 | reverse complement strand
GACTGAACTTCCGTCTCTGCATGACCCACCTCTGGCTCGATAAAACACCCAATCTCGGTGTCCATCAAACCGGCAGCAGCTCAGCGCGTCGCTCCGCCTCTTGGACTTTAAGCCGCAGATCTTCCAGCTCTGACAGTTGACAAACGAGGTCGTTCAACCGTTGGACAAGAAGGATCGAGCTATAACCCTGCATCAACGCCCTCCTGAGTCTGCAGCTATCCAGACAGCAAAAGGACCCCAGCCTCAGGGCGGTGAAGCTGGGGCTATCGAGCCGCCTTGGTGAAGGCAGCTGCCCCTTGGGGAGGCACGGGAAAACTTGGCAATCAGTAAGTCGTTCCAAGCCGAACAAAATGAGCCTTGCCTTGGGGCAGTGGGGAAAGCTGGGGCCCGACTGCATCGCCCAGTTGGGGAGAGGAATCGGGCAAACGCGGTAATTGGCGAGCCCGTACCAACCGCCGTGCCTCCGAAAAACGTTAGCGGCCCCTGTCGTCCTTGCCATCGGGACAGCCATCGCCGCCGCCACCCCACGGCTCGCTTTTTGCTCGCCTCCAAAAGCGCGTGTGCCGGCGAGTGGGTCGATCGATAGGCAGTGTCGACCGATCGAAAGCGCAGCCGGACGGCTGTAAATTAGATTGAAATTCCATATTTAATATAGTTTAATATAGAAATTAAATGACGATTTTCAGAGTTTTGGGATCATGCCTCATTCTCCGTCCATCGTGCCTCATCCATATCCACGTGACGTCTATCTTGTGCTCGAGGATTATGGAGGTGGGCTCGGCCGTGCCTGGAGCGAAACCTCCGAAGACGACACTGGTCGAGCGACGCTGATGCGCCAAATAATGGAAGGTCAATACAAGCACCCTGCTCGGATCGTGGTCTTCAACACGGTTGAGGGATGGTCGCGTGATGTAACCGTAGAGATCGCAGATGAACTGCGCCGCTGCTTTGTCGAGTTCGATGACATTGCGCCAGCCGCGTTGGAATTCATCGAGAGAATCGGAAGGAACTGACTGTGGTGCGCAGTCGTGCCTTGCTTTGGTTTGCGCTAATCTCACAAACTTATCCGAGATGAGGACGATGAGCGGCAGCACGAACAAACAAGCGACGACGTGGGTGTGAGATAACCGCCTGGTGCGGCATAAGACCAACCCTTCTTGTGTTTGGAGTTGCCATGTCGGTGGGTTATGGTCGCGCTGTTGAATGGGACGGAAAGATCCTGACAGGCTCGGTGGTCGTAAATGGCGTGACGACCAAAGTGACTGCGGACCGAGCGATCATCCATGCGTATGCCGCGGGATTCAGCGATGCGCTCAGTTGGGAGATTGATCGCTTTCGGATAGAAATCTTTGAGAAGCTGATGCCATTCCTCCTTCGTCAGAATAGTTGACGGTAAGCTATGACCTCGCCGCGTGTCGGGGATTTTTCGGCAACGATGCTGATGAACTTCCGCTGCCGTGCACCTTACCTGACTTCCGGCAAGCAGATATCGTCATAGGATTAAAAGAGGCGGAGCATCAATCGATGGTCGAACGCCGCTTTCCTGGCCATCGCGGACCGGGTCCAGAATTGGCACGTAGACGATCTCGATGCCGCAGAGCCCTGTGATGCCCTGCCGCACCTGGAGCTGGCGGTCGCGAACCTGATCGCTATGTTGCGAACGGACGACCTGCGGTCCTAAAGGCCCGTCGGCGAGCCCGAGGCAGGAACGGTAGGAGACGCGGGGCAGCCTCCGCTCGATGGCGAGTCGTCAAGGTCCACGTTCATAGTCGCCAGGATGTAGCCGAAGGGTGAGCGCAAGGCATTCAGTTCCTCGACCTCGATCTCCATCCGTATTCCCCATGCGGAATCGTTGCGGTGATCTCGACGTCATTGCCGGCCGACACGCGCCAGGCTGCCACCCCGAAGCACAAGGTCAGCGTCAGGGCGAGGGCAAGCAGAAGCATAGAGACGAAATGGCTCACGCGCGTGTACCCGCAAATCTGAAACCAGTTGAGAGCGTGCACAGAGGCGCGATTCGGAAAATGCAGACGATCTGACGCATCGGCCGTTTTCCCCATCCTTACGTAAGCGCTTAGCCGCAACCCTATTGAGGCTGGCTTGACGTTTTGCGGAATCGCCACGGCATGAGGTCTTCGATGCGGCTAT
>NZ_JADPJF010000004.1:0-9870 GCF_023073295.1 Bradyrhizobium sp. 23 | reverse complement strand
TTCCGTCGCATTGTCAACGATCGGAATGGCAACGATACGGCCGACTTCCTGTTCTTGCCGGTGAGTGATGCGAGCGCTACGGACCCCCGTGCCCGCGGCTCCCATTGGTCGTTGCTGCTGGTAGATCGCCGCGATCGCCACCGGCCTGTTGCCCATCATTATGACTCTGCCAAGCGACACAATGCCAGACCTGCAGCAATGCTCGCAGCGCGGGTGGGAGCCGATTTGCGAGATGCCCCCATGCGCGAGCAGGGGAACGGCTATGATTGCGGAGTGTTTGTGGTCGACGGTACCCGGGCGCTGGTCAGACGGCTCGCGGGAAGACGGCACGCAGATCTGAGCCTCCTCTACCTCGTCGTCGATCGGCAGGCACTGCGAAACCGGCTAAGTGGGTGAAGTCGGCTTCAACTGAATAGCGCGTGCAGCTGGTTGAACTGTATCCATCCGAGATAAGCCGCGGATAGTGGATCACCGATTCCACCGCCTGAGGGGTTCGGTTCCCCTGTGCATCCTGATGAGCTCCATCAGGTTAGCCGAGTCGGTGAACGCCATGACGCCGTCGTTACCTATGCTGTAAACCCAGATGACGCCGCCCACCGGGTCCACTCCGTTGGCCACATCCCAAAGCCAGTCCTCGTCCTCGCCGAGGTCCTTTGCGACGCGACCGATGGTGAAGACGGACTTGACTCTGTTGACGTGCGCCGAGCGGAGGACGTCGACGTGAGCGACGTCCAATTCCACGGCAGCAACTGGTGTAGGCAGCTCTGTGGCATGTCCGCGATGCGCGCGAAGGCGTCGGCGAGCCACGCTTTCGGATCGATGTTGTTGAGACGCGCCGGCATGATGAGCGTCATCCGGCGGGAAGTTCCGAACCGGACGTTTAATGACTGGGACAGCCCGCGGCCGGGCTTCTGCGAGGTCGACATGGTCGCCCCTGGCGGCACGTCGGTGGCGGGATCGTCATCCAGACCATGACGATGGCCGATTCGCGACGGGCTGGACGGAGTGCCTGCCGTTGTTGAGGCGGGATGGCTCGCTGGTTGTCGAGGCTATGAAACCCGCACAGAGCCGGTTCCGCTGGCTTCTACGCGGTGTGGACTTCGACAACGACAGCAGGTTCATGAACGAGGTCTTCGCGCCGCGGTGCGCCAGCCGAAGCTCGGGGTGACGCGCTCGCGTGCCTACAACAAGAACGGTCAGGCCTTCGTCGAGCAGAAGAATGGTGCCGTTGTGCGTCGCTTGATGGGCTACGGCCGCTTCGATGGCCTCGACACGGCGCACGTGATGGGCCGCCTCTATGCGGCGGCAACTCTACGTCAACTTCTTTCAGCCGTCGTTCAAGCTCAAGGAGAAGCGCCGAGAAGGGGCCAAGGTGATCAAGCGTTGTCATGCTCCGTTGACACCCTATCAGCGCGCGCGGGCGCATCCAAGCTGACCGCGGCTGTAAAGCGGCGGCTGCACGATCAGTATCGCTCGCTCAATCCGGTCGCGCTCTTGGCCGAGATTCGCGCAATCCAGGAGGAACTTGGCAATCGCGCCGATCGTCGTGTCGGACAGGCGCGCGGCCTGCAACCCGCTTGCACGAGCACCGCGCCGGCAGCCGCAGCGAAGTTCGCGAAGGCCCTCGGCAAGACGGTGACGGCCGGCGAGCCGCGTGCCAGGCCGCCGCCGTCGGCCTTATAAGACCAGGGTTGGCACGACGTCCAAGCTCGACCCGCATTTTGCTACGATCGAGGGCTGGGCTCATCGAGGAGCCGCAATTAACTGCGGTCGCAATTGCCTGCCTGCTAAGAGAAATATCCCGGCGAGTTTGGGACGAGACAGCATTCGATCGTGCAGCGTCTGCTGAGCGCGCTCAGACCGAAGGCTGCCGAACAGCTCGTCGCTCAGGAGCGGCTCGACGACGCGATGACAGGTGTCCCATCGCCCTCCGCAACCCTACCCGCTCCGACGACGCGAGCGCTGCCGTCTTGCCGAGTGGCTTCAAAAGGAGAATTGACATCAATCCGGAATTAATGGGCCGATTGACAGACAAGCGTTTCAATGGCTGTTCCCGCTGGGCACCAGGTGGTGAAGAAGTCATCATCGGCAATGCGACGACGGATCAGTAGACCGCGTGTTCACAAACCGTCATCGGGCAGAAATTCTGCATAGACGCGAAGAGAGAGTGCGATTCGAATGTGATAGCGATTCTAGACTCGCACCACCGATCGGAGGAGGATCGTCTGTTGTCGGTGGGCGAAACGGGCTACAGGTGAGCACATCTAGACGCTGCGCCTACATGCTTCGCTCGGTTGGCTATCAGATGGTGACCACGCCCCTCTTTCACTCACCGCTGACGTTTCATCGCCTGCGCCGCGCGATCTCGTCAGCGACTGCGCTCGCGGCGCGCACTAGCCGTTCATGCAGGGTCTCGAACATGCCCAGGGTCTCATTATTGGGTTCATCCCTGCCCTATTCGAGAGCCTCGGCAGCCAGAGCGCTTTACCGACGCCTTGCGCGGGCGGTTTCAAGTGGTGCCGACGGAGGCGATGATCGTCTCTGACGTGATCAGGAAGACATAGCTGCGTGTTCAAGCGTATGGCCCATGCCAAGGTAAAGATCGTCACTCTTTGGCCGAATAAGCTGCTGCGAAAGCTGCAGCGCCGCATCAAATCGTGACGCAGCGAGCAGGCAAGCGCGCTACTGATTGGATCGGCAGATCTTGCGGAGCGGTTCGACGCGGCACCGGTTGCGCCGTGACAGCGCCCGCTTCCGGTACAGGGAAGCCTGTCGTTGCGCAAACCTCGGCCAGCTCCACGATCGGCCTCCCCGTACGGTCCGTCCGTCTTCTCGGGAGCAAAATAGATGAGGCATCCTCTTCGGGAACACTCCCTTCATGAGGCAATACGCGCTCTCATCCTGATTGTCGCGCCATAATGTTGCCCCGAACGGACCAAGCCGGGTACCAACTCTGAAAACTTAAGGGTGCAGGCGCTTCGTGATAAATGCGGGGAGCGTCGGCGGTCAAAATTGATCTCAAACACGACAATCGTCGCCGCCAATGTCCGGCAGTACCTCGTCACGGTCTAGGCTCGAGTAATGGCCAGACACACGTCCGCCTTGTAAGGAGCGGTTCATGCAGGGTTTGCGATAAGCGCGGCACCATCCTAAGGGAACGAAGTGACCCAACCATGCCCATGAGAAAGCGTACCGACCAAAAACTGCAATATCTTCACGTCGTGTACGCGTCAATCCAGCTTTCTCTTCTGGTGCCGACTTCGAGACTCTTCCATGCGAGATCCGTACGAAGGCCGATCTCGTGGTCCTTCTCACTCTCGTCGACCCTAGCACCGCCCGCACCGGCGAGGTTGTCTCGGCTTCGAACGTCGGGATAGTCCCGAGAAAGAATGATCAAATCGACCGGGCTTGCAGAATTCGATTGATTAAGGCCAACGCACAAACCTGTCCAGGGGCTGCGAGATACCAGATACCGGTATTTCCAAGTCCGTTAGGTATCAACGCCTGCTCGGCGAACGTCCGCTTTGGGCAATCGGGTTGAACGCTCGAGCTTGCCAACAGGCGAAAGCGCGGATTCACATAGGCATAGAAGCCTGGGATGAAGCGATTGGGCGAACAGCAAGCGCATCAAGCGACCTATCGAGGCATGAAGGCAGATCTCTGTAAGAACGCGGACCACCAATCGCCGGGCCTGAAGCACCTCCGGAGAAGCGCACCGCTTTGGGACCAGCAAAAAGTAGCCGATCATCGGCGCCAGGCAGATATCAGCTAGCCAACTCATTGCCGTCTCGATGAGAGACAAGATACGATCGGAGCTTCTCTTGCGCGCGGGTGCCGCTCTTTCACGTTTCAAACGCATTCACCGTGTGTTCGCCGTCGCGATCGGCGCCAAGAGCACGACGAGGCACATGAGCCCGGCTAGGACCCCAAATGCGGCCGGCAGTCCCACGTACTTGGCCAGTAAGCCGATACCAGCTGGTCCAATGAGAATTCCGGCATAACCCACCGTCATGATCGCGGCAATCGCGGGACCAACGGGCATCGCCTCCTGCGTGCCGGCGCGCCGGAACAGAATCGGGGCGACATTCGATAGGCCAAGACCAATGAGCAGCAAGCCGATCATGGCGATGACGGCCGCCGGTGCCGCCAGCAGAGCTCCGAAACCTGCCAAGGCCAGTAGACTTCCGAACATAAGTGTCGCGCGGTCCCCCGCGCGTTCGACGACGGCGTCGCCAGCAAGGCGTCCCACCGTCATGGCTATGGAGAACAGTACATACGCTAAGCCGCCCTGCGTCTTTGGAGCAAGACCAGCGCCGACGACCAACAAGGCAGCCCAATCGAGCATCGCGCCTTCGATAAGGAAGGCGATCGCCGCAATCACGGCTAGAAGGAGCACGATGGAACGCGGCAGAACGAACGACGGTCCCTGGTCCGCCCGCGCCGTTGGTACCAATCGCGGCCACGCCAGCATGATCGCGATCACTATCAATCCCGAGCAGACCACAGCCGAAACAAATGCGTCAATCTGCAGCGAGAGAAAAGCGGTCATGGCTGCAGACCCCACAAGTCCCCCGATGCTGAATTGAGCGTGGAAGCTGGACATCAGCGGGCACTCCGCCGTGCGCTCCACCTCCATCGCATGAATGTTCGCGGCCACGCTAATCGAGCCTATCGAGGCGCCTAAGGCGAATAGCGCGACGCCGAGCGCCAACTTGCTAGCTGTCGTGAGGCACGGCAGGACGATCGCGAGACTAAGCCCACCCACAAGAATGATCAGCCTGACGCCGTAGCGGGCGCTCAAAACACTGGTCAGAAGCATCGCGATGATGGATCCAGCACCCAGGCAGAGCAGTAGTAGGCCAAGTACGCCGTCATCGGCGGCCAGCCGGTCTTTCGCGAATGGTACGAGCGGGGCCCAGGCCCCGAAGCCAACCCCGGGAACGAAGAATGCAAGACGCGTTGCGAAGCGAGAGGATGGTTGACCAGCAGACGCCATGACAGGGACCCTATTGATAGACGACCTGCGGGCGCTGTACCAACGACGGACTCCCGAGCGACAGAGAGTGCGCAGGTTCGGCGGTCGAGAGGACATCGTTTGTTGGCGCAATCCGCCATGCCGGACGGTTCAGCGCGTGATATCGGATCGCGTCGATCGTCACTCTTCTAGTTCGATCCGCGACGACATCTTTGACTGCAAATACGATGCCACCGCGAAAACGCACGTGACGACTCAGTCCGATCTCGATACGATCGGGCAACTGTGCAGGCCGGCTAGGCATGGAGCGTCGGGGGCTCTCAACAAGCTTGTTACTTGCTGATTGATGAACGCGGTCGCGCACTGAAGGAGCACGAAGCACCCGAGTGCGCCTCGAGACCGCGTATTACGATTCCTGACGCCCTTTAGCGCGCCAACGCGGTCTCACCTTCCGTAGTCATATTCGCGAGAAATCAATATGGCTCAGTCGCAAAGCTGACATGAAATTGTCTGCCGATCGCAATCGATCTCAATGCGAGGCGAGGGGTTTGCAACCCTGTTACTCTGGGCTTGCGTAGCCTGCCAAACTGTGGCAACCGAGATCGCGGTGTAGACGCGGACATAAACAGTTTGATCATGGAAGGCACGCAGAGGCTTATGTGCCTGCTAGACCCATCGTCTTTGTCAACGCCCCCGTCACGGCTCGCCATTAACGACTTCTTCATCGAATTGGCTGTGCACATGGACCGGCATTGATTCTTGTCCGTGTGCGGGAGGGATGCGCTCGTTGCCCAACAGTCCATTGAGAAAGCTGCCCCGCCGAGATCGCGACCCGCTCCGCGTAAACAGCGGACGAATCCGTTGCTTGGTCTGCCGCAACAAAGAAGCCCACAGCGTCGCGCATCTTCGACCGACGCTCCACCAATCATCAAATCCCGAATGATGGTGGCCCATAGATTCAGAACCGCCCGAAAATTGCAACTGTAGTGCTAGATCCGGTGCGCCAAATGCATCGAACTCCGTCCGGATCGCGTCTCGGTGTTCCGTTACGCGCATATTCTCTCCTTCAAGAAGGATCAGTGCAAGATCGGCGAATACGCGCTGCCCCAGACAGTCGTGCGTCATCTTCAGTCGGAATTGATTGCGGAAGCCCCCGGTCGACGCGGGCTACGTGCGCATTAGTTTCGACCACTTCGATCTACCCCGGCTAGAAATCTTGCCGCGGCGAAGCGCGAGGGGCGGCCGCGTCGGAACTTCCAGGGTTACACCGACGACCGCCGAAACGGATAAGAAGAACACAGTTTGTCGATCTGGTTCTGAATTGCGCTACAGAGTTGGCAACGCGAGCAGTACGTTGTCGATCAGCCGGGTCGAACCGACGTAGGCTGCGGCACAGAGCGCCGCCGGAAGCCGCAGCGGACTCGCGGCGCGCTTGAGCGTATCACCATCGACAAGTTCAAGGTATTGCAGCCGATCAACGGTCTCAAGATGCCGCTCCGCGATCGCAATCAGCTTATCCACCTCGCGCACTCCTGAGCGGAACTCATCCGCCGCGGCGAACAGCCCACGACTGATGGCAACGGCTCGCCGACGTTCTTCCTCGCTCAGATTGCGATTGCGACTGCTCATCGCGAGCCCGTCCGGTTCCCGAACGGTTGGCACGGTGACGATCTCGATCGGAAGATTGAGATCAGTTGCCATGCGACGCACGACCGCGCATTGCTGAAAATCCTTTTGCCCGAAAAACACGACGTCCGGACGCACCATGTTGAACAGCTTGCATACCACGGTTGCGACGCCGCGAAAATGCCCAGGCCTAAAAGCCCCGCATAGTGGCTTCGCCAATTCGCCCGGTTCGACGAAGGTCTCGAATTGAGCCGGATAGACTTCCCGTGCACCCGGCGCGAAGACAATCGCAACACCGGCATCGCGGCACAATTTTTCATCGCGCAGGAAATCGCGAGGATAGCTGCTGAGATCCTCGTTTGGTCCGAACTGCGTCGGATTGACGAAGATGCTAACGACGGTAACGTCGCATTGCGCTCGGCTCGCCTCGACCAGGGCCAGATGGCCCTCGTGCAAATAGCCCATTGTCGGCACTAGCCCGACGCGTTTGCCCGCGCTGCAAGCCTTCGCCAGTTCACGACGAAGCTCAGCGACCGTCGTAATCGTCTGCATCGTAGCACCTTACATCAGGTTGTCTTAGGAGGAGCCCAGTTTGCGATGATGTCACCCAGGCTTTCAGGAAGCCGATAGGACTCTTGCGGCGCCGGGAACGCTCCACTGCGGACATCGGTAGCCCAGCGCGACAGCGCCTCCTGCAACAGCTGAAAACCATCTGCATAGGCGCGAACGAATTTGGCCCGACGACCTTCAGTCAGCCCCAGCACGTCATGGAATACGAGCACTTGGCCCGAGCACCCGGGACCCGCGCCTATTCCAATAGTCGGTATCGACAGCGATTCGGTCGCTCGCTGGGCGAGCTCGGCCGGAATGCCTTCAAGCACCAACGCGAAGCATCCGGCCTCCTGCAGACGGTGAGCGTCATCAAGCAGCCGCAAAGCGTCATCGGCTTTCCGGCCCTGCACCTTGAATCCGCCCATGATATTGACGCTCTGCGGGGTGAGGCCGAGATGGCCCATGACGGGAATTTCGCAATCGACCAGGGCGCGCACCATTTCCACGCGCTTGGCCCCGCCCTCGAGTTTCACTGCATCTGCACCTCGCTGCAAGAATCCTCCGGCGTTACGTATCGTCTCCTCCGGACTGAGGTGAAAGCTAAGAAACGGCATATCGGCCACGAGCAGGGCACGGGGCCTTGTGCGCGCAACAGCCTCGAGATGATGATTCATCATCGCCACGCTGACAGGCAACGTGTTGTCGAATCCGAGGCAGACATTGCCAACACTGTCGCCGACAAGAATGATGTCGACGATGGGGTCAGCGATGCCTGCAGTAACCGCATCGTAGGCGGTGGTCATGGCGACACGCCGCCGCTCCTGCTTCCACCGCTGCAGGATTGGAATCGTGATCCGCTCAACTGATACTTCCGAAGCGTGGCTCATTTTCGATCCGTTTCGTCAGATGGCCTCAGGTCGATTTCGCAGCTCTAAGCGATACAATTTAATCTCACCTGTCTCGCCTACGATTTTGAAGCCACCGCCCTCCCGAAGTCCCCGCGTCACCGAATATGTTAGGCGAACGGTAATCCGATTCTTGCGACCGAAGCAGTTGAGTATTGCGCGCATCCCGGGGGACCACCCTTTTTCTATGGCGGACGAGTGAAAACTGTCAACCATGAAAGGGAAACATACGCCTCCAAAGTAGCAGGCGCGTGCATAAAAACTCCAATGGTCGCGCGACCATCAAGCAAGAACTCCCCAGATTCAAATTGTCATTTGGAAGCGCGTTGCGTCACGCTGGGTCTCAGGGCGCGCCGATGCGATCATTCTGGCAATTTGCCTGCGGCGTTGTCTTAACCGCATCTCTTGCATGTCGGACTGGCTGGCTCTGCCCAGGGAGGCAATACTCTACCGGAGCGAGTTCTTTTCCGAGCCTCATCAAGTTCAACTGCAGCCCGAGGATTTGTTGCCGCTCACACCTGCTGCGCTGCATCAACGCTCCGGCATACTTACTTCCCCATACAGAGCTGATAGAAATTGCGTACCATGCCCTGCTCCAATCCCTTCCCCGGGATACTTGGCACTTTCCAGCTCCCGAAACAGGCCTCGCGCTCACCCTCTGTTGTAGCGGCATATCGCGATCGATTAGTTCGATGAGCCCCTGCCTGTCGGCCGAAAATTGCGTTGCGCGTATTCCGCGGTGAAATCCTTCAAACGAGCTCGGAGTGACCGCCGCGCCTTCGTCAAATGCAAGCATGGGAGTGCTTTCCAGCGCAGCAGATCGTGAAAGCTATGCAGACGCGCGTCTGCCGCCGCTAATTCGATGGCGTGTGGATAACCCGACCGTACAGACTTGTCAGGCGAGCCGCTTAGAGGCGTCGCTGACCTGAGGCGCCGGTGCGCTTGCCGCCCGCTTGCTGCCCAATTCGCAGTAGCCGTGGCAACCCAAGCGTCAGGCCATCGAAGAGTCGACAGTTTGACACGGCCAGCCAAGTCATGCGATGCAAAAAGGGCTAAGCGGGGTTAAGGCGCAGTAGTGCGGTCGCAATCTAAGCGGCGGCCGCCATTGCGAGGTCAGCAGCTTCTGCTGCACACGTTCAAAGGCCAACTATTCGTCGAAGACACGATTTCGTAACAACACCCCGCATTTCCCTTGTGCGTCTTTTCGTGGCGTCTTGTACTGGTTGTCAGCGCGATCGTTCTACCCGCCGCGCCAATGCGTATGTCGGGTCGATACCGCAATAGGCGTCCGTCCCCGAACGAGAACTGGCAATTGCCAGGATCCCCCCAGATACGTCCTTGCAAACAATGAGCGTCCTGCCAAGCGTGTCGCAGGACGTACACCCGAAGGCGAGACAAAGCCAAGTGCATGGGAAGTGCTAGCAGCGACAAACAGCAGATAGCGCATGTCTGTCAATCGGCGTTCGACTGGGACCCCCTATCGGCACCCAAAAGGGGCTCTGACGCATATTCGATGATCGTGATTGTTTTTATGGCGCGCCAATCAGCCTAGCCTGAAGGAGATCGAGCTTAGCGCGCCCGTACATTTGCCGTTTGACCAGCTTGAGCTTGGTGATCTGAGCTTCCACTTGGCCATTGGACCATGGTTGCGTGATTGCCGCGTGCACCGCGCCCTTATCGTTGGCAATGCCATTCGCGAACGAGGCAATGAGGCTCCGCTTGGATTCCTCAATCCAAGGTTCGAGCTCCATCTCGGCCTTCTTTCGGATCATCGCGTGGAAGCGGCCAACGAGAGCTTGGGCATCGGCCAGC
>NZ_JADPJF010000095.1:0-615 GCF_023073295.1 Bradyrhizobium sp. 23 | reverse complement strand
TCCTCCGGCATTCTCGGCTCGGCCGTGATCAAGGGCCAGGCCACCGAAGTGATCGACGTCGGCCACTTCCTGCCGATGGCGTTCGCCGACTGGTTCACCCGCAAGGAGATGAAACCGTCGCTGCACTCGCAATCGGTGCTGCTGGTCGACGACTCGGCGTTCTTCCGCAACATGCTGGCCCCGGTGCTCAAGGCCGCCGGCTACCGCGTCCGCACCGCGCCGACCGCGCAGGAGGGCCTGGCGGCGCTGCGCGCGCAGAGCTTCGACGTGGTCCTGACCGACATCGAGATGCCCGACATGAACGGGTTCGAGTTTGCCGAGACCATCCGCTCCGACAGCAATCTGGGCGCGATGCCGATCATCGGCCTCTCCGCGCTGGTGTCGCCGGCGGCGATCGAGCGCGGCCGTCAGGCCGGCTTCCACGACTATGTCGCCAAGTTCGACCGTCCCGGTCTGATCGCGGCGCTGAAGGAACAGACCGCGGGCGCCGCCGGTGCCTCCGAGCTGAGCCGCGCAGCAGCGTAACCAGCGGGATCAGGAGATACGCACATGACCAAGAAGACCCAGTCCGGCGAAGGCGCCATGGTCGAATACGTCACCGCGATGATCGGCGGC
>NZ_JADPJF010000154.1:0-6396 GCF_023073295.1 Bradyrhizobium sp. 23 | reverse complement strand
TACCCCACGGGATCGAATCCCAATCAGCAAAGTCTTTTCTCTTCAACAACATAGACAGATGGGTGTTCTGATGCGCGGTTGTAGTCTCTACGCCAATCCTCCATTTTCTGCCGGGCGTCGTCAAGGCTCAGGAACCAGTGCATGTTCAGGCATTCGGTTCTGAACTTGCCGTTGAAGGATTCGATGAAGCTATTGTCCGTCGGCTTGCCGGGACGTGAGAAGTCGAGCACAACGCCTCTTTAATAAGCCCAGATGTCGAGATCGCGGGAGATGAACTCCGATCCCTGATCCACACGAATGCTCTTCGGGTAACCGACGGTTTTGCAGATGCGCTCCAGAGTCAGCACAACGTCCTCGCCTCGATAGCTGAACCGCGGATCGACCGCCGGCGAGAAGCGGCTGAAGATGTCGACAATAATCAGCACGCGGAGTTTGCGGCCGGTGGCCAGCTGGTCGTGAACGAAGTCCATGGCCCAGGTCTCGTTGATCTGTTTGGCATCGGTTCGATCTTCTCGCAGCTTGGCCTTGACGCGGCGCTTGGGCGTTTTGTTGCGTAATTGCAGGCTCAATTCCCGGTACAGGCGATAGACCCGTTTGACGTTAACGGCCCAGCCCTCCCGTTGCAGCAGCACATGAATGCGCCGATAGCCGTATCTCACCCGCGTCGCGCAGATGTCCTTGATCCGGTGTTTGAGAGCGGCCTGGTCGCCGCGCTTCGACTTGTAGACGTAAAGAGCGCGATCAACCCGAAGCGTGGAGCAGGCCCGCCTGACTGACACCTTCCAGTCACTTCGCACCTTGTCGACAAGCTCGCGCTTGCGGCCAGGCCTCAGAGCTTTTTTGAGAGCACATCCTGAAGCATGGCGTTGTCCAACGACAGGTCGGCGACAATCCGCTTCAGCTTCCCGTTCTCTTCCTCAAGCTGACGCAGCCGCTTCATCTCGAGGGCATCAAGCCTGCATACTTCTTCCGCCAGTTGTAGAAGGTTGCCTCGCTGATCCCGGCCTTGCGGCAGACCTCGGCCACCGCCGAGCCGTCTTCAGCCTGTACGAATGCAATCTGCGCCTCTGAAAACTTCGATGCCTTCATGGAATTCTCCTCTCCCCATCAGGGGATCATAAGTGGAAAATTCCAGTTCAAACTGGCCTAATTTGGCGGGGGCAGGTCACAACCGTTGGGAAGGCCTGACGCGCTTCATCGATGATGGGCGCATCGAGATCGACAGCAATACGGTCGAACGCAGCATCAAGCCAATAGGCCTGGGAAAGAATTACTTGTTCGCCGGCAGTGAGGGCGGCGCCGAAACCTGGGCCACCCTCGCATCGCTCATCAACACGGCAAAGCTGCACGACATCGACCCGCGGCACTATCTGACCGATGTTCTCGAGCGCATCGTCTCCGGACGTACAAAGATCAATCGATCAATCAGCTGCACATGCTGTTGCCGTGGAATTGGAAGGCCGAGCACGATAGCTCGCAGGCAAAGCTCGCCGCCTGATCAGTTCGACGGCAGGGCATCTGGAACTTCCTGAGCATCGCTGGCGTCGTCGTAGATCTCTTCGCGGATCACGCGCAGCGTCACCTCGAGTAGATACACTTGCAGCGCACCCTCCAGCTCGGTGAACTCCGGCAGCAGGAGTCGATCGACGAAGCCCCGTGACGCACGGACCATCACCGTGTTGCGTCGCTGCCGGCGATAACGAAACGGCCGCAACCCATATCGGCGGCAAAGCGCCAGAAAAAGGTGCCGAGACCACTGGTCGGGAAGTGAGAATTGCTGTTCGATCGGTGGATCGTGGCGCGCGAGTTCCTCGACCCGGGCCCGCACCCGCTGCAGCGCGGCTTCCGCCGCAAGGCGCTCACCAGCAGTTCCGGCCCCCACGAACAACGCCTCGATCTTCCGAAGCTTCTCGCGCAGCTGCGACTCGCTGTTCATTCTGATCCCGTTGCCCGCTCCGAACCGGGATCACCCCATCACCGCGCCCCGGCGGCGTCAATCATCCCGACCGCGCTATCCAGAGCATTCCGCGCAAGTCAAGCCCGGGCACCGGTGATCCTATCGTGACGCTCACGGTGTTCCTCCGTAATCGCCCTCATGCGCTGGCGAAGGCCGGCATCGTCGGCCCGGGCCGTTCGATATCTCATGGTCATGCGACAGCAGCCGATGGCTTTACACGCCCGCCGTTCGCTCATCCCGTGGCACCCACGAGATGCGCGACAGCTTTCCTTTTCGTTGGTAGATGCTGGCGTGCTGACGCCGTGCTGCTACGCTTCATGCTCTGGTCCTGGTCTTGGGCCGGAGCGAACTTCAAACTGGATTAAGGCCGGGGGTAAGGTCTAATGGTTGCAGTAATTCTGAACCGCTAAGAGGTAGCTTTTCTCATGCTTTGCCGTCGGAATCCTTGCGGATCTGATTCACCTGTCGTTTTGCATAGCTCGACATCAGTCCAATTTCGTCAGATAACGAGACGAACTTGAATCCCATGTTGATCGCGCGCACGGCGCCCTCAGCGTCGCCACAATGGATACCTGGATAGAGCTTGCGCTTGTCGCACTCGTTTACGATCTTGTCGTAGATGTTGAGTATTTCGGGTAAGATATGATCCACCTTTGGCCCAATCCCGTAGGACAATCCGAGATCGGTAGGGCCGATGTATACACCGTCGATGCCTTGGACGTCGAGAATCGATTCCATGTTCTCGACTGCGATTTTCGTCTCTATCATGGGAAGTACTATAACTTCGTCGTTGGCAGTCTTCTGATAGCTACCCGGCGTGCCAATGCCGGCACGGATCGGGCCATTGGAACGAGTTCCAGCCGGCGGATACTTGGCATAGCAAACGAGGTTCTTTGCTTGCTGTGCGGTGTTGATCATGGGGCAGATCACCCCATAGGCGCCGCCGTCGAGCACCTTGCCAACGATACCCGGCTCGTTCCAGGGCACGCGAACCATAGGGGTGACGAACTGGCCATTCATCGCCTGAAAGCACTCTATCATCGAGATGTAGTCATGCACGCCATGCTGCATGTCGACAGTGACGCTGTCGAACCCGCATTGGGCGATCATCTCAGCCGTTAGGCCAGACGGAACTACCAGCCAGCCATTTACTACCGCCTTGCCAGAAGCCCAGATTTGCTTGACCCTGTTGTTTGCCATGGATCGTCTCCTCTCGCCGTTTGCGTCCTCGTGGATGTCCATCGCGTAGCCCGATGAATAGTGGCCTTTGCTAGCCCCTGGCTGGAGGGGCTACCTGAGGCGGCCCAGATGTCGCTACGCACTCTTCAAGAGTTATGCCAATTGCAGGCGCTGAGGTGCAAGCCTCTGACACTTGGCATCGCAGACGCTGCTAACAATCGATCCGAACCGCGGAGCTCGCCGTTCGAATCCAGAACTGCTGCTCCCGCCCACAATTCGCGCTGCAGTGCCTCACCAAAATCATGGGTTCTGCGTAGGGTCAAAGAACTGTGCCGGCACCAGCAGAGAGTTCGTCAAGAATCCCCTAGCGACATGGGCTCTCGGCCTGGCCTTCAAAATCGTTTTTTGTCGATGAAAGAGAAGGCGCCGGTCACGGCCCGCAAGTGCGGTGCGATAGGACTCCGGTCTAAGTAAATGACCAGCGATACCGCCGAATGCTACGAACGCTGGAGACTGCATACGAGTTGGTCCGTTCGAGCCAATCTATGCCGAACTGAAGGCCCGATGTCGTAAAGCCGACGAACACTGCCCGCTAGTTTTGTTCATCACGCGCGTGAGCGTTGGAGTGGCAGTGGCACGTCGATTGTTAAATCGTCCGCGAACAGAGCGGCATGTTTGGTGGACTGTTCATTAGGCGTGTTAAAGCTCTGAACGCATGCAATGCCCCCTCGATGACACCGCTCGCTGCATCGTTTCCTTTCTCGCTTGGTGAACTGGCATGGCGATTGCTGGTAGATTGAAGAGAACGCTAAGTTGATGTCATAGCTGACAGATAGGCTTGCGACCAAGCAGAAGTGGTGATTGATGCGCAAACTTGTATTTGGAGCGGCTAATCGAGATGAAGGTGGCGGGTAAAAGGCCTCTTTGTCATCGACGATCTGGATCGCGCAGCTAGTTCATTTTGTGTTCATCTGGTTAGGAGAATGTGATGAGACTGTTGATACTCACAAATAGCCTCGATTGTTTGGGTGAGAATGATGCAGCCCTCGCTAATGCCTTCCGTCGGTCGGGGTGCGAAGTCGTTCTCGGCGAGATCAATGCGATTTCAGCAGATAACTATCGCTATTTCACACTAGGAGCGATGGTTCCGGAAAATGGCGAGCCGTACCATCCCGGCTCTGCCGCATTGGGAACTCGAAAGGCATATTTTCTTGATGAATGCCAGCTAATCTGGGTAATGAGCTGGCCGCATGATCGTGTATTCCGCGATGTCTGGCAAATGCTGTGGCTCGCCTCTCGACATACCGCGTTCGTTAATAGCATTGAAGGCCTAATGTTTCTAAATACAAAGCATGCAATAGGCTATGTCGTGCCAGCAGAGAATAGAGTCTATTCCTATATATCTAATGATTTCTCATCACTCTGGGAGCGCTATCAGAAAGCATCCGATCAGCAGTGGATAGCCAAACCGCCGAATGCCGCTTGCGGACAGAACGTCTTCTTACTTCCTCCACGTGGACCGAATGTTCGGACAATCCTTCAGTGTCTTACCGGGAACACTGTCGCGCAAGGCGAGCTCGACTGCGGCGGAGTAGGCGGATTCAAGGCGGAATATGCTATTCTTCAGAAGTATATTCCGGAAGTTCGCGAAGGCGAAAAGCGAGTGATCGTTGCTTGCGGGAAAGCGGTTGCGTGGCATGGTCGGCAGCCCCCCCCTTACGACCATAGGTCGAACATGACGCAAGGAGGAAAGCCGGTCGCAGTCGATCTGCATTCGAATGAAATTCAGCTCGTAGAATCGATTGGCTTAAAGCTAATGGCGCACGGTATTAATTTTGCGGGAATCGATATGGCTTTTCCATACATCGTAGAACTTAATCTAGGGTTTCCTGGCGGCTTGTACGATTCTAAATTGACTTCTGGGACAGATGGTTCCGATGAGGTTGCGAAACTTATGATCGCCCAATTTAACTGTGCAGGATCCTAGAGAGCTAAAATCGGTTCGCCACTTTGCCGTCTGGCTGGGATTGACGCTGCGGTCTCATTCAAGCGGAGGCAAACAGCGATTGGACGAATATCGAAGATGGGAATTCGGACCTCCGCTCTTCGCGTGGTTGGGGCAACGGCCGTTTTGCGGGTCGCCCAGAACGAGGCTCGGGCCGTGGCTGAAGATGTTCTCGCCAGACGGCCCTTCAAGGTTGCCACTGTCGCGCAGGGCAATAAAGAGCGCGGATCATCTGGGCTTCTGAACAAGGCGGTCGTCAGCCGGCTCGCCCGACCGGTGAATACGATGGTCCTCGTCTGATGGATGCAGTGGCTGCTAAAATGATCTGACCGGCGCAGGCCGGTAGAGACTGGGTGCAACTACAGGCGATGGACCCACGTGACCTGCCACCGAGTATTTCCTCCTGATCTGAGGCCGGCAAACTGGACCAATCTTGGCTAGAGTTTTTGGCACCGATTCCCGGCTGTGGAGTAACCATGCGCTGTAGGCCGCAAGCGCGCTGATCTATCCGGTTAGCGGTTAGATCTCGTCGGACTCTTCGGTCTTCGGCTTCATCATCGCAGCGAGCGCGTGGCGGCGTTTTTCGATGATGCTGGGGGTGTCGCTGTGGATTGCGATCAGCTATTTGAGGTTCTCGATCCCGTCATCGGTGAACGCCATCACCCCGTCTTCACCGACGCCGACGACCCATAGCTGGCCATCCTCGCTGTCCATTTCTTCGGCGACCTCGAACAGCCGTAAGCGCGAAGCCGATACCCTTGCTTCAGAATTCGAATGAACGTGCGAAAGAAGCCTCCGGCTTGGACGGAGGTTTCGGATGGGATTGGACAGCAAAAAGGACGTCCATTTGGACGGCTCAACGAGGCGATCGGTGAGCCGGCTGGAGGTTCTTGAAGGACCATCGGGGCGCCGCGTACGTTCGGAAGCTGAGAGAGCTCGGATCGTCGCCGAGAGTCTGTTACCCGGTGCCCAGGTGTCCGAGGTGGCGCGCAAGCACGGAGCGACGCGCTGGCAAATCTACGATTGGCGGCGGCGGTTTCGACAGCGAGGCATGTTGTCGCCGCGCGAGGCGTCCCCGCCGACATTCGCGCCGCTAATCGTGGAAGGTGCGTTGGAGGAGCGTCAGGTTCCGGCGATCAAGCTTGAGATCGCGATCGGCGATGTCGTGCTTGGACGGACACAGCCATAGATGGCGAGCAGCTGTCCCGTGTGATCCGCGCGATGCGAGCGTCACGATGATCGCGGCCGGTGCCGA
>NZ_JADPJF010000085.1:0-9234 GCF_023073295.1 Bradyrhizobium sp. 23 | reverse complement strand
CCGAACATATGACCGCACCGTCATCCCTTGTTCAACCAGAGAAAGATCTTGCAGCCCGGGCCGTTCCACATATGAGTCAGAGCCAATATTGCAGGCCGAATGACAGCGTGAAGTCGCCGCTGATCGAGCGGAGCCAGCGACGGCCCGGGTCGTGGTCATGCTGGCCCGACGCTCCGCGCACCAGGCACGATTCAAGCTTTTCGACCGCTAGCTGAGAATTGGTGAGCTGCGATACACCTTCTTCCTATGCAATGTCGAGCCGTATCGGGACGAGCCGTCGCTGATGCTGAGTCGGAATGGCTGAGCACTAACGCAACGCTCGATGCGTTGTGTGGTCGAGCGGCGCGACTCGCACTTTTCGGTTAGGTGAAAAACGAGCAGAGCTCGCGCGAGGGAGATACATCCCTCGCGCGAGCTCCACGTGCGCTGCCATGCAAACTTAACGGGCACGTCTTGAGGCTGCATGAATTCCGCAGTGGCCCGCGGCCCGCCGAGTGGCACGCGGACTACCGAGATCACCGCAAGGACCGCCACGCACCCCGCTCAGTTCAGTCTTGGACGTGAAGGTCCCCCGTGGGCGCGCTGCTAACGTGTGGTAAATTGCGCGCTTACGGCCCCGTTAGACCCCTCGGGTCGCGACAGCTTCGCAACTCTGTTGGTGTTTCCTGGATAAATCCTGAGCGCGGCGATAATGCCGAGCAAAGCTGCAAACATCAACCAGAAACCCGGCGAAGCCTTGTCGTCGGTCCGATCGATCAGCCAAGTCGATGCCAGCGGCGTAAAGGTACCAAAGAGAGCTGCGGCGAGTGCGAAGGCTAAAGAAAAGCAGGTTGTGCGAACGTGCTTCGGCACGATTTCGACCAAAGCGCCCAACATGGCGCCGCTGTAGGTGCCAAAATAGAACGAGAACATCATCTCCACTGCCACCATCTTGCCAAAGCTTGGGTCGGTCACAAGCCAGGACAACGCCGGATATACAGTCACCAAGGCAAGGCCGGCAATGGTCAGCAAGACCGGCTTCCGACCGATTCTATCAGAGATCGCGCCGCCAATTGGGTTCCAGATGAAGTTCGTGACGGCGACCAAAAGCGTCACCAAGAGCGTGTTCTGCGAGGACAGCTGCAATACGTGCTTGCCGAACGTAGGCGTGTACACTGTGACGAAATAGAAGGTCGTGGTCGTCAGCATTGCGATCATCATGCCAAGAATGACAATGCGCCAGTTCGCAACTGTGGAGGCAAAGACCTCGCGGGCCGTTGGGTGGGTCTTCATGACCAGAAACTCCGGAGTTTCCTCCAGCGTCCGGCGCAGGAAGAAGATAAGCGGAACGATCAAGCAGCCAAGGAAGAATGGGATCCGCCAGCCCCAGGCGGCAACCATTTCGGCCGGAAGTGCTTCGCTCAAAAAATATCCGATAAGAGCCGCGACAAAGATCGCAACCTGCTGGCTCGAAGACTGAAACGATGTGTAAAAGCCGCGGTTACCCGGGGTGGCAATCTCGGAGAGGTAGACGGAAACGCCGCCAACCTCAACGCCCGCAGAAAAGCCCTGCAACAGCCGTCCGAACAGCACGATCGCGGGTGCGGCAATGCCGATCGTTGCATAGCCGGGACAAAAGGCGATGATGACGGTGCCAATAGCCATAATCGAAAGCGTGATGATCAGGCCTTGCCGACGGCCAATCTGGTCAATATAGGCTCCAAGCACAATCGCGCCAACAGGTCGCATCAACGCCCCCAGCCAGAACACACCGAAGGTGTTAAGCAGTGAAGCGGTTTCGCTTCCTGATGGAAAGAACGCGTTTCCGATGGCACTGGCGTAGAACCCGAACAAGAAGAAGTCGAACTGCTCGAGGAAGTTGCCGCTCGTCGCACGTAAGATGGCGCCAATGCGCTGTTTGGCCTTTGACGCTTGCGCGATGGACGCTGGTGACATGGCGAGTTTCCTCTCGGTTTGAAATGGCCGGTTCTGGAGAAAATCTCACGCCAGCCGAGTGCAGTTCATGGCCGCGAATCTGCCATAAGGGCACTATCGACCAACCCGTAAGCGCCTGACGTTTCCGGCATATTTTCGGCAATTGCCGCAAACTCGCACAGTTTTTCGGGCGTTATTCCGCTCGCGTCGTTAGGAGTGACTCTCAACCTATTGAAACCTCGGGCAATTCTCGGTGGAAAGGCTGTTGTCTGTGGCGTGGCCGAATTCCTCATTGAGCGCACCGACATGCAATGAAAAGCAAGGACGAGATGCATGGGATAGAGCGGCAGGGAAGAGCTGCCGTGAGATGTCTGCTAGAACAGCTCGCGAGCCTGCGATTGGAGCCGAGGTGCGTTAGCATCTCACCCGATGTCCAGCGATTTGGCCTCGAGTTGCTCAAGTTAACCTGAGGTTTACGGAAAAGATTTGGTGAGCGTGCTGGTGATCGAGCCCGTCCGATAGCGCCGATCGCCATGCTCGGGCAAGTGCCACGTTGTCCTTCGAAGCGAGGCGCGCCTCGTACTTCGAGGGGCGCTGCGGTCCTAATGCGGTCCAAAACCCGCGCTGAGGGGGAGGATCACAGCGGGCCTCCTCAGCGATAATGGGCTTAATCGAACAGCTTCATCCGGCTTCCACGTCGTATTAGAAACCTGGATGTTTGTCACGAATTATGACCAGGTCCAAGCAATCGGAATGTCGTGATAAGCCCTGCGCGACTGCTTGCTTGCCGGAGGCAAGGCCACGCCAGCCTCGCAACCTGATTGGCCGTAAATTTTGCACATGAGGCTCGCCTCCGTAAGCGAGGGCTATGAACCGCCGCGAAACCATGCGGTGGCATCGGGCCAGGAGCTGGGCGGCACATCGTAATTCGATCTGACCGAGGCTTGTGCGCATTCGGAATCTGACCACGATGTCCAGGTCGCATCACCTTGCCTTACTCGACAGTTACCGATTTCGCGAGATTTCGGGGTTGGTCGACGTCCGTGCCCATCAGGATGGCCGTGTGGTAGGCCAGAAGCTGCACCGGAATCGCATAAACAATGGACGTGAACGTCGTATCCATCTCCGGCATCACAATCGTCGCGAGTGAATCCATGGATACCTCTGCGGCTCCCCGAGCGTCCGTTATCAAGATAATCTTGCCGCCGCGTGCGGCGACCTCCTGCATGTTCGAGATGGTCTTTTCGAACACCCGGTCGCAGGGAGCAATGACGATTACGGGAACGCTCTCGTCGATCAAGGCGATCGGGCCGTGCTTGAGCTCTCCGGCCGCATAGCCCTCGGCGTGAATATAGGAGATCTCCTTCAGCTTCAGTGCCCCCTCCAGGGCCAATGGAAACGACGTGCCGCGACCAAGATATAGCACGTCACGCGATTTGGCGATGTCGCGTGCGAGCTTCTCGATCTGCGGCTCGCTGGCAAGCGCCGCGGTAACAAGCCGTGGGATTTCGATCAGCGCTCGCACGAGATCGACCTCGTCGCTATCCGGCAATTCACCGCGCGCCTTGCCAGCAGCGACCGCAAGCGCCGCAAGGACGACCAGCTGGCATGTGAACGCCTTGGTCGAGGCAACGCCGATCTCAGGTCCGGCAAGCGTCTGCAACACTGTCCCGCTTTCGCGCGCAATGGTCGAACTCAGTACGTTCACGACAGAGAGGGTATGCAGGCCTTGCGATTTGGCATAGCGGAGCGCGGCCAGCGTATCGGCCGTCTCGCCGGACTGCGAGATGAAGATAGCAAGATCTCCCTTGCGCATCGGCGCCTCACGATACCGAAATTCGGAGGCGACATCGAGCTCGACCGGAATACGAGCCAGCCGCTCGAACCAGTACTTGCCGACATGGCCGGCGTAGCCTGCCGTACCGCAAGCCGTGATCGAGATATGTCCGATCTCGTTGAAGTCGAACGGAAGCTCCTGCGGCAGTGCCACGCTCTCGGTGGCGATATCGACGTAACGCGCCAGCGTCTGCCCGA
Source organism: Bradyrhizobium sp. 23 (assembly GCF_023073295.1). Taxonomy (NCBI): domain Bacteria; kingdom Pseudomonadati; phylum Pseudomonadota; class Alphaproteobacteria; order Hyphomicrobiales; family Nitrobacteraceae; genus Bradyrhizobium; species Bradyrhizobium sp. 23. The sequence goes on along the minus strand of NZ_JADPJF010000085.1, from coordinate 5,286 downwards.
TCACCTCTGGCTGTTCGTGGATTTCCTTCGCCATGAAGTGGCGGTAGTTTGCTTTGTCGACGAGAACCGACGACGCGCCAGATTTCATCACCTCCCGGCGGACAACTGTGCCTTGTGCGTCGTAGACCACGCTGACGTTGCGGTTGAGCACAGCCCAATCGCCGTCCTCAAGGTAGGTGATCAAGCCGGTAAGGGGCGCGAGCGCGATAGCATCCGATCCGAGATACATTTCGCCTTCTCCATGTCCGATCGCGAGTGGTGAGCCCTTGCGCGCACCGATCATGAGGTCGTGTTGACCCTTGAACAGGATTGCAAGCGCAAACGCGCCGATTAGCCGCGGCAGCGACGCTTTTACTGCCTCCTGCGGCGAGCAGCCATCTTTCAGATAAAAGTCGATGAGATGCGTCACCACCTCGGTGTCTGTTTCAGAGGCGAAACAGGCGCCATGCTGTTTTAGCTCCGCTCGCAGCTCGCGGAAGTTCTCAATTATGCCGTTATGGACGACTGCAACATTGTCCGTTGCATGGGGATGAGCATTGTGCTCCGTCGGCTTGCCGTGAGTAGCCCAGCGCGTGTGCCCAATCCCGACATGGCCTGAGAGCGGATGGCAGCGAACGCGTGTCTCAAGGTTCCTCAGCTTGCCCTCGGCGCGTCGAAGCTCGATATGGTTTCCTTTGAGCGTTCCGATGCCCGCTGAGTCATAGCCACGATATTCCAGTCGCTTCAGTGAATCGATCAGACGATCCGCGACCGGACCGCGCCCCAAGATGCCGACAATTCCGCACATTTAGTCAGTTTACCTCAAGTTCAAAACAGAGCGTCCCGCAAGGCGCGCCTGACCAATTCGCTCGCTTTAGTTATCCGCCAGTCTAGCCGTGCCTGCCCTCCATCGGGCACGCGGCACCCGGAGGCGCTCGAACTCCAAGAAAACGTGGAGCCCTGTCGAACTCGCCGGGAGATCCTAAAGCAACTGTCTGGCAATCGCACAATGAGCGCCGTCAGCAGTTAGCAGCTGCATGAGGCTCTCGTTTTGTCCGATGTACCCGATACGGCCAAGAAGGCCCGGTAGGTCTGGCGCATTCCATCTACAAGCCATGTCCTCGCGCGCCAGCCGAGGCTTGCGAGACGGCTGACGTCGAGCAGCTTGCGCGGAGTGCCATCGGGGCGCGACGTGTCGAAGGCAATCTCGCCGCTGTAGCCAACGACCTCGGCGACGACACGGGCGAACTCGGCGATGGTGATGTCCTCGCCTGTGCCGATATTGATCAGCTCCGGTCCCGAATAGCTCTTCATCAGGTGCACGCAGGCATCCGCCATGTCGTCAACATAAAGGAACTCGCGCCGTGGCGTGCCGGTGCCCCACACGGCGACACTCTTTGCGCCCGCGACCTTCGCCTCGTGGAAGCGGCGGATCAGCGCGGCAACGACATGGCTCAATTCGGGATGATAATTGTCGCCGGGGCCGTAGAGATTGGTGGGCATCACGCTGATGAAGTCGCTGCCATGCTGGCTGCGATAGGCTTCCGCCATCTTGATGCCGGCGATCTTGGCGATCGCATAGGGCTCGTTGGTCGGCTCCAGCGGGCCTGATAGCACCGAGACCTCGCGCAGCGGCTGTGGCGCTAGCTTCGGATAGATGCAGGACGAGCCCAAAAACATCAGCTTTTCGGCGCCGTTTTGATGCGCGGCCTGGATCACGTTCGCAGCAATCGTGATGTTGTCGTAGATGAACTCGGCCCGCAGCGTGTCGTTGGCGACGATGCCGCCGACTTTTGCGGCGGCGAGGAAGATCACCTGCGGGCGCGTTTTCGCGAACCATTCGAACACGGCCGTCTGGTTGCAGAGATCGACCTCGCGCCGGTCGACGGTGACGAGCTGCACGTCCTCCCGCGCGAGCCGGCGCGCAATCGCGCTGCCGACCATACCGCGATGGCCGGCGACGTAGACGCTTTTGCCCTTCAGCTCAAATGGTGCGCTTGCCATGGGCCGCCTCCCGTTTTGCTTCCGCCAGATCGCTTGCCATCATCTCCTCGACGAGCTGGGCGAACGTGTGCTTCGGCTTCCAGCCGAGCACGTGATGCGCCTTGCTGGCGTCGCCGACGAGGAGATCGACCTCGGTGGGGCGGAAATAGGTCGGATCGATCTTCACCACCGTCTTGCCGCTCGTCTCATCGACGCCGGTCTCCTCGACCCCTGCTCCACGCCATGCAATGCGGCGGCCGAGCTGGGCGAACGATAGCTCGACCATCTCGCGCACCGAGTGCATCTCGCCGGTGGCGAGCACGAAATCGTCGGGCTTGTCGGCTTGCAGGATCTTGTGCATGCCCTCGACGTAATCGCGCGCGTGGCCCCAGTCGCGCTTGGCTTCGAGATTGCCGAGATAGAGCGTCTCCTCCAGCCCGACCTCGATACGGGCGACAGCGCGCGTGATCTTGCGGGTCACAAATGTCTCGCCGCGGATCGGGCTCTCGTGGTTGAACAGGATGCCGTTGCTGGCGAACATGCCATAGGCTTCGCGGTAGTTCACCGTGATCCAGTAGCCGTAGAGTTTTGCCACGCCGTAGGGCGAGCGCGGATAGAACGGCGTGGTCTCCTTCTGCGGGATCTCCCGGACGAGGCCGTAGAGCTCGGAGGTCGAGGCCTGGTAGAACCGCGTCTCCTTCACCATGCCGAGGATGCGAATCGCTTCCAGCAGCCGCAGCACGCCGATCCCATCGGCATTGGCGGTGTATTCGGGACTCTCGAAGCTGACCGCGACGTGGCTTTGGGCGGCCAGATTGTAGATCTCGGTCGGCCGGATCTGCTGCACCAGCTGGATCAGATTGGTCGAGTCCGTCATGTCGCCGTAGTGCATCAGGAACGGCACGTCCCCGAGATGCGGGTCCTGGTAGAGATGGTCGACCCGCGCAGTGTTGAACGAGGACGAGCGCCGCTTGATGCCGTGCACGACATAGCCGAGCGACAGCAGATATTCGGCCAGATAGGCGCCGTCCTGTCCAGTCACGCCGGTGATTAGAGCGACCCGCCGTTTGCTCTCTTGGTTTGACAAATCGTTGCTCTCGCAGGCTAATGTCGGTCCCCGATCGACGACGTCAATCGCGTCTGGCCTCTTCGAAATGCGGAAGCGTCACGCTCTCGAACGGCCGAGTTCTGGATTCTGTATAGGCATTGCATCAAGCGCTCAACTGTACGGAGGTAACCTTCCACATCGAAAGGGTTTTGAAGGACTATACGAAAGTTTGTAGTCCGGAAGATTCCGTTCGGCCTTCGTCAGGCGTTTCTCGGCGTGGGCGCGACCAATGAAATTGCGGCGCGGATGGGAGGTAAGCAGACCCGTTTGGCCGAGAAGCGTTCCACAGTCCGTTCGTGGTCAACTCGCACGTTGAGCCAGCGAGTTTCCCTCATTTCGTGTCCTTGCCTAAGAGTTTTCCAATCTTGCTGTTCATCCAGTGCAACCGCGAGCAAGCCGGCCAAACAAAGCATTGAAATTCGTTCTCTGTCGCGCAGTACTTATCATCGTCGATCATTTCTGGACAATCAAGTTGGTGATCTGGCAAGCAAAAGTGAAGGCGCGCATACTGCCTCCGTGCTGTTTGAGTTCACAGAAAAACGCTGGATGAATGAGGCCAGTGCTATATGGGACCTCAAGGGGGTTATCGCGACGATTAGTGTGCCCTGCGCCCCCGAAGGGCGAATTCAGTAGCGAAAGGCATCTGGCGGTTCATTGCTCGCGAGTGGCCAAGGAATCAACAACAATGGTGCGTTTAGCGGGCGGACGATATGGCTCACAAGGTCAGTGCTCGGTTCGGTGACCATTCCGCCGGGGGGTGTTTTCCGCGCTCGCAAGCATGTCTTCGGGCCGGCCGTAGTATGACCAGGCAAAGCCCGCTTGTGGGTGAATTAAGCCGCCTCGAGCACGTGCCGCTGCCATTGAAACTGGCGGTTTGCTGGTCCCGAGCGCCCCTTCTCTTGTCGGCAAAGTCCGGTTCTTGAGCAAGCATTCTGCGGATAGCAGCCTGAGCTGACGGATCAACTGCGTTCTACCTCAACTATCACACTTGATTTGCAGCCCCTCGGCAGAAGGAAGTCGGATGAGCTGCTCGTCGAGAGTGGAGAGGTCGAGCCGGGTCATTAAACCAAGTGCCCCCGCTCGAATGCGCCGAAAGCAGCGTAAGCTTTAGAGGCGGGTCTCGAAATGAATCGCCGGATTATCGGGTTCGAACGCGGTGTTTCCCTCAATCATGGTGCCGAGATCAATCTTCAGTCCCTCGCGGGTATAAACTTCCACATCATCTCTTCCAAGGCGCTCACATGAGCTTCTCCATAATCGCTCGTCAGGTCCTGATGGGCCTCATTGCCGGATCGGCGTTCGGCTCTTGGGCAATCGTCAGGCCTGCACCTCGAGCAGATCCAGCTCGCGGATCTATCGGCAGCTCTCTTGACTCCCGCGATGACCGCTGCCCATGCCTAGCACTTGCGCGGACTCGTCTCGGATTACTGTTGTTCATCTAGTCTACTTTCGTTCAACGAGGCTGCGTCCGTCCGACCATGGCATGACGTGCATTCGGGAATGGTGATAAGCGCACCACGATGACAGCTTTTGGCGAGGCCCCGTCACAACGGGGTCGCCGCACATATACGCGGCTCCCGGATCGCCATTCTTGAAACCAACAATGGCCCGGCATTGGCCCTCACAGTGATCGACGAGCAAGACCCTGTTGGATCCATCGGGTCCTCTCACATGACCGCTCCGGGATACCGCATCGATCTCGCGGCGGCTGGTTTGGAACTCAGTGCCCGCAAACGTATTTCGTAGCCTCCAAGGCTGGATTGGTCCTTCTTACATGTGGGCGATCTTGTCTTCATGGGGCCGACGATTGCGTGGACAGGACAGAAGGTGCGTTCTTCGGCTGAGCGCGATCCTCAGCCGCTTTGGCAGAAGACCTCTCATCGCAAGCGGTCGGCCTGCTCCGCTGGAAGCGGCCGAACATTGGTGCTCCCTAGCTGTGCACTCTACAATCCGACGCTACGTATGATTCAATCCCCCTCCGAGCTTATCGCGTGAATATGTCGAACCCGTATTCGTTTGCCAGGAGCCAGCCGCAAGACGAGCAGGGCGGGAGGCGCTTCACCAAGGCAGTTGGCTTTGGGTATCAATCGTAAGCGCTTAGCCGGAACCCTTGCTTCGGGATCGGTATAGCTGTGCGAAAGAAGCCTCCGGCTTGGACGGAGGTTTCGGATGGGATTGGACAGCAAAAAGGACGTCCATTTGGACGGCTCAACGAG
>NZ_JADPJF010000049.1:0-29985 GCF_023073295.1 Bradyrhizobium sp. 23 | reverse complement strand
CGACAAACTTGCCAGAAACTTCTTGGCCGCCGTCCACCTCGCCGCTCTCGTCGCTTATTGGATCAATTGAGTCTGAACCCTAGCTAGTTTGAAAATCACAGCCTGGCGCAGGGTGCGTCAGTCCTTTTTTACTGGCGAGATCCGATATCCCCTGGCTATGAGGTCGGTGAGATGTCGATTAAAAGGCTGCTTTGGCGAAGCCGAAGCGGCTGCTTCGTCAGAAAAGCATGCGGAGCAGATCGAATCCCTCATTGGGAGCTCCCGTCTGCGTTCGATGAGACAGAGGCAAGATGGGTGAGATTGCCACCGGCGATTATTGTATGAAATCATCGCAGCGGAATGACGCTTTGAACGCGGTCTGCAGCGTCTCCGTGGTTAGGGAAGAAAGCCAGGGCAATCGCCCGAGCCAACGCGCCCGCCCAATCTCGCGAATAGCAATCTGCGCCTCAGCATTTTTTTCGCCAATGAAGGCAATCCCAAGGATGCCGATGTCGCGTTTTCGCAGCGCCTCTATCGAGAGCAGTGTGTGATTGATGGTGCCAAGCGCTGTGCTCGCACAGAGAACGACTGGTAGCCGCCATCGCTCAAAGACATCAATGTAGAGCGTATCGCTACTCAGCGGCACCAGTAGCCCGCCGGCGCCCTCGATCACGAGCGGACGATCCGCAGCGTCCGGCACATTGAGCGAGTCCGCGTCGATGCGAACTCCGTCAAGTTCCGCGGAATGATTGGGCGAAGCAGGCGTTGTCAGGCGGTAGCGCTCAGGCACGATGCGATCGGCCGACAGACCACCCAGTCGTGCGACGATCTGAGTATCGGTCTCTCCTTCGAGGCCGGCCTGAATCGGCTTCCAGTAGTTGGCTCCGAGGAGATTGGCGAGCCCCGCGGAAAACACCGTTTTTCCGATTCCAGTACCCGTACCGGTCACCACGATCTGCTGGCTCATCGAGCGCCTCCTCTCGTCTTCTCAGTGAGCGCATCGAGCATTGAATGCTGTCATTTTGCTCCAGCCTAATCGACGGATCGTATCCAAATTCCCGCTCTTTATTGCCTGAGCTATCAGCCTAATTTACCTAATTGTTGGCCGCTTGTTGCCGAATTGCGGCGCCCGATCAGTCGAATACAAAGCTTTTCATGCGAGGCGGATCTCGAGTTTCGTCAAGCAAAGCACGCGAGGCGATCTGAGGTTTGGAAGGATCAAAGCTAGGGATCGCCCAGCCGTGCGACGAGCTCGCCGGTCTCTCCTTCGCGGCCAAGCTGAAAGGTTGCAATTGCGCGCGCATGAGATCGACCGACACTGCGGAAAAAACCGATCTTCGGACTTTGCTATCCGTAACGGCCAACAGATCTGCTGGCTCATTGAGCCTCATTTGTCGTCTCCTCGCTCAGAGCATCAGGCATTGCAAGCACATCCTCCTCGGCGACGTTGCGCGTCAGTGAAATTCGTAGACAAGCGTGCGGACTGGCACCGTTGGCGGCCGGATTGAGCAGATATCGAAGCCACGAGCCTGCAGTGCAGAGGCAAGCCGCATTGCGCGCGCATTGTCGCCAACGAAACAGGGCACAATCTGCGAGCCCGAAGGACTTTGCCAGCCACTGACGCTCGGACTCCTCCTGCAGGATCGATCTCGCTGCCCGCACGGCGATGGCCATCAAGGACGAGGGTGCGGTGGCGAAGATGAATGGAGGACAGCGATTGACCATTAAATTGCGCAACACACCGGATGCAGTGACAAGCGCGCCGGCGGCACCGAGCGCCTTGCCACAGGTGTGAACGACCAGAAGGTTTTCGCGCCCCTCACAAGGCGCGGTTAGCTCCCGCCCTTGCTCACCGTAGACGGCTGTATGCGCCTCATCCACGATCAGGAATGCATCGGGTCGGTCCGCGATTGCGACAAGGTCTTCGAGCGGCGCGAAATCGCGATCCATGCTATAGAGACTTTCGACCACGATCCACGCGGACGCGCCGCAGAGCATCCTGCGAGTGACTCTCGTTGACGACGACGAGAATGGTTCCTTTGACGTCTCCTGGCACGTGTCCTACGTTTCCTGGCATGCGCATAATCGCGCCGCCATGCAGGTAGGTCGCGCGCGCTCACGCTGCGACCGGTGATTAGCGATGGTCAGCGGCGTACGCGACTTCGGGGACCTTGTGAATGAAATTGTAACGCGCCACGTGGTAGCTTGGATCGAAGCCGTAGAAGTTGAGCCGCATGCGGCTCAGCTCCTCGTTGCGGTACGCCTCGAGCGGCTTCTCGGCTTCGTCCGCGGCGCGGCGCCTTCGCTTGTCGACGAGGCGCGCGGCATAGTCGGGATCCGATGCAAGCGCGGCCGCGAGCTTCACGAGATCGTCCGTTGCGGCGCCCCTGGCCGTCAGCACGCGATCGACGATGCCGAGGCGTCCGGCCTCAACCATGCCCATCGGCAGCCGGCATTGAGTGATCATGGCCGCATTCGCGGCACCCGCGCGGCGCGGCAGAAGATAAGTCCAGTATTCCGAACCGTAGAGATTGCCCATGTTCTTGTAATGCGGATTGAGCACGATCCGATCGCTGGCCCAGACCTCGTCGGCGGCGAGGCTGAGGAACACACCGCCTGCGCCGGGATTGCCGCGAACGACGGAAACAACCAGCCGATCGGTGGTCTCGATGATGGCCCGCGCAAGATCGTCGATGGCAGTGATGTTGCGCCAGGACTCATCCGCCGCGCTGTCGGCGGCCTCGATCTCGGCAAGATGGACGCCGTTCGACCAATAATCACGGCCGCCGGTCAGCAGCAGCACCTTGGTTGCGCGCGCAAGCGCGGTTCAAGCGTTGAGCAGTGCCTTGCAGTTGTCGGAGCTCATGGCGCCGTTGTAGAAGTGGAATTGCAGCTCGCTAACCTCGCAATACTCGCGATATTCGATCGGACCGTAGCCGCATCCTGGCCTGTGCGGCAGATGCGCGGCTTCCGACGCGAAGATCTTCGCCGCCGCAAGTTTCAAGCTCTTCGGCGCGACACTCCGACGTGGCCGATCCAGACCGCGCCGTCGGCGGTGGCCCGGGCCAGCGCGCCGTCGCACTGCGCCACCACGGTGCCGGGTACGCTGGAGATGTCATGGGCCTCATGCGCATCGAACAGCCGGACGTGCTGCCAGAACAGACTGTCGGTCAGGCCGGGCATGCCGTCGGCGCTGTCGATCTTGCGAAGCACCTCGACGGTTGTGTCGTGCTCCCAGTCGATCGCGCGATCCGCTTGCCGGCAGGGCCCCGCACGCGAATGCGCGGATCGTCGCTCGCCATTGGCGCGGGCGCCTCGTGCCCGGCCTCGATCGCGGCAATGGCCTCGAGCACCGCCTCAGCGTAGGGGGTGACCTCGTTGCGGTAGATGCTGGACTTCGCGGCACGCCGCATCGGGAACGTGCGATGGACCCAGATTGGACCGGCGGTGAATTCGCCATCCGCCTGCAGCACCGTGACACCCCACTCCGCGACGCCCTCGAGAATGGCCCAGTCGAGAGCCGCAGGACGGCGGTCACCGGGCGGGCCGGGGTGCACGATCAGGCAACGCACGCACGCCAGACATCGTCCGGGATCGCCGCCCCAGGCGATGATCGCCATCGCATCCTCCGCCATCATCTTCAGCTTCTCGACGAACGGCTTGCCGCCGTCGATGCAGAACATGCCGCCTTCGTTCAGCGGCGGATTGCCTTCCACCGCGAGAATATATTGCCCTTTGTGCTTGGCGCGGGTCTCTTCGAGGATCGCCTCCGCCTGGTGGCCTGCGGCCGCCATGATGGTGTCGTCATAGTCGAGCGAGATCATCGAGAGCACGGCATCCTTCACCAGCGGATGCGCGGAACGAATGAAGCTCTCGGAACAGCAGGTGCATTCGAGGCCGTGCATCCAGATCACCGGCACGCGCGGCTTGGTCTCGAGCGCGTTCGCGATGCGGCTCGCCGCCAGCGGCCCGAGTCCGAGACTCGTCGCGGTCAGGCTACAAAATTTGTGAAAGCTCCGACGGGTGATACCTTGTCGCCTGATCACGCTGTAAAACGTTTCCGTCGCCGCGCCCATGAGTCCTCTCGCCTCGGCTTTGACTTCTCTATAACGCCAAGGACAGCAAGAAGCAGGCCAAGCGCTGGAAGAGGTAAGGAAAGTAGAGTAGAGTGATACCAAATTGTCGCAGATTTGAATTGCTCGAATTGCGGTGCGCGCGCATGCCGCGACCGAGAAAAGCGGAAACAATTCGATTTCAGGCGACAACGAAGTTTCCGCCCCCGCGCGAGAGACCACTCAATGCGCGGCGCACACTCAGGGATCGAACGAGCGCACGACGTGCTGGATGGCAACCGAGCGTGCGCCGGCGTCGCCGAGATCGGTGCCGATCAGCGCCTTCCAGCGGGCCGCCGTCATCGGCCGGCTAGAAGGCCACACTATGCAGCCACTTCCCGGCGAAGGTACCCATGGGTTCGAGCGGCCGCGCCCGCCCCGGCAAGACATCGCGTGCCGCAGTGCCGCGCGTCGCTGCGAAACGGTCCCGTGTCTCGTAGTGCATGCGCGGCACAGACCTCGCGAGCGAAGTCCGGCATGAAGAAGATGTAGAAGTGCATGAGATGATCGGCGGCATTCTCCGCCGCATGCGCGGGATTGGTGACGAGTATCCCGTTCGGCGCGACCTCGGCCGCCATCGCATCGCGAAGAGCGGCAGCCGCGGCGACCGACTGCGAGACCGAGCAGATGCCGCAGATCCGCGGCGCCAGCGCGAGCGCCTCGGGGGCGGACGCCCCTCGATGACCTGCTCATCTGGCGCGTATGCGCGATGTTGGAAAGACAACCAATCTTACGGATGTGAAAGGTGGTAGTCGCACGGGGAGCCCGCAACGCGCCAATTGATAAATTTGAACTTGAAGGTCGGGCTTTCTGGCGTCACCGTAGCACGGTTGGCGATACGCTTTTCGCTGACGTGATGGAGGTTCGTTCACCATGGCGTCCGAGTGACCCAATAGCGGCCACCCACGCGACGCTAAACGTATCGCATATAAATTAAGACAGAACTTCCTTCCGCTCTGTAAACCGCCACTGCCTCGGCTCGGGAATGTCGTTTTCGCGACAAACGTGCATTGAAACACGGCCGCGTCGGAATCGAACACAACACACATTTGCCGAATACCGGAGTGCACATGCAGGGAGGACCAGACTTTGATGACGGAAACGATCGCCTCGATCACGCAGGCGAAGGAGCCCAAGTACTGTTCGCTCGAAACGTCGGCTGGTTCTGCGACGTGATATCCGCGAACAGAGCAGCACCGCAGAATGGCGCCCGCGTCGGGCTGCGTCGTGAGGGCCATCGCCGCAATCCTTCAGTCGAGCTTCGCTGGGATCGCTCCAACCGCGGGCGTATTGTCATCAGCACTAAAGCTGTGATGCCGTGCGACATCCGCCAAGGACTGGCCTTGCATCTCACGTCTCGTCAGGTCGTAGAAACTTACGAGAGACGGCGCTTCACCGCGGATGCCAGACCCACGGTGCGCCTAAATGCCAGGACTGGAGGTAGTGAACTGCAACCAAAGCAAGAGCGAAGACAAAGTGGCGGGCTGGAAAGCCCTCGTTCTCGGCTCCAGACGATGATCCATATTGTGATTGGAACAGATCGAAAGCGCGCAGGCGCTGAGATTTATCAACCGGGAGAATTACAAGACCTTGCAGACGTTTGACGGAGCGGCATTCGAGCGGGAGCGGGACGCGCTGGCCTCGATTTATGGTTGATCAGACAATATACCTTATATTAGCCGCCCGGCGGCTATCTCTACAATCTCTGGAAGTGCGCCAACAGTCCGCGCGGCCTCTGGCGACGAACCACTCTGGAAGAATTCGCGCGCCGCCTTGTGGGACATTCTGCTCGACATCGGCCAGCTCGGCATCAGCGAGGGTGAAGACCGGCTTCTGAATGCGACGGCCTCGCTGCCCGGGGCTCATGGACGCAGGAGTGCTGAGCCTGCCGGCGCGCCAGCGATGCTGTCACCTTCCGTGAGTTCAACGTCGACGGGAAAGCGGTCGCTCGCGATAGCTTCGTGTTGCCGGAAGCCGAGCCGCGACGCTGAATGGGTTGATCTCGGTACGGTGGTGCTGTCGAGCTCTTATGGGCGGGATATGGCGACGACACCTGGCTATGCGCACACGGTGCGGCTGTGGCGGCGCGGCACGGGGGCAGATCAAGCTCCGGTGATCTTTGACATTGCAGCCGGTAATGGCAGAGCCCCTTGCAATGTCGACCATACCGTTGCGCAAGCGCGGATGTGGTTCGTCGATCAGGTGCGCGCGTCCGGAGGGCTTTGCTCTGCCGAGCTACACCACCACCGGCGTCGCCATATCGGGGACACGTGATTTGGTCACGCGAGATCCGGATATACCCCGCGCTGTCGCGATTGCTTGTATTGCGGTTGTGGCTCACCAAGCGTCCCACGTTGTTGAGGTTAACGCATTTGCTTCGGGGCATATAGGTCACAGGTTCATGCAGACATTGACGAGCACCTCATGCAGCTGTGAGTGTGATGGATCCAAGGCTGGATTGTGAAGTCCGAGGCAAGGTCCCGATAGGATAGTACAGCAAGATCGCGATACTTACGCAACGAGGGCACATGCTGCTCGCAAACTTCTTACGGCTCCAAGAGACTTCCTGCCGATAACCTCTCAGATCATTGCGCAAATGCGCAATTTAAGGCGTAGGCGGACTCGAGCGCGAAAGGGGCCTCCGCGAAAAGCGCGCGATCGAAGTCGTCGAGGGTGGTGCTCGCAAATACAGCTGATTATGATCGACGCAAACAGTTGCTGTGCAACGGTCCAGCAGCAGCCGTCACCTGTAGCGGGCAAGATCAACGCATGAACAGCACCTCCTCTTCACCAGTCAATGCGATCGCAGCCGAGCTTGGCCGCCTCGATCCCGGATACGCGCCGACGCCACTCCTGAACCTTCCGGCGCTTGCGGAGCGGCTCGGAGTGGCGCAGGTGCTAGCGAAAGATGAGGGCCGCCGCATGCTCGGCAGTTTCAAGTCGCTTGGTGGCACCTATGCCGGGCTGCGCGCGCTCGTCCGGGCCTCGCGCATGCAGTTGGCCGACCTTCTCGCGGCCCGACCTAAGGGGCAGCCGACCCTGGTCTGCGCCAGTGACGGCAATCACGGGCTCGCGGTAGCTGCCGCCGCGCGCTTTGCCGGGGCGCCTGCCCGCGTGTTCCTGCACGAGGGCGTGCCGAAAGCGCGCGCGCGCCGCATCGAGAATCAGGGTGCCGAGATCGTATGGGTGCCGGGCACCTACGACAATGCAGTTGATGCGGCCGCAGCCGCGGCCTGCCAAGGCGCCGGCATTCTTGTCGCCGACACGACCGACGATCCGAATGACCCCATCGTTTGCGACGTCATGGCGGGGTACGGCGTCACGGCGGCGGAAATCCGTGATCAGGTGGATTTCGCCGGCCTTGGGCGTCCGACACACGTCTTTATACAAGCTGGGGTCGGCGGACTCGCCGCTGCCATCGCCGAGGGCCTCTCGGGCTGGCTGGCATCTCCGGGCTGCATCGTGACGGTCGAGCCGGAAACCGCAGCGTGTCTCGCGCCCGCGCTCGCGGCCGGTCGCCCGATTCGGGTGATGGGCGATCTCCGAACATCCGCGGAGATGCTCTCCTGCGGCCAGGCGAGTGCGGCCGCCGTTGCGGTGCTCAGGCGTCACGGCGCTCGCGCCATCACCGTGCCCGAGGCGGAATTGGTGGATGCTGTCCGCGTACTCTCCGCCCACGATGGCCTTGCCACCACGCCGTCCGGTGCGGCGGGCCTGGCGGGTGCCATGGCTGCCCTCGCAGACCCGAGCCATACAAGGGATCTCGGATTCGACCGGTTGAGCCGCATTCTCGTCCTCCTCACCGAACGCGCCTGGGAGGACCGAACGTGAGCACCGCAATCTTCGCTCCTAGTTCGACTTGCATCCTCTCAGTGACGCCATGTCTGGCAGGCTCGACGCTTCATCACTGGATCATCGGCGGTCCGTCTCCGGCTCGAGAACCCAGCGGCGCGCCCCCGACGGAAACGGGCCCTTCTGCTTTAGGCGGGCGAGTGGCTCTTGTAGTCGGCTTTGAAGCGGCCTGGGCTACTGGCGCACGAATATCTGCAGGAGATGCGCAGCAGTGTTCTGCAGAGACTCAATTCTTGAGGTCAGGGCTGCGATTTGATCTAACATGCGTTTCAAATCGGCTTGCTGCGCATCGATGTTGCGGTTGAGCGCTGAAATCTCGTCGCTCACCTGCTGTTGCCCCGACCGAATCTCCGAAAGGGCCGCTTTGTCTTCAGGTGACAACGCCAGCATTGGGACGACTTCACGTGCCACTAGCGCCTCGATCATTCGGTCGATATGGGGCCGGTAAAATTGACCCCCAACGCATAGCCCGATGAAGATGGCGACAAATCCAACAACCCACGGAAGGCGTCTTGATGACGTCTGCAAGACGGGCGGCAACTCCGAACCGTTCGCTTGATCAATCACATCCATCATTCTTTCTCTCGATCTATATTGGCTCTCGTTGCCGCGGTAGTAGATGACGGTCAAGAGCGTCCATGCGAAGCTAATTGGTCATGCGCACAAAGATATCTGGAAAGATCATGCCGCTTCAGCGTCCAACACGACTCTGCTCGTGCAACGAATCGATGTTTTCCAGCGCCAACAGGCACTCGGCGCATTAACGCCGCACGGGCAACGAAAACACGCACGATACGATCGCGTCCATAGCTCTAAGTACACTCGCGATGGCGCGGGCTCCTCCGCACCAGCGGCAATCTGCCGGGAGCGCTGTCGAAAGATAAACAAGCACGCTCGCAGAAGGCGGGCTCAGCTAGCTTCTCAGATCAACTCTGCGCCCGAACCGATGGCTACAGGCAAAGTTAAAGCTAGCCGACTGAGAGATGACGAATCGCGATCTATAAGAACGGGCATTATCTGCGCGAGTCTAACAGCGAGCCTCTTAACCAGGATCATGAGCCAGGAGCCACGGCTCCCCTATGCCGGAATTTACCGGTGTATGGGCTGGCATCGTGAGATCGGCATCGTAGCGGGGCCACGTCTTACCGCCACAAGGACATCATACGCACGCGGTGCATTTTTCAAGCGTGACCACCCGGTTCGCAGACTTACTCGGAAATACAAGGAATATCGATTGGCGACTGAGTGGGCCTATCTTTTCGACTTGCAAGCCTAACAGCCTGCATTGAACGCGGCGGCATTTTCGCGGCGAGGTTAGAGCAAGCCCATCAGGTGTCAGTCGTTTCAAAATTGCGATGGAATTGGTGGGGAATTCTTCGGAACGCGTGGACTTCTGGTTTTTGTGGCGGCGAGATTGGGTTGAGACGCAGAGCCGTACGACTCACTCAGAAGAAAGTCGGGTGCTCGCGGCAAGCCGAGAAAGTGATCTGGGGCGGCCCCAACAGGGATCCGCCCGCCCAGCGGATTTTTCCTGCTACAAACACTTGTTCCCCAAAAAATCGGTCCTATTTCAGCTGCGCCTGCATTGGCACTCGCGGGCCACGATTGCTAGCAATCGGGAAATCTTCAACTGTAGTAAATGCTTAGGAGATCTGCATGGAATTCCGTCCGCTTCACGACCGCGTCGTGGTCAAGCGCATTGACGCAGAAGAAAAGACCGCTGGCGGCATCATCATTCCGGACACTGCCAAGGAAAAGCCTTCGCAAGGTGAAGTCATCGCCGTCGGCCCCGGCGGCCGCGACGAGAGCGGCAAGCTGATCCCGATCGACGTCCTGGTCGGCGACCGCGTCCTGTTCGGCAAGTGGTCCGGCACCGAGGTCAAGATCGACCAAGTCGACCTGCTGATCATGAAAGAGAGCGACATCCTGGGCGTTCTCACGGACGCGTCCGCCAAGAAGAAGGCCGCCTAAACCATCGCTCGCACCGCTCATCCTGAGGGGCCCTGCTGGGCGTCGCAAAGGGTGAGACCAAGTAAAACATTCAGGAAGACCCACATGTCAGCCAAAGAAGTCAAGTTCGGCGTAGACGCCCGCGACCGCATGTTGCGCGGCGTCGAAATTCTCAACAACGCGGTAAAGGTCACCCTCGGCCCCAAGGGCCGCAACGTCGTGCTCGACAAGTCGTTCGGCGCTCCGCGCATCACCAAGGACGGCGTCACCGTCGCCAAGGAGATCGAGCTCGAGGACAAGTTCGAGAACATGGGCGCGCAGATGGTGCGCGAAGTCGCCTCCAAGTCCGCCGATGCAGCCGGCGACGGCACCACCACCGCAACCGTGCTCGCGGCTGCGATCGTTCGTGAAGGCGCCAAGTCGGTTGCCGCCGGCATGAACCCGATGGATCTGAAGCGCGGTATCGATCTCGCGGTCGAAGCCGTCGTTGCGGACCTCGTCAAGAACTCCAAGAAGGTGACCTCGAACGACGAGATCGCCCAGGTCGGCACCATCTCGGCCAACGGTGACGCGGAGATCGGCAAGTTCCTCGCCGACGCCATGAAGAAGGTCGGCAACGAGGGTGTCATCACCGTCGAGGAAGCCAAGTCGCTCGAGACTGAGCTCGACGTCGTCGAGGGCATGCAGTTCGACCGCGGCTACATCTCGCCCTACTTCGTCACCAACGCAGACAAGATGCGCGTTGAGATGGACGACGCCTACATCCTCATCAACGAGAAGAAGCTCTCCTCGCTGAACGAGCTGCTTCCGCTGCTCGAGGCCGTGGTGCAGACCGGCAAGCCGCTGGTCATCGTCGCCGAGGACGTCGAAGGCGAAGCGCTTGCCACCCTGGTCGTGAACCGTCTCCGTGGCGGCCTGAAGGTCGCGGCCGTCAAGGCTCCGGGCTTCGGCGATCGCCGCAAGGCCATGCTGCAGGACATCGCGATCCTGACCGGTGGCCAGGCGATCTCGGAAGATCTCGGCATCAAGCTCGAGAACGTCACGCTCAACATGCTCGGTCGCGCCAAGAAGGTGATGATCGACAAGGAGAACACCACGATCGTCAACGGCGCCGGCAAGAAGGCCGACATCGAAGCGCGCGTGGCTCAGATCAAGGCGCAGATCGAGGAAACCACCTCGGACTACGACCGCGAGAAGCTCCAGGAGCGTCTTGCCAAGCTCGCTGGCGGCGTCGCGGTGATCCGCGTCGGCGGCGCGACGGAGGTCGAGGTGAAGGAGCGCAAGGATCGCGTTGATGACGCGATGCATGCGACCCGCGCGGCCGTGGAAGAAGGCATTGTCCCGGGCGGCGGCGTCGCCCTGCTCCGTGCCTCCGAGCAGCTCAAGGGCCTGCGCACCAAGAACGACGACCAGAAGACCGGCGTCGAGATCGTGCGCAAGGCGCTCTCCGCGCCCGCCCGCCAGATCGCGATCAACGCCGGTGAAGACGGCTCGGTGATCGTCGGCAAGGTCCTGGAGAAGGAGCAATACGCCTACGGCTTCGACTCGCAGACGGGCGAGTATGGCAACCTGGTCAGCAAGGGCATCATCGACCCGACCAAGGTGGTCCGCACCGCGATTCAGAACGCTGCATCCGTGGCGGCCCTGCTGATCACTACCGAGGCCATGGTCGCCGAGCTGCCGAAGAAGAACACCGGCGCGCCCGCGATGCCTCCGGGCGGCGGCATGGGCGGCATGGACTTCTGATCCAACTCTCTCAAAAATGTGATCCCCGGCAGAAAAATGCCGGGGGTCATTTTTTGCTCGTGGCTTTTTCAGTTCGTTGTTCTGATCTCGCGCTATGCGCTCCCGCTATTTGCACTGGCGACCTTAACGAACTCACTCGTCAACCGCACTCAATCCACGAGCCCCCTGGATGCATAGGTGTATTCGAGTGGCCAGCCGGCGCGCGTATCCCGTGAGATTGGCGGCCGCGCTATGCCCGCCGTCAATATTTTCATAGCAGTAGTGGGGCTGGCCGAGCGCAGCAAGCCTGGCGCTGCCTTGCGGCCGTAGGCCGGATGCACGCGGTCGTCCTTGTTGGAAGTGAGAAATGAACGGGATCCGGTCTTTGGCCTGAAGCATGCTGAGCGCCTCCTCAAAGAAGCGGCGATTGCAGGGATCTGATTGGAGCACGCCGAGCGTCTTGTCATTCTCGGCGCGGGCCCAAGCCAGTGCGCGCGGCTCTTCGATTTCCTGGAGCCAAAGGAAGGGCCGCAGGGGCCGACTTCTGGAGAACCGCCGTGGAGGACAGACACGTCAGCGAGAGCAACAGGGCGGCAAGGAGCGAGTGTTTCATGGGAGTGATCCTGGACTGGCTGGGCCGCCCGGCTCACGCGAGCGAGCTGGGCCGGAAGCAGACAGAAGAGGTACATTCGGTCTAGACAGCGGACATGCGTGGGACCGTGCCCACCGGTCCAAACGAAGCAAGCAGGGTGCCGCCTGAAAATTGGAGCTCCTCCAGTCGCCCGGTCGCGCCCGTTGGCTCAAACCTGACAATGTGGTGTTAGCTTCAAGCATTGTGATGCGCTTTACGCTTCTCACCGATGGAACAGAGGTGCCCTGCGCTGGCGTTTCACAGATCGGTCCGTGATCGCGCTAGAAGCATTTATGGCGCGCCTGGCTTGCAACGGCACGTGCTCAAGGAAGGCTCTCGCGCGGAGAATTTGCCGCGGCTTGGTGCAGCGAGCGCGAGCACATGTCAGCACGGCGCGTCATCCTGCGGAGGGTCAGTGACGAGCCCGCCGAAACGGCAGGTCGTTCTCGCAATTCGCAGGCATTGCACGAAGTGACTCGCACTCCGCGGGATCGACCATAAGCATTTGCAAGCGCAACGCACCCTTAGGCGCACATACGCAATCACCTGCGCAGATTCCTCGGGTGAGAACAAGAACTGGCTTCACCGAATCAAGCACAGGCTCTCGGCTTTCGTCAAAACCGTCAGGGCAACGTCTCTTGATTGTTCATTAAGAGCCGCCACCAATGGTAGTTCGCTACTCACCGACCTGCGAAATCGAGGCGGCGACCCAGGGAGAGGTTGGTCTTACCGGCTGGCAACGACGGCCGTGATTTCCCGAGTCTCTGGTGGTCCGATGCTGACAGGGTGCCAAGGTCAACAAGCGTGCATAATCAAAGGTCTCGAGCATGGCGCGATTCGCCTTTCGACACGCGCTTGATCTTGGCACCGCTGCGTTGGCGCACGAAACGACTTCGTTTGCGCCGGCTACCGCCGAAGGCAGGTGTTCGGCACCTGAATTAATCCGGCGGACCGCCAACCGTGCACAGTCTTACATACGAGTTTGTGACGTTAGATTCCCTTCGAAGCACTTGAGAACGGTTAGGGCACATGCTTGCATGCCATCGAGCAACTTGACTTCTTCGCGCCTGCGCCGTGGAGGAAGAAGAGAATATGCTGTGCAATGGCAGACGCCCGCCACTCCTAGTGTCCTTACTGTTGGCCGTTAGCGTCAGCACGATGGTCAAGGCCGAAGAGCCCTCACCGAAGTACGCTGAGGTGCTCAGTGCCTTGCAGACCGGCAATACTCCGAACGTCATACTGGACCTAAACCGCTGCACCACGCGCACCTTGGGACGGCGCGCAGTTCGTCTAGAAATTGGAATGAGGCTTGAGCCGTTCTTAGCTGCGTCGCAATGTGATAGGCATCCCATTGGGCACGCGCCGATGACAACTTCGGTCGGGCTACATTACCTGAGGAGCACTAGCGACCAGGATGCCCAGTTCGTTCGTGCTCACCGTGCGTGCGCACATGGGGATCCCGGCGCTAAGGCCGTTCGCGCGGCTCCGCGTTCACTCCACTCCTCCCAATCTAGTGAAGCGCATGCCGCCTGAAGAACGGCTGTTTGGGAGGCGGTGACGTTGTCTCGAAATCCTGATCAGGCTGCCGTAATGACACTTTAGAACTCCTTCTCGGAGCCATTTTGGATAACGCCCATCGCGCTGTCATCAAGCGAAGCGAGAGGCGCTAGGGCGAACACATCTGTGCAACTGAGTTGGTGCACCTCCATAGGCAAGGCGCTGGGTAGCGCTGGTTCCGCAGCGAGGCCAAGCCCGAAGCCACGGGACGGCGTAGAGCAGCACTCGAAGAGGGGAACATGTGTGAAGACTGCCTACCGATCCTGCCTTATCCGATGACGCCGTCTCGCCGTTCGCTAATGCTGTTCACGGCTTCGGCGGCGGGCATCCTGCTGGGCGGTAGGATTGCCGGTGCCATGGAAGCAACAGCGCCGCCAAAACCGGACAACCTTCTCACGCCGGACGCTTCGCTGAAGCGACTAATGGAAAGCAATGCGCGCTACGTGCATGGCCTATCACGACTCGACGATTTCAGGCAGGAGCGCGAAGCTTTAATCAGCGGGCAAAATCCATATGCAGCGGTCCTAACCTGCGCCGATTCACGTATTGCACCCGAACATGTTTTCAATAGCGGACTTGGCGATCTGTTCGTCTGCCGTGTCGCTGGTAATTTCGCCAACGATGAAATGCTAGCCAGCATTGAATATGCGGTGGCCGTGCTAAAAACCCCGGTGGTCATGGTACTTGGCCACGATCGCTGCGGCGCCGTCGGTGCTACGATCGAGTCTTTAAGAGAGGGCAAGTCTTTGCCTGGGCACATTCCATCTCTCGCCGCCGCACTTGCGCCCGCGGTAAAAGCGTCTTCCCAGGAAAGCGGGGATGCACTCGCAAATGCGATCCGGCAAAATGTAATCGACAACGTCAATAAGCTCAAATCGGCAGCTCCGATTCTAAATATAGCAATTGAGCAGAATAGGCTGAAAGTCGTCGGGGGTCTTTATCGGCTCGACACCGGCCGAGTCGAATTGGTGAGCTGACCGTCATCAGAGCCCTATTCTGAGCAGTGCCGTTTGAAGCGACAACGTTGAAAGGTTGTTGTCTCTGCCGCCGAGCCGACCAGATCCTGGTGATCGGAGGGACGGATCTTACGCAGCGGGCCGGCGCAGCGCCTTCACGTGGCAAGCCCCCACCGGTGGGACCGAATGGATAGTACGTTACGCACGGACCTGGCTACTTCCGGGAAGCCAAAAGCTTGGAGATCTTTCTGCGATCATTTCGTTGAAAGGACTTGAATCGCACGTAACGTCACATTGTACGATCTTGAAATGAAATCGCGACCTCAAACAAACGAATGTAACCTACTCCTAGCGTCTGGGGGTTTTGGCGTAACGATCCTATCCTATTTCGAATTTGCGGCGAACGCTCGCCGCAAATGAGCCGGCGGCAACTCTCCCTTGCCGACGGTCGGTGCGATGTGTAGCAGCGTCGCTCCTCCCAGACTAACTTCGCCCGGCTTCCAAAATGAGGCCGGGCCTTTTTTTTGCATGCAAGCCATCATACGATCGCGGTCAACGATTCCACGATGGGCTGGTTGCAGAAGAAGTCGTCCCGCCATGCTCGGCTATGGAAACCACCCACCGTCTTCCCATCCAATCGCCGGCTCTGATCTCGAGCAAAGAACGCTTGCTCCTTTGCAGGTGAACGCCGTGGACAGCTTGATTCTTACGCAACGTCCGGTTGTCGGATCGCAGAGCGGACTGACGTTCAAGCTGACCGCGCATGCCTTCGACGACGCATACGCGGCCCTAGCCGGACCGGCTGCCGAGCTGCATGCGCCACGAATGCCCCCTTCAAATGACGCCTCGCTGTTGAACGCAGAAAACGAAAACGGGTGAGAATGATGTCATGGGCGGGCAAGTATCGATACGAGTGACTTAGGATCAGTGCAAACATCCACCAAGCCCACAAACGCTGCCGGTAACGAGCCCCGATGATGCCGGCCGAGACGCGCAAGTTGCGCAACGCGCTCGAAGGTCAGTTACCTCAAAGAGGAGGAGCACCATTTTTGATCGAGACGGCGCGACATAATGCCATATCAAGAGCAACATGCAGTGTATTTGGTCAGGATCTCGAGCTATGCGCCGGCGCCAGCAGGGAGCATCAATGACGAGTAGTCGTGTGTGGCATGGACGTCATCCTGCAACCGACGAGTGCGGCTCGATCCCACAAAACCGCAACGTTTGTCCGATCATATATCGGCAAAGAACAGCGTGGGTAGCGACAAGATGGAGATGGGATCATCTAGCGGATTAAGGTCGCGCTCGCACGCGCGACTGGCCAGTTGGCACGCTAAACACGTGTAGAGCAATGAACGCGCTCAAATCGATCATTTGCAAAGTTGCTACAGGTGCCACGCTGACCCGCGAGGAGACTGCAGCAGCCTTTGAAATCATGATGTCGGGCCAGGCGACATCCTCCCAGATCGGGGGATTACTAATGGGCATGCGGGTACGTGGCGAAACCGTAGAAGAAGTCACCGGCGCAGCCTCGGCCATGACGAGCAAAATGCTCCGGGTCAGCGCGCCCCCCGACCCTGTCGACATCGTTGGTACGGGCGGTGACGCTTTGGGCTCAGTCAACGTGTCGACATGCGCCTCATTCATCGTCGCCGGCGCCGGCGTTCCTGTGGCCAAGCATGGCAACCGCGCCGTGTCCTCACTATCGGGCGCTGCTGACGTCTTGGCCCGGCTCGGCGTGAAGGTCGACCTCCCGCCTGTAAGCGTTGCTCGTTGTGTGCACGAAGCTGGCATCGGCTTCATGCTTGCGCCCATCCGTCATCGGGCTATGCACCACGTTGCCCGGATCCGAGCGGCACTTGGGACCCGCACGATCTTCAATCTAGTCGGCCCGCTCGCAAATCCAGCCGGAGTCAAGCGGCAGATCGTCGGAGTGTTTTCGCGTCGATGGGTGCAGCCCTTGGCGCAGGTGTTAAAGAACCTTGGTGCTGAGTCGGTGTGGGTGGTGCATGGCTCAGATGGACTCGATGAGATCACCCTCACCGGACATCATTTGTTGCCGCGCTAGAGAGAGATGCGATCCGTACCTTCGAAGTCACCCCGGAAGACGCGGGCCTCGCCCGCTGCCACAACGAGGCGCTGAGGGGCGGCAACGCCGATGCCAATGCAATCGCGCTGCAAAGCGTGCTCGACGGCATGCCAAGTCCGTACCGCGATGTTGCTCTTCTCAACGCCGCCGCAGCAATGATCGTGGCCGGCCACGCAACCAGCTTGAGGGACGGCGTCGCTCTTGGGCAAGAATCGCTTAACAGCGGAGCGGCAGCTGCGCGATTGAAACACCTGATCGCGATCTCCAATGCTTGACACGGCCGACGCGGGACATTTTGAACACCAACATCGAAGCCTACGAGCGCGAAGAGATTGCAGGCGCAGCGATGTGCCTCTGCCACACGTCGAGAGGCTTACCGCGGTTGCCGGGTCACAGACGCAGCAGCCCCGCTTTTCCAAGCGACGGAGCGGGATCCGCGAAAGGCCTCAGATCGCCAAGACCAGTGCGAAGCAGCCTGCCGAGACAATCAGCAAAGGCCGCGGCCGAAGCTTAGGTTCTCAATTTTGTGTGCACGCAAGACGTCAATGGATAAGCAATGACGTCCCCGCGAACGGTAGAAGCGCTCGCATTTATGGCAAAGATAGAACACATTATTCCGAAATTTCGGGCGGTCATCGATACAGGCAGCTCCATCCTCCAAATCTGCGGGGTACGCTGCACACAACAATCGATAAGCATCCTCTCGCTGCAAAAAAGCAGGCTGTCGACGATTCCAGAATCCACT
Source organism: Bradyrhizobium sp. 23 (assembly GCF_023073295.1). Taxonomy (NCBI): domain Bacteria; kingdom Pseudomonadati; phylum Pseudomonadota; class Alphaproteobacteria; order Hyphomicrobiales; family Nitrobacteraceae; genus Bradyrhizobium; species Bradyrhizobium sp. 23. The sequence goes on along the minus strand of NZ_JADPJF010000049.1, from coordinate 12,389 downwards.
AGGTGCTCTCATGCCGCTAGTGTTAACCTCGGACATCGTGTTGAGGAGCATGCGCCGAGCCAGATGGAATTGCGGGAACGCGGCCTCATCTTAATCGGACCGCATCGACGCGGGCCCAGAGCGCGAGATGGTCGTTACCGCTCTCACAGCGCGGAAAGCCATTATGCTGCATCCAAGATCAGGGCGTTAAGGGTCATGGCGAGGGTCACCAGCATGCCAACGATCCCATTGGTAAAATGAAACCGGCTTTGACTCGGTCCAGAACAACCACAGTCTCGAGGCGCTTTATATCTGGATTCTCATTTATCAAGCGTCGGGTGAAATGTTCGTACTCTTCCATATTATTTGCAGTCACCAACAAGATGAAATCAGCTTGGCCCGTGATGTAAAATCCGCTCATCACCTCCGTCATAGTGCGGATCCCCCTCTTAAAGCGATCAATGATGTCGGCGCGATCGCGCTCAAAGAAAATGAGGACCAGCATAGTCACGTTTCGGCCGATCGCCCTTGGCGAAATGATTGAGACGTCTGATTCTATCACGCCCTCTTTTCGTAGGCGCTTTAGTCGGCGCTGAACTCCAGATGCAGATAGGGCAACTTTTGCGCCGAGTTCTTCACTGCTTAGGCGATTGTTCCGTTGAACGAGATCAAGAATACGAGCATCGATTTTGTCGATTTCCATGGCTGCATTGCGGACTCTCGAGCGCGACCGCCTCCTCCAAGCATGCGAAGTAGTCCCATTGAGCGTCCCGGTCATCTCTAAATCTCCTCCCTAGCACCTCTACGAATGTACGTCTTCAGACGACAATGCGCGCACTGACGAGTTGAAGGCTCAAACCTTATTGGGGACAGCCAACCACCGGTTCCGGTCTTGTGCGCGCCCGGTCGGCTTGCGTCGCCTCCCCTAATTCCAATAAGCCGCTAAAGCTCTTTACCTCACGCGCTGTTTGTGGGAGGTGAATTTGTCGGTACCGCACCTCTCTTGACGCCTGGCACCTGATTGAACCTAGTTCTTTCGGGGGCGGACAAGTGGGCGGGTTAGCGTCACCAATGGAGCGCCATCGGATTGACCTCGCGGGCGAGCTAGTGGCGAGGGAATTTCCTTCAGCTATGTCACGTCGCGCCCGTGGCGGCGCGCAGGCCACACTGGCAGTTCTCGAAATCAATTAACGACTGGCGGGGCGGCTTCCCGCCTGCGTCCCCTTGTGTGATGACCGATCACTGGACGCAATAGATCAGGAAGCAGCGCGCCCGGCATCGTCGCGCTCGCACCAGCATCGAGATCTGGCATCATTGTAATGGCTTCCTCTCCGTCGAATGGGCCGAGGATTGCCTCTCCTCCGGCGTCAGTCAACGTCCGCGGCTTCGCCGCGGCAAACGGCACCTCGACATTGAAATAGCTAAAGCGCGGCATCTCCCGGGCAAGGCGCACCAGAAACGACATTGTTAACGTCACGCCACTGAGCAGCGCATTCAGGACCAGGATCGTCTTGGCCGCATCTGCGATACGGCCGAAACGATCGAGCATCGAGGGCGCGTCCGCGTTGAGGCTCACGCCGTGGTAGGGCGGCATCAGCATCAGAAGGCTTGCGCCACGCGCGGCCGCATAGCGGGCGCGCTCGATTGCAAATTGCGTCCTGAAATGTTTGCATGTGATCATGACCGCCTTGCGACTACCCACATGAGCCAGGCACAAATCACCCAACAATCGCACTCCTGCTCGGTTAACAGGAACTGCTCGGAACGATGAGCCAGAATGCAGATCCATCGACGCGCTCGTCGATCATGCATCGCGGCGCTGCCCTTCAATGGCAAGAACTCCGGTTTCCGTGAAAGCCGATGCGACTGGGAAGAGGCGGCTACAGGCGTATTTCCTTGCATTTGGCATGGGCAGACTTCCAACGAGCAGATGTTCTTGACGGGCAGATGTCTTTGGGGTCGCTCAGGTCATCAAGAACATTGGATGCCTCGAACTGACAATAGGAGCCGAGAATGGTCCTCCCTGTGTTCGCCGTCTGCAACCCAAAGGCCGAAGGGATCATCGGACGTCCAGTCATCTGCTGCGAAGACTTCGTAGTTATCCTTCCAGAGGGTCCACCAAAAACCAAAGGCTGCGTCGGTGTAGCTCATGCCATAACCCGCTTCACTTTTCTCTTCCGATGAAGTGCGTGAGCAATCCCACGAGATCATTCCGGCTCTGCGGCAGGCTTTGCCGATGAGATCGGAGCGATAGAACTTTATCCTAGCGGTCATCCGTGGATACCCGGCGTTTTTCGCTCAGCATGGAGATGACTGGAACTGTCCTGCTTCGACCTTATGAGGCGCCGCCCTGACCCGATGGTGATTATTCCACATGAGGTCGCATTGGTCGCTGGCCCCGAAATCAGGATCTGGGTAATTTTGGGAAAATATCCATGTAAGATACAACCCGCGTCCAATTCAGCTGCCAACTCAGACTTGTCGTTTCTCGCGTATCGCGACGTGAACGGAATCATTCACCTAACATATGCTGGGCGGTGTCTTCCGCTTATACAGCTTTCGAGAAGCAGACGGCGCTAAAGGCTCCGCAGGAAGGAAAACGCTAGCGAGCTTTTGTCTCAATCCCATAGGCTCCTCCCGCGGCCAAAGCATGCTTGTGAGTGAAGCTTTTTCTTGTGCAACTGAGAGAAGGACACGACGCCCTGTTATAGAGATCTTCAAATTGCCGGTCGTCTCAAGGATTCGAATGCGCTGGCGCCCCCCAGTGTCAGTCCCGTATACATCCTTGTCCACTGGACTCCGGCTGGACACTTTCAGAATGAAGCTGAGGCATCGGCTGGTCAGGCGCATCAGGGACAAGACGCTTAAAATCGCAGTGCGTGGCTGGACAAGCCGGTGCGCGAAACGCCCCTCTCGGTTTCAATCGGACGAGGCCTGTCGATCGGTTATCGGAGGAACGAGACCGCCGGCACGTGGGTGTTTCGCAAAGCCGATGCATCGCGAATGTTCGCCCCCCGACACTCGGACCAACTGTCGACTACAGCGTGGAGTGCAACCGATCTAAGCGCGTGTCCATTACGGGACCCCGATGAAAAACCCACTGTCGACCTCCAAGGTCGCACCGTTCCGTTGTATCTGAATCATGACCGATCCGGGGAGAACAACCCGCAGCAACCGATGCTAAGCCGAACACCGTCGTGCCAGAAACGATTAGCATTATCGAAATAGTCATTGCCGAAAGAATCACAAGAATAACTAGCAGGCCCTCGCCGATGTCTTCGATCTGCGACAGACTGCACGCCCTGGCGCCACCCGCTCGATCGCATCGGCTGGACAGCCTGCGAACACCCCAATATCGTGGCTAGCCACGATATCGATGATCTCTTCGCTCATGCCGGCGTCACAGTTTCTGCTTGAACGTATCAACTGCGGCCCGGGTCACCCGAAAAACGCCACGACCACGGGACAGTGGGCGATAGGCAGAGCCGGCTCGGGTCTTGAGAACATCAAACCATTGGTCGGGCGTGAGCCTCGCCGGGCGCTCGCTGATCTGGATCACCCTGCCATTCGGGGCGAAGCGGACGTGAATGATGATCTGCGGATTCATATCGTTCCCGTTTTTTTGCCAGGTTTAGAGACCGGTGGGCTGCTCAATTGTGGCGTGTTCAGTTTCGGCCCCTTTGGGGTGGACCTCGCGCAGCGACTTAAACTTCGCACCTTGCATTGGTGCCGGGGGCCCGTTCGGGTTGGCGGCGATAATCGCCCGTGTGTTAGGCCTCATGCGTTCTTCGGGCATTGTCTTGAGGCGCCAACATTCGGTGTCGGCAAACTCCCCCGTGCGTCCGCCAGATTGACGGCATGCAGGGTCTGAGAAACGAATAGGAAGAGGCGATTACCTCTTCCTCCCGCTCGATACCGAGCGCCTTCAGGCCAGGCAGGAGCCCAATCGTGCGTTTGGAACCGCAACGCTATGCTTGCGGCCAACGTAGATCGCGAAAGCTCGTTCGAGCATCTCAGTCGTCGACCGACTGGAAATTCGCTGCGAACACAATAGCGCTTCGACGGCCGAGAGTCGGCAGCAATGATATCAGGATGCGAGAGCGGAATTGCATTCACCGCCTCCGCGTCATCGAGGCGATTCTGTGCGGGTCCAGTGCCGATCACCGCTCAACATGCCTTCTAGCGAGCACCAATCCAGTCGCTCGCGCCTGGTCGGCCGTAATCTGCATGCAGTGGTCAGATTCATCGGCTAGATGCAGGTCAAACTGCGGAAGACGCCGGAATGGCTGCTGCGTCACATCCGACGCATCACACCGAACCAAGGTGAGCTGCGGAAAGCGGCGCCTTAGGTCAGCAACGGCGCTAGTGTCTGTGTTAGCTGTCTCAAGCAGGCGTTCGATTTCGATCAATTGTTCTGCGGCGAGCGCCATTGTGACTCCTTATGATTGTTGCCAATGAGCATCACTGCCAGAACAGCCGCTCGGGATCCGTGTTCAATTCGTCGATTGCCGACGCAAGCCGGTGGAAAATGCTGTAGAATTTCCAGCTTCCTCGCGCATGATTCTTGAAGAACAGTTTCCAGATCCCGCTCACGGCATCGTATTGAAACAGCGCGACATCGATCTGGCCGCCATCGTTCTCAATATTGCGCGAGCAGCTGGGACTCTCAATGAGATAGCCAGCCTTTACCGGCGTCACACTCGGCGAGTGCTTGCGGGAGATCAAAGCACGTTCGATCCGCTTGCGATCTAGCTCGTTCGGATGCGGGATCAGCCCCACCGGTACCTCTCTCGACACTCTCATTGCGAGAACATCCCCTCAAAGGACTGTGATCTCTTCTTCAAGACAACCAACGACCAGCCGCTCACCAAAATCTACAAGATAAATCGGCACGCTTGCTTCGGTATGCATCGCGACCCGGACGATCTTGCCGGTGGCACCGGCGCCGACCAGGATCCCATCAGGCGGCGCGGTGGCAACTGACTCGTCATTGATGAGATTGGCTGCCGTTTTCACGCGCTGGCCCGATCGATATTTTGGAATGCGCGGCTCTGTCATGACACAGCCACTTCCGGCAATGGCAGATCATCTACGCCCTCGTCGATCGGTCCGACGTCTTTGCGCCTCACGCCGACGCGGTAGCCGCTTTCAAGGAGTTCGAGACCGTAGATATAGAATTTCTGCAGGAACGCACCGATGGAAACGACGTAACTCAGGTCGCCCTTCTTGGCCAGAATGTCGCCGATCTCCTTGCCGCAAAGGGTGCCGTCATTGCGGATGGTACTGCTGGCCCTCACCTTTTCGCCAAAGCTGAACGCGGGCCGCCCGCTTAGCTGGACCACATCACTGTCGGAAACGATCACGTTCATGCACCGCCCCCTCGCGAACCTGCAGGGCGCACGGAGACGCGAGCAGAGGTGCTCTTCTGCAGCATATTGTCCTTGTCTGCGATGAGACATGCCGACTCGTCATCCGCGATGCGACTCGCCACTTCGTAGCGGGCATGCCGTTCAGCTTCGCGGTTCAGAGCGGTTACCAAATGAGGTGAAGGTCGCTGCGCGTACTCGAGGTGCACGGAGGTATCCGGGTCGTTCGCCGTGGCAAGCGGCCCCATACGTCGTGCCACCATGCGGCGAAACTCGATAGCCTCATGATTCATCAGCCAACCAAGCCGGCGCGGCGCGATGCGCTGCGTCCCGACCCAACAGACGCGATAAAATGCAGAGCTTTGCCACCTCCGACGTCTTAGCCCAGCGAGTCTGTAGAAGTGTAAGCGGTAGAGCTCGATCGGAACAGAGGCCAACGTCTCTGCTTCGAGCAGATGTTTTCGGCCACTCCCTCCAGATGATAGAAGAGCCCGGCCTGCCGTTGCTGATCCTCCGCTTAGGGTAGCAGACCTTCGTCGAGCCGCGTGTGTGCGACCAATGCTCCCTTGCTGCCTGATAGTGGAATGACTGGGTCCAGGTTCATGGGCAGCTTTGCTCCTCTGACAGGTGGCCCCTTCGACAGTGCAACGCGATGCACCTGGCTCGGCGAAGAATAGGCTCGTCTGCACAGCGGCGTGGGTCAAATCGATGACAGCGCTGCTTAGTGGGCACTCGACATCGAGGCGCAACTTTGGACCGTTGCGCTCCGTTACTTTCTTACGGGGCCCGTGGCGCCGCCTACGCACCGATGTTGGCGATCGATCCCGAGTAATCCATGGCCATAACAGGAAATTGCAAGTCGACGCCTGCGGCGCCCTCACTGCACACGGCGATACTCGCGACTTTGGAGTGACGGAGCTCGGCACGAAGTTCACGAGCACACCCCCTTTTAGGCAGTCGCGTGGTAAACGCGGCACTGATGTATCGATGACGTTGGTGTTTTCAACTGGACAGACAGCGACACACTGCGGCTCGTCAGAGTAGACGATCCATTCGGTGCACTTCTGGGATTCAATTATGACGTTTCCAGCCTTCTCCGACGTTGCAACATTCGGGTATAAGGGTTCACAAGCCGAGGAACGCGTACATTGCGAGGCGACGATCTTGAATGGCATAGATACGACCCCTTACGTGACCGAGATCAGCGGTTCTTGCGGGATCGCGGCGTCGCCGCGCTTGGCCTTTGAGCCCGAAGGCTGTGCCGTACTCGGGCACGGAGATCTGTGGCATGATAAGTCATTTTCGGATTGGCCAAGGCATGGCCGGGGCCGACGATACCGAGCACGGTCAGCTGCGGAATTCTGGTGGCTACCGCGAGCAGCTTTCCCGCCGCCTGCTCAGGAGTGAGCTTGTTACTACCAATACCCGGACGCGATTCTTTGGCGCAGTCGTACTTACGATTGCAGTAGTTGCATTGAATATTGGACGCCGGCGCGACCGCGACATGGATGCGAGCGTAATGATAATGAGCTTCTTCGCTATAGCACAGATGCGTCCTAACTTTGTCCCAGATTTCGGCCGGCAGATCGCCTGGGACAGCCTGTGACCCATAGCTCCCTTTGCCATTCTTCGAAGAGCTCCGGGAACCCTTATAATCGGCGCATCCCGCCGCTATCCTCAGCATCTTTGACATGTTTTCCGCGTCCGGCAACAGCGTCCATATTCAATTCTCTACCAAGTGTGCCCATGGCGATCAGCCTGAGCGGCCACAGAACGAGAGTTAGCAACTCGCGTGCCATCTCGGATGGCGATGGCATTCCCGCCGTATGAACGAGTTAGCTAGACTTGATCCGCACAGTTGTGCACGCGTCAGCGACAGTTCACAGGTCGCAGATGCGACAGGCGTCGCAATTGTGACGGAGATGGCCGTTGGGTTCTCATTGAGCTCGCGTGAAATCTCCCAACACGCACCGGTCGCTTGCGATGCGACCTCTTCCTACTAGCGGACAGCGGCGGGACGACCACCTCGCGCCGCTACTTGGCGTTCAACATCTCTATCGCGTGCCGGGCCATATCGCGACCAGTGTCAGGTGTTGCTCGACCAGAAAGCAGAGTTCGTTGCGTGAGAGTGCTTGCGGATCGACGAGCGCGTAATGGACGTCAGCCGAGCGTTTTGTGATCTGCCGCGCATAAATAGCAAAAGCAGATCAGTGAAGAGACAACCGAAGAATAGGAAGCTCCGTCCGTTCCGCCTTTCCTTGATGAAATGCGCATTCTCAGCACTTCACCGGCGAGGCATTTTTCCAGCATGAGTTTCCGCATGAGCGCTAGGATCTCAGCCATCCGATGCGGCCATCGAACTAGGCTTGGGATTTGACGGAAACTCAAACTCCAAATTGCAGGTTTCCGATGCTCAAACCTATCAAAGCCTGCAATCCGAAACGCGCCAATGTCCGAAAACCCGATTCCTAATCAGCACCTTAGGCGTTGTTCGCGAACGACGGTCTAAAACGGATGTTTCAAGAACAAGGCGGGAGCGAATTGACGTGAGTCAATGCGAACCAAGCGTATCGGCCATCGATAGCTTTATGCCGAGCGGCATCAGCGCTCAGATACTGTTGCCGTTAAGAGGCGGCGTGACTCCCGGCACTCCGTCCCACTTGGCCGCGCCTGCGCCGTGGCCCCAGCCAACGGCTCGGGCGCCCAGAATCGAGGTCCATACATGAATGGCCCACCGCGCATGGCGGGATCTTGGACCTGATCAAAGCAACAGCACCTTTCCCCCGATATATGCTGAGATATCAGCACTTCTCGTTTCAGCTCTCCAATGAAAGTTCGAAGCTCACAACGGCATCGAGAATTCTCCTTCGGCAACCGATTGTCGGGCTTTGCGTTGATGGCCTAGTCCGGTCTAAGACTGCGTTGCGCACGATCGGCTCTTAGAGGACCGGCGCCGCCCCAGTCGTTCAGGCTCGTGCCGACGTAGTTCGATAGAATGGGATCGTGTCGGCACTGGCGATGGCAGCTCACAAGCTCTCGTGTCCTCTGGCTGGACTTGGGGCGTGCTAGGTGTGGTCTCTCAGGAGGTTGTCAATCTGGTCTGAACCGGGAAACTGAGGTTGCGAAGCTTCAGTGTTCCAGGGAAAGACCAGATGAACGTCCACAAGAATGCTCCTTTGACGCCGCGCGACGATTCATCGCTAAAAACGTCGAGGTAGGGCATGCGTGCGCCCATTCTCTTGGTGCGCGCCGCCCAATCGAGACCGCTCGTGGCCAAAATGGCCATGTCTCGCTTGAGTTCCGGCATGGATGCGAACACGTCCGGGTAACTCACTACGGTCTTCAAGACCGTGACCTGGAAATTCAAATGAGGACTATCAGTATTGTCCGCACCTACCGCCACATTATTGGCGCAGAGCGAAGAGCTTCCATGCCGACCTGCCTAGGGCGATCCGCCGTGATCTCACCTGTCTTGGCGGCGTCCAAGATCTTGGAAGCGACATGGGCCCGAGTGCCCGTTTCGCTGCGAGGCAGACTCTCGCAAACCTGCTCAAGAACAGCACGCAAAAGCGCAGTGGTCGTTGCGTCCAGCACTTGGCGACTCCGCAAGGAGCAAAGAAGTAGCACGAGGAAGCACGCTGACACTTTAAAATGAACTACTAGCTGATTCCAAGACTATGAACTTCACCACAGTTGCCGCTGTTCTTTGATGCCCGAGACGTCGCGGCCGTCTCCTCCTCAGAACAATAGTTGTGATGCTCTCGCTCCGCCACGCTGGTGCCGAGGAGCCGCCTCCGTGATGGAATCCAGCCCCGGAGGCGCTCTTTTTACGATTTTCATCGCGATGGCTTTGTCCTCGCCGCGCAACATCAATTCATTGTCGTGGCAACGCATCTTTAGCATCAATATCGGGCGCTGAGGCTGATTGAGCTCGCTCACCCGACGCTCAACTGCGCGGACGGCCATTCGTAACTTCCTCAATTCTCGCTGAAGCCACGGTTTCGTTGGGCCGAGACCACGTTCTGGAAGCCCGCTGCGTAGAGATTGATGACAGACCGCAGGGAGGGTTGCAATTTGCCCGGATTCCAAGAAGGTCTGTGACAACGATATAACATGATCTTTGAATTCGTTGCTGGCATTCGACTCACGTTGCGCCACGCTCCCGTAGAGCATGGCGACAGCGCAGATTGCGCCTGTGACAATGGCGCTTGAAATCCCCGGTGGTGCCAGCTGTTCGCGCTCCCAACGCGCAATCCGCGACGCGGTGATGATGTCCAACGAATTCCGATCGCAACTTTGCGCATTTTGCCCCTCAAATGACTTGTCCGAAGGCGCCCGATGCTGGTTCGCACTGTCGCGACGCGCAGCTGTCCTGCTAGACCGCCAAGCTCAACAGTTCTCTGCCGCTCGTCACGAGCGCTGACTAATTTAGATTCATTTCCCAAATCCTGGAACGGAGCGACCAACGGGACGGACGCGTACACGAGCGAGTGTTCGATGCTCTCAATGAACGGTACGCAAGTTCGAATGTTCTCGCGAGAAGCGCTTCCAGATAGCAAGTGCTGCGAAGTTGGCGAAATCTGCGCACAAAAACTGCAAGATATCGCTACGAACGCCTCCAATCCTCCCAGGTAAATGAGTATCCCATATCCGCTTGCACGATCTGACGACGTTTCGTGCAACATTGGAGTTCGCGGTGAGTTCATTTACTTGCCGAGCTCCTATTCAGTGCCCTTCGGGGCGTTTCCTCCCTGACTCGGCCGCGCGGTATCTCGCGCGGCCTTTTTTCGCGGTCGACGAGACCTGATTGCTCGGATTTGAAGATCTCCAGGAGCAAGGCGACGACCCTGACCGCCGCCGCACAATCCACGCAAGCTCGTCCATCCTTCGCTAGCGTCTGAAGGACCTGTCACCGGCGGGAGGCCTGCTACATTTTGGCGTCTGAGTTGGCTCACCTCGCCTTGCGATAAAAACAATCTGGCGATCGGCATTTGGCTCGCCAAACTGCCGCAGCTCTCACCCGACGGCTGCACGAGAGCCGTGGAAGCTGCTGAACGAGCGCTCCCTGTGGGCTAAGCTCACAGCCAAGCAACGTTCCAACATCCTGCGGAAATGATACGAATTGATCGTCGCCAATCGCGAGAATCTCGCGCCAATCCTGACCTCCGAGCAGGACAAACCGCTCTCTGGGGCGCTAGGCGAACTCGATATCGGTGGCGCCTATGTCGAGTTGTACGCCGACGAGGCGCGCCAACTATGGCGAAACGATTCTCTCGCCGCGCGCGGATGCTGCTGCTTGCGTCAGGCGACCGATTGGCGCCTGCGGCGCCACACGCCGTGGTACTTCCCCAACTCGAGATCACCCGCGAAGTAGGGCCGGCGCGCGCCGCAGGTGCACCGTGGTGCTGAAGCCAGTCAGTCAGACGCCCGCTCTCGGCGGTTGCGCTCGCAGCCCTCGCTGAGAAGGCAGGCGTGCCCAAGAGTGTCTTCAACGTCATCGCCGGAGATTCGGGAGGATCGGCGAGGTTTTGTGCGTGCACGCGGCCGTGAGCTTTGTCGGCCTCACCGGCTCGACCGCGGTCGGCAAGATCCTCTACGGTCGGGCCTGCATCGGCCTGAAGAAGCTCGGTCGCGAGCTGGCGCCTTTCGTGGAGTATCGATGCCGCCGTCGAGGACGCCATCGTCTCCAGATACCGCAACATGGACCAGACCTGCGTCTGCGCCAATCGCCTCTACGCACGGCAAGCATCTATGAGGAATTCTTGCAGAAGCTCTCGACCAAGGTCGCGGCATAGCGATCCGCAAGGCTGCGGTTCGTGCCTGCACACTGTCAGAGCCGGCTCCGCAAATTTGAACAGGTCGATAAGTGGAGTTTCTGCCTGACAGCGGGCACGCTGATGCCTGCGAATCAGGAGCGACGATGAGCAGACGAGCACGCCGGAACCACACACCGGCCTTCAAGGCGAAGGTGGCGCTTGCCGCCGTCAAGGGCGACCGGACGATCGCTCAACTGGCCGAGCAGTTCGACGTCCACCCCAATCAGATCACGGCGTGGAAGGCGCAGCTGGAAGGCGGCGCGTGCGGAGTTTTTGGACCTGGCAGCGCTGCGCCCGCCGCGCCTGCGATCGACGTGAAGTCGCTGCACGCCAAGATCGGAGAGCTGACGCTGGAGAACGATTTTTTAGAAGGAGCGCTCACCAAGGCGGGATTGCTGAGCGCAAAGCGATGATCGACCGTGAGCACCATCTGTCGATCACCAGGCAGGCGGAGGTACTGCAGATCAGCCGGGGCAGCATTTATTACCTGCCGCGTCCGGTGCCGGACGCCGATCTCGCGATCATGCGGCGTCTCGACCGGCTGCATCTGGAGTTTCCCTTCGCCGGCTCGCGAATGTTGAGAGGCCTGCTGGCTGCCGAGGGGTGCAAGATCGGCCGCCGGCATGTCAAAACGCTGATGCGGCGGATGGGGATAGAGGCGCTCTATCGCCGTCCGCGCACGACGAAGCCGGAACCCGGCCACAAGATCCATCCGTATCTGCTGCGCGGCATGGAGATCACACGGCCGAACCAGGTCTGGGCGATGGACATCACCTACATCCCGATGGCGAGGGGCTTCGTCTATCTCGCCGTGGTGCTGGACTGGGCAACACGTCGTGTTCTGTCGTGGCGGCTGTCGATCACCATGGAAGCAGCCTTCTGCGTCGAGACGCTGGAGGATGCCTTGGCCCGTCACGGCAAGCCGGAGATTTTCAACACCGACCAGGGCTCGCAGTTCACCGGACAGGCTTTTACCGGCGTGCTCGTCGACAACGGCATCGCGATCAGCATGGACGGCAAGGGCGCATGGCGGGACAACGTGTTTGTCGAACGGCTCTGGCGCAGCGTCAAATACGAAGAGGTGTATCTGCGGGCCTATGACAGCGTCAGCGAGGCTCGCAGTTCGATCGGCCGATATCTCGACTTCTACAACCGCGCATCAGAACACCCATCTGTCTATGTTGTTGAAGAGAAGAGACTTTGCTGATTGGGATGCGATCCCGTGGGG
>NZ_JADPJF010000030.1:0-918 GCF_023073295.1 Bradyrhizobium sp. 23 | reverse complement strand
TGGTCCAGGGCGACCATCCTCGCACGCGACACCAAAAACACTCGCTGATTGACGCTCCGCGACAATCAGAGCGAACAAAACTCTGCGCGCGACAATCATCGCGGCAATCATCACATCGCCGCGACACCGACTCGCCATCCTGATTGTCGCGCGCTTCCCATCCAGATTGTCGCGCTATAGGATGGCGGCGATCACGCGGCATTGGTGAGGAAGAACCGCACCGGCGAGCACCGCTGGAGCACCGCGGCAGATGTGGTCGATCTCGTTCGTGTCCTCGCGCGTCAGATGCCCGACAGCACCATCGCCGCGGTTCTCAACCGCGCCAGTAAGTCGACGGGGCGGGGCAACAGTTGGACCCGTGTCCGCGTTCGCAGCCTGCGCAACCAACACGCGATCGCCGCCTACCGAGAGGGCGAGCGCGCCGAGCGTGGAGATGTCACTTTGGACGAAGCTGCAACTGCGTTGAAAGTCAGTCCTTCGACGGTTCGCCGTCTGATCGAAGAACAGAGCTTGCCTGCGCAGCGGCTGTGCAAAGGCGCACCGTGGATGATCAAAGCGGTTGATCTGGAACATCCCGATGTCAAGCGCGCCGCGCATGCGCGGCGGTTCCGGCGGCCATCGTCTGGCGATCCGGGTCAAAAGAGCTTCAACTCTAAGGGGGTAGCGAGATGGGCAGTATGAATCTGACTTGGGCGGCCGAAACAGCAACAAATTGGCGCCCTTCCCGAGCCAGCCGTCGCCAGCGGCAAGCGCGGTCACCTACGCTTTGGAGATCATCGGCACGGCCTCGAAGTCGAAGCTATCGAAGGTCTTTCCGGCCGGCAGCCGCGCCTCGACGAGATGGCGCTCGACGCGGCGGCGGCCGCGTTCGGCGATCTCGTGCTCGGCAATGGTGGCGAGGAAGCGGGCCGCCGGCCA
>NZ_JADPJF010000033.1:0-622 GCF_023073295.1 Bradyrhizobium sp. 23 | reverse complement strand
TCCTCCGGCATTCTCGGCTCGGCCGTGATCAAGGGCCAGGCCACCGAAGTGATCGACGTCGGCCACTTCCTGCCGATGGCGTTCTCCGACTGGTTCACCCGCAAGGAGATGAAGCCGTCGCTGCACTCGCAATCGGTGCTGCTGGTCGACGATTCGGCGTTCTTCCGCAACATGCTGGCCCCGGTGCTCAAGGCCGCCGGCTACCGCGTCCGCACCGCGCCGACCGCGCAGGAGGGCCTGGCGGCGCTGCGCGCGCAGAGCTTCGACGTGGTCCTGACCGACATCGAGATGCCCGACATGAACGGGTTCGAGTTTGCCGAGACCATCCGCTCCGACAGCAATCTGGGCGCGATGCCGATCATCGGCCTCTCCGCGCTGGTGTCGCCGGCGGCGATCGAGCGCGGCCGTCAGGCCGGCTTCCACGACTATGTCGCCAAGTTCGACCGTCCCGGTCTGATCGCGGCGCTGAAGGAACAGACCGCGGGCGCCGCCGGTGCCTCCGAGCTGAGCCGCGCAGCCGCCTAAACCCCAGCGGGATGGATCAGGAGATACGCACATGACCAAGAAGACCCAGTCCGGCGAAGGCGCCATGGTCGAATACGTCACCGCGATGATCGGCGGC
>NZ_JADPJF010000005.1:37148-42665 GCF_023073295.1 Bradyrhizobium sp. 23 | reverse complement strand
GATCGGTTACCTCAGCCCTGTTGAGTTCGAGCGCAAGGTGGGATTAGCTTAACCCGGTGTCCATCATACCGGCAGCAGCTCAAAGGGATGGGTTTCGTAAGGGCTCAACCCATCCTACGAGCTCATCAACACCCTGCCGCCGAATTGCCTTTGCGGTCGAGCCCTTCCCTCCTAAACTCTCGTCCTCACCGGCATCGGTTCCGGCGGGCCCGGTAGAAGCGGAGTCAGATTATGCCCAAACCGGAAAGCTTCCCGATCGAGAAGATCTTCGTTCCCACGAAGCAGAAGAAAGCCATCAAGCCCGAGATCGTCGGGGAGATCGCTGAAAGTATGCTGGACATCGGACAACAGGAACCCATTTCCGTCCGGCTCGACGGAGACCGCCTCGTTCTGGTCGAGGGACTGCATCGGCTCGAAGCCTGCAAGGCGCTCGGCGAGACAACCATTATCGGTGTCATCGTCCCGGCGGAGGTCGCTCAACACAAGCCGCAGCTTGCCGAACGGCCCGAAGTCGAGGCAGAGCGCCTCAAGATGGCGCGATTGAAACAGTTGCGCCTGGAGAAGGAAGCCGCGGAGGCATCGATCGCTGGCCGGAAGGGCGTCAACGGAACGGAAGCGCCGCGCACCCGTCCGACGAAAGGCGTTCGCGACAATCCGAAGGCATCACCGGGCCGGACTGCGAAATCGACACCGAAAACATTGTCGGACTGGATCACGCAGCAAAAGGGCCACGGCGGTCGCTATTGATTGTTGGCTCCAGCTCGTAGGATGAGTGGAGCGAAGCGATACCCATCACCGCTCGATCGGCGAGAGATGAAGGGTTTCGTAAGGGCTCAACCCATCCTACGACCTAGAGCTCAACCCAGCCTACGCGCTATCTACGCCCGCCTCACCGTATCTCGCTCATCGACACCTTGGCGGCGATCCCGCTCAACTCGGGCTGTTGCGGTGCGAACTCCTCGTTGGACGATGAGCCTAGCGAGACGTCGACCATCCTGCGCTTGACCTGTTCGCATGTCTTGCGGACGTCTTCGGTGAACAGCGCGCATTCTTCGATGCGCTTGAAGATCTTCCGACCCTCTTCACGATACTCCGCCGCCGTTTCTCGCATGAAGGCGATCGCATCATGGACCTGGGCAGTCAGCGCCTCGCATTTTTGCGCGGCGTCGATCAACTCGGTGCCCATGGCCTCGATCTCTTTTGCAGCGGACTCATAGTCCCGAACGACCGCCTCTGCACTGAGCGCGCCGACGCGCGTCACGCCCGCGGTGTGCTCGACGTAATCAGGCAGAGCAATGGAAGCAAGAGAGCTTCCCGAGCGTATCGATGCAATGTCCTCCTCGAGCTGGACCAAGTTTACTCCGTCCCGCCTGCGCAATTGTTCGACATTTGCCATTATTGATCTCCCATACGCACCCCGAACCCTTAACAGCATCGGGTTTATTACGGGGATAAGCTCCGTTCTACTCTGATGTATCCTTGACAGCCGCAGTTTTGCCGCTTTTTCCCGATTGCCCAATTGCACGCATGGATAGATTTATCGGCGTTCAACCTCTCCTGGTCGCGGCCGGCGAAGATGGCACGTGCGCCTCGCTAGAAGTCGACCTGTCGAGCAACAGACGCGCCAATACGCACGGTGAAGCGAGCACAGCTCGGATCGCGTGTGTGCGGGCCCGGAACTCGGATCACCTCTCCCCACTCGGAGAGAGGTGCTCCGCGCACAGCCGACCGACGGTGCTCTGGCCGCTGCGCAAAGACCGGCTAGTAGCAAGGCGGGTAAGGTTCGTAGCCGCAGCGGCGATAGCCGCCGTAGGCTCCGTAAGCCCCGTAAGCTGCCGCACCAACCGCAGCAGCTCCGACGCCCACGGCAACTCCGCGGCGCACGGCTGCACCACGATAGACGCCACCGCGATAGACACCGCCGTGATGAACACCAACCCGACCAACCCCGACGCCTGTTCGATAGGCGAAGGCGTCAGTCGAAACAGTCACGATGCAGGCGATGCCAATGATTGCGGATGCGGTAAGTGAAACGATGGTTCGGCGCGACATGTCCACTCTCCTTCCTGGATTGGGACGGTGCGTCAGCGCAATTCGCTAATGAGCGGGTTTGTTGATTTAGAACAATGCGGGCCCTTGCGATCTGGCGGCCGGGTTCATAACGAGACAGCGAAAGTGTCACGCTTTACCTACATAGGGCATCAGCGGGAGCCACACCGCTTTCGGTCATGTACCTGACGCTCGCGACGCATGCCGGTTCGGCAATGCCACGCCCCACCCCCGTGCCCGCGATAATTTCTCGTTCGCACGCGCGTTGGGGGGACAGCGGCGCAACCTCTCCTTCCGGCGATAGGACTGCCGCACTCCGAGGCTGGGCGGCCCCGCCCCTACTTCGTATCGGCCTCGACGCCTCCAGCAGCGGCATCTCGCGATGCGACTCGCAGAACCGCGAGAGCTTGTTGCCGTTCTTGTTCAGCGCTTGCGTATCCACGACGGGATTGTTGCGGCGGCCGGCGTAGAACCCGGCGAGCCAGACGTTCACGGTCTGCATGTGGGTGATGCGCTGGGTGATGTACTGGTCGCAGCTGATCTTGGAAACGTCGACCAGCACCTGGGCCTTGGCCGGCACGGCCAGCAGCAGGGCCGCGAAGGCACCAAGGACGATCGCTCTTGTCTGAACCATGTGTTCCTTCCGATGAATGTCTGCACGGTGGCGACGGTCGGGCGCTGTAGGCTTGATCCAGATCAAGGGCGCCCGTTGCATACCCCGCGACCGCCCCACCCCGAGGCCTCGCCATAATTTCTCCTTCGCACGCGCGTTGTGTTGGACAGCGGCGAGACCTATCGTTCCGATCGGACTGCCACACTTCCATTGACGCCCGACGGAAGCGAGAGCGCATCGGTGCCCGAGACGAACGACCCCAAACCTGACGACCACAAGCCAGACGCCCCCAAGCCGGACGAGGGGCGCGCCGATGGCGGGCTGGCGCGGGCCTACGATCGGATCAAGAGCGCGGAGCAAGACCTTGCGCGGCTGGACCGGCTGGTTTCCGGAATGGAACGCGGCAGCGAAATCCCAGCGGCCTCGCGAGCAAGCGCCGGTGCGGAGGCTGTCGAGACTCCCAAGGACAAGGCTCCCGAGGCCAAGACTCTCAAGAGCACGGCGCCGGCGCCGGATAGCAGGGTTCGCAGTCAAGGCCTGAGGGGAGATCGGCCCATGCTGCGCGCTTTGGTCGGCCTCGTGCTGGCGATCGGCATTCTCGGCGCCGCCTTCGCTTCGCAATACAGCGATCGGGCCAGGTCTATGACCAAATCGATCATGGCGCGATGGGCTCCGCCGGCCGGGACTGAGCCTCGCCAAGCGTCCGCGGTTGAAACTCCGGCGCAACCGCCGGCGGTGCAACTGGCTGCCGCGGATGAGCCCGGCACGGTGCCCGCGCCGCCGGCCGGCAAGGACACGGAGAGCAATGCAGGGTTTGACGCTTCAAGACCAGCTGCTTCAAGACCCGACGCTCCAACAACGGGCGCCACGACGCCCGACCCCTCGTCGTCCGATCTCGCGCAATCGCTCAAGACCATCACCAGCGAGCTTGCGAACATCAACGGAAAGCTCGAGCAACTGAAAAGCCGCAACGAGCAGACGCTGCGCGAGCAGGCCGACACCATTCAGCAGCTCAAGGCGGCGCAGGAGAAGGATGCGGCGGCCAATGCGCGCCTTGCCGCACAGGTCCAGGCGCTGCAAAAGGAGCTGACGACGTCATCCGCATCGTCATCCGCACCTGCGTCCGCGAAACCCGCCGCGCGTAGCGTGATCACCAACGAGACCGCTGCGCCCGCACGGCCGCACGTGCAAGCGGCCGCACCTCGGCGACCCCGGCCGTCGCGAGGGCCCTGGATGCCCCCGCCCTATATGGTCGATCCCTACTATGGGGATCCGGATTGGTGAGCCCGCGGGGCGGATGAGCTGACGTTACGGAGCCGCCAATCGAAGGCGGCCCCGGATGTTGCGTTGGTGCGGCTAGCGCCAACCGCGATGACGGCCCCTGCTCCAGCCGTAGTGATGACCGCGGCCGCCACGTCCCATGTGACCGTGGCCATGTCCATGGCCTCCGCGCGCGAGAATCACCGGACTGTCGGAGCCAGCGACCAACGTCTCAGCCGCAACGCGGGGCATGGCAGAAGCGGAAAATGTCGACATTGCCGCGATTGCGCACGCGGCAACGCCGATCAACAAATGACGTATCATGTTGGGGATTCTCCAGGAGCCGCGTGATAGCGGCAGAGATGAATGCTTCCGCCGCCCCAGAGTTCCATCGAAACATCAGGGAACGGCAATGAACGCGAGCCCTTCTGCGCCGGCACGCACGCTCGCGGACCGGCATCAATCACGCGGCGAGATCTGAAGCTCCATCAACGCCATGCGCTCCAGGACAGCGGGGTCTCGCTCGCCCTCCTTCGCTGTGCGAAGGATTGTTTCCGCGATCGACCGGACATGCGCGGAGCTGACCGGGGCCGGCAGTGACGCCACCGCCGTGTCCAGCGCAGTTTTCATGATGCCGATGGTTTCAGGCGTAAAAGATGCATTCGAAAAGTCTAACATGCTGGATCCGATCCGGAGGTCATCACGAGCGTCTTTGCCGCGGGCGTCTCACCGGCGCCTGATGCGGCTGCGTGAGCAAGGGTCACCAACGCCGGCCCCAGCTGCCGCGCCAGCTGCTTCCCCATCCACCACCACCGCGCACCAGCCGGACGACGAGGAGCAGCAGGACCGCGCCTACGGTCGCGTTGACGATCGCGCTGATCATGCCGCTGCCGAGATGCACGCCGAGCTGAGGCAACAACCAGCTGCCGACAAACGCGCCCAGGATTCCGATGATGATATCGCCGATGATCCCAAAGCCGGTCCCGCGGACGATCTGGCCCGCCAGCCAGCCGGCGACGAGACCGACAAACAAGATCACCAAAAGGCTTTCGCCGGACATTCTCATTTTGTGACCTCGATCACTTGGTTGAAATGGCTGCTGATCTGCGCAATCCGGTCGACCAGGGCCGTCAGATGTCGCGGTAATGGGTCGTGCTCACCCCGAAGCCTGATCCGAAGGCGGTCTGCTATTTCATGAGAGATCGCCAGGCTGGAGCCGCGGTCGATCTGAATGGCATTGCGAACATGGGGGTTGTTCATGAAGGTTTCCGGTTGATACGCACGGAGGACGCTTCGCGCCGAGTCGCACTCACAACGCGACTGCGGTCTTTAACTCAGGCGAGGATCGGAGGTTCGATCTCGCAACGCTCGGGGATCACTGACACAACAGCCCCATCGAGCAAGAGTTCCTTCCGATTACAACTTATGTTTGAAATTCATCGGTCGCGTACAAGCCAACGCGGGATGCAAAGCTCTTGTTATCGCCGACTCATCTATTTGCAGCTTTTTCGGATATCGAGGCATCAATCGTCGTTAAACCAGAAATAGAATCGGAACTGCAGCCCGTCGAGACCGTTCGTTCCCATGGCTGACGT
>NZ_JADPJF010000005.1:32202-37066 GCF_023073295.1 Bradyrhizobium sp. 23 | reverse complement strand
GTCGGCATCATATTCAAATGAATTGAAAGAGATCAGATGAAACATACTTTGCTGGCTTCCGTCGCCGTTGTGGCGTTGTTCGCTGCGACCGGCACTGCAATGGCTCAAGGCGTCAATCAGGGCGGCGCCAAGGGTGCGGAGTCCCCCGCTGCCGTTTCGCCGAAAGCCGAAACCGCGGCACCGATGAATGCGCCCACAGCAAAGGACGCCCCCACCGCGGCACCGCACGGCTCGCCGGCAGCGGCAACGCCGCAGCACGCACAGGGCGCGCCTGACGCAAAGCACTCCGGCGACGTCAAGGCCGATGGCAAGGCGAAGACCACGGAAACAATGGCCCCGGCCACCAGTTCGAAGCCGACTGCCGACAACAAGACGCCCGGCGAGATGAAGGCGAATGGGATGACCAAGGCGCCCGATTCGGCCACCACGTCGAAGGACGTGAAGACCCCGACCGCCGAGAGCAAGCCTTCGGCGCCCGAGGGCAAGACGACCGGCAATGCCGCTACCACGGCGGTCGCGGCGCCTCCCGCCGAAAAGCGTACCCAGATCACTTCGGCCATCAAGCAGGAGAAGGTCGAGGAAGTCACCAACGTGAACTTCAACATCTCGATCGGCACCACCGTCCCGGCAGGCGTTCGTTATCATGCGATCCCGAGCCGCATCGTCGAAATCTATCCGGAGTGGCGCGGATACGAGTTCATTCTGGTGCACGGCAGGTACGTCATTCTTCGTCCGCACACCCACGAGATCGTCTATATCATCGAGGGCTAAGCGAAATCCGACGGATGACGCGCAAACCGAAAGGGCGGCTTATGGCCGCCCTTTTGTCGTTCGGCCCCACGCGATCATGATGGGTTTCGCAAGGGCTCAATCCGCCCGAACGGCTGCATATCCATTCACCCCTCTCCCAAGCCGAGAATGAAGGTTTCAAGATCGGGCGCGAGTTCGTTTGTGTTCGGGAAATCGGCGAACATGTCGCCACCGTCCACCGGTTCATGCTCGTGATCCCAGTAGAAGACCTGGCCATAACTGTCCTCCTCCAGACTCAGCAGGAACAGGTCGCCGCCGGGATCGGGAGCGAAGGGGCAGCTCAGTCGGGGAATTCGATTCATGCCCCGATACACATCGTAATTGTCGATGACGCCGTAGCTGTCGGTCGGATGCGTCGTGAACAGCACGTCCAAAACGGTGCGGTCGTTGCGCCAAGGCAGCTCGACGCCGCAGCGGTCGAAGCCGCCGCCGTCCGATTGCGCCAGTAGCTCCTTGTAGGGCGCGGGCAACGGCGCACCGATGTGTTGCTCCAGCGCACGGATGGCGTTGGAGGGCGCCGGTGGCCGTCGGTCGTCCATGAGATCCAGATAGTTCATCGGCCTAACTTTGTGCCCCGTGGGTCATCAAAGCGCCCGCGCCAGTGAGCCAACCGCCTCACCACACAACCAGATTGGTGTGGCCGAATCCCTTGGCGTAGTGGAACACCGAGCCCGTATGCTTCAGACCATCGCTTCGGTATCTGCCACTGGACGTTTTCCGCCGTCCGGATCTCCCGAGCGAAGCGTCCGGCTTCCGGCAGAGAAAATGTCCTGCACCAACCCGAGCTTGCCGAGTCCCAAAATGATCAGGCCGTTGATGTCGATCTCGTACCAGGCGTGCGAAATGTAGGCGTCGCGCGGAAACCGGTGATGGTTGTTGTGCAGGCCTTCACCGAAAGTGAGGATCGTGGTCACGAACTCGTTGGTGGTGCCGTCGTCGAGATCGAAGCGGCGGTAGCCGTAGCGGCCGTCGCTGTGGCAGACCGAGTTGACCAGTGATGTCGCCATGGTCATGAGGTAACTGCGGAACAGGCCGGAGAACAGGATGCAGCCGGTCATCGTGTGCACGCCGCCAAACGCGTAGCCGATCGCGCCCGGAATAATCACTGCCGAGAGCGCGTACCAGTACCAGCGCGTCCTGGTGAAGAACATGGCGATCGGATCGGCCAGGATATCCTTGGCGTAGTATTCGGCATCCGTGGTGGCCTGGTCCCACACCCAGCCGCCTTGCGCATGCATCATCCCCTTGGCGAAGGTGACATAGGGGTTGCCGTCGCCGTCATAGTAAGGGCTGTGGACGTCGCCGGGCTTGTCGGAGTGAAGATGATGCCGGCGATGATTGCTCACCCATTTCAGGATCGAGCCCTGCACCGCCATGGTGGCGATGGCCGCGAACAGCGTCCGCATCACCGGACCGCACCGGAAGCTGCGGTGCACGAAGTAGCGGTGCATGAAGCCGATGCCGACCGTGGAAAGCGCGAACGTGCCGGCGAAGACCGAAACCTCCACCCAGCCGATGCCTTGCCAGAAGGCCCAGACCAGCGCCGCGATCGACCCACCGATCATGATGACGAAGGAGATGTAGGAATCGCGAAACTTGGCGTCGACCACGGGACCTTCGACCAGTACGCCCGGCGGCATTTTCCGCTCCGCAGCTTCCGCCGGCACCACGCTTTCGATTACGGTCATTCCAGCCGATCCATTCACACAAAATTAACCCTGCTGCGGCGCACAGTACAACCTCGGGTTATTTCCATCAAGGATTCGAGCTGCCGTGGGAGTACGGAGCGGCGACTTGAAAACAGGCGACCAGAGGAAAAAGAAGCCGGATTTCAAGGCCTGGTGACAGCGTTAACCAGGTACAAAGCCTCCGCAATGCACTCCCAGAAGACCGATGCCAGGACAAAGCAAGCGCCCCCTCCCTCGCCTTCGCAAGCTCCGGCGTAGCGCGCGATCGGTGCGAAAGACCTTCGCGCGCGCACCGCGGATGGTTCGGATCGCGGGCGGCGCGGCGATGCTGCTTGCGGTCCTCGTCCTCGTGAACATCGCCTATCAAACGGTGCGCAAGCCGACCGAGCTGTTCGTCCTAGTCGGCCATGCGCTCGACAAGGAGCCATCGGACACGTGGCGGCAATACGGGCCGCTGTTCCGCAAGCATTCCACCGCGACGATCACGCCGGAATTGCTGGCCGCGCTGGCGCAGGTCGAGACATCGGGCAATCCGCTCGCGCGCACCTACTGGCGCTGGCGATGGAGCTTCAATCCGCTCGCGATCTATCGGCCCGCATCGAGCGCCGTCGGCCTCTTCCAGATGCTGGACGCAGCCTATGCTGACGCCGCGCGGTTCTGCGTTCGTGGCAACGCGGTCACGGAGGCCGGCTGCGGCTCGACCTTCCTCTATAGCCGCGCGATTCCGAGCCACGCCATCGAGCTGGCATCGGTGTATCTCGACCGCAATCTCGCCGATGTTCTCGCCCGCGCGGGCGATGTGAAGGCGAGTGCACGCGAGAGGCAGGATCTCGCCGCCTTCATCCATCTCTGCGGCGCAGGCCCCGCAACGGCCTTCGCACGCCGCAAGTTTCAAATGGCCGCCGACGAACGCTGCGGCGATCACCTCGTCGCGAGCTATGTCGCCAGGGTCAACGCGATGAAGCGGCAGTTTGTGCGGCTCGCCGCGGAGGACGGCGACTAGCAAAGGGGCGTAGCCCGGATGAGCGAAGCGACATCCGGGAATGCTGCGGCAACGTCCCGGATATCGCTTCGCTCATCCGGGCTACAGGAGCCAATCAATTCCGCGTCCGTCGGTGGCCTTCACCACCAGTACGGCCAGCGCCATCCCTCGTAGCGGACATATGACGATACCAAGGGCGGGCCGTAGGGATCGACCCGGTCGTCTTCCGGGCGATAACGATAGCGTGGAACGATATTGTAATCCCACGGCGTCGGCCGGAGCACGGGGACATCCACCCTCAGCCGTTGTTCATCCACCACTCGCGCCTTCCGCGCCCGGGCTTCGGCATCCGATATCCCGAGATTGCACAGCACCAGGGCGGTTCCGAGCGCACACGCGACAGTCGTGATCTTCATGCGTTGGTCTCCTTCCCCCAAGAGTGCAAAAGGACGTCAAGCAAGGCAAGCGAATTTGCGATCAAGCTTTGCCGGAATGACCGATGCCGGCCGCCCCGCCGTCATTGCGAGCGGAGCGGAGCAATCCAGACTGTCGACCGCGGCCCCTACTCCCGCGCGCGCCGCACCGCCTCCGTCAGCTTCATCCTCTGCTTGTCCCACCGGCTCTGCTCCGTCTCGGCACGCTCCTCGAGCGCCGCGCGCTCAGCTTCGATCGCCTCCGCCCGCGATTCGTGCTGCCGCCTCGCGTCGTCCAGCGCCGCCTGCGCGTTCGCGACCGCCCTGTCGCGGCGCGCGCGCTCCTTGGCGCGAGCGGCCTCCTCCTTGCGGCGCTCGGCTTCCCGCTGCCGCTCTTCCTTCTCGAACGCCGCGGCGGCCTTGCGCGCCTGTTGATCGTCGACCTTGCGGGATGGTTGCTTTGCAGCCTTCGCCGGAAGCTTTCTCGGCTTGGACTTCGCTTTGGGCTTGGCTTTGCGGTTCGGCCTGGCCTCGTCGTCAGCGAGATCGGTTGGCAACTCGGAATGCTCGGTGAACGGGCCGTCCGATCCGACCGGGCGCCGGAGCACCACGCCCGGCTTCTCCATCGTTGCCGCGACGATGTCGGGGTCGTCGGTCTCCTTCGCGGCGCCCTGATGGAACAGATTGGACCTGGCGCCCCAGGCGTCCAGTGCCGCCTTCATCGAGGGCGCGGCGATCGCCTGGTCGTAGAAGCCGAGCGAGGTCTGGTAGGTCTTGAGTTTTCTTTTTGGTTTTGCTTTTTTCGGCATGTCGCTCCGCAGCTGGCAAGCCACCAGCTTCCTGCGGCGCCATTATGCCATACTGCCCCTGTTTTGCCCGACGAGTCAAATTCGATTCGGTATCGCCGAAGTCGATACCGGGCGCGGAGGCCCAATACCAACGTTTTCGGATTTCCAACACACTGAAATCCC
>NZ_JADPJF010000005.1:12418-32121 GCF_023073295.1 Bradyrhizobium sp. 23 | reverse complement strand
ATTTCTACTGTGCATGGGGTTGTTTTCGACGTTTTTGTTTTGACGGCTCGCCACCTACGCTGCGTCGACATCCTCAGGCGCCGCCCCCGCGACGAGCCCGTCGAGGCCGACCATCAGGAGATCGGCGATGTGCATGAGCTGGTAGAGCGGAATGTCCGCCTCACCCTGCTCGGCCAGCGACACGAAGACCGGCGTGGCGCCGATCAGCTCTGCGAGCTGCGTTTGCGTGTAGCCGCGCCTCTCGCGCGCGCTTCTCACGCGCGCACCGATCCCGAGCCGGTGCCGGGACTGCTCGTCCGCGGTCATCATCACGGCCTGCTCGTCCGCGCTGGCATAGCCGTCCGCGAACGCGCTGCCGATCAGCCTCCCCTTGCGCCAGGCGACCCGGCAGTCCTTGCGCAGTCCGCTGCTGAAGACCAGCGTGAACTGCTCGGCGACCCAGAGCGAGGCGTTGAGGCCGAGGCGCGCGCCGGTGCCGGAGACATCGCGGATCGTGCAGGGCGCGCTGATGACCTTGCCGGTGCCGTTGTCGAATTCGACAATGCCGGTCCGCAAAATGTGATGTCTGACGGCGGCGCGGTGCTCGCTCATGACGGGACGCTCCTTGCGCGGCGACGTCGCAGCCGCAAATTCCGGACCTCGATACCGCAGAGTTTTTCCTGAACTCCTAAATTTCCAAGGGTTCGACCAGGACTGAAAGCCATGGTAAAGGATTTGCTCCCAATCCATCTTTATCCGACGGACAGCGTGCGGCGCGCCCGTGACGGGCGACGAGGCGAATAATGACCGACGCGATGAAATGCCCGACCTGCAACTCCGAGCACGCCTATCAGGATCGCGGCCTCTGGGTCTGCCCGGAATGCGGCCATGAATGGAGCGGCACGGCAGAGGCCGTCGCGGACGCCGCGCAAGAGGCCGGCGTGCGCGATGCCAACGGCAATGCGCTCGCCGACGGCGACAGCGTCATCGTGATGAAGGATCTCAAGGTCAAGGGCTCCTCCTCCGTGGTCAAGGGTGGCACCAAGGTCCGCAACATCCGCCTGCAGGACGCCACCGACGGCCACAACATCGCCTGCAAGATCGACGGCATCGGCGCGATGAACCTGAAATCGGAGTTCGTGAGGAAGGCGTAGCCGAGGCCCCGGACTCGCGGCAAATCCGCCAGCGAGCGCGCCGAACGGCTGGGGCGGGAGCTGACCTGCCGCGGCGTCAAGTTTACCACCATCGAATGGTAAGCGCCGTCTGGAGGCTGCGATCTATCGCTGTCTCTGCGCCAGATAGAATCCGCACAGCACGGTCACCAATCCCGCCGTCTGCAATAGTGTCGGCGGCTCGCCGAGCAGGAGCCAGCCGGTGAGCACCGTCAGCGCGGGCACGCAGGCGGGGACAACGGCGGCGCGGGCGACGCCGAGGCGTTGGACCGAGACGGCGAACAGATAAAGCGCAGCCGGGCCGGCGAGCACGCCCTGTGCCAGCGCCTGGATAGCGTTCTCACTGAAGCCGATCGACGCGATCCGCGCGAGTCCGCCGGTCATGAGGTAGATCGGCAGCAGCAACAGCGACAGCACATTGATGACGAGCGCAGCCGATAGGGCTGAGACACGCCAGTGGCGCACCAGCGCGCCGAAACCTGCGAACATCAATCCGGTCAGCACGAAGGTCAGATCGCCCAGCACGCCGTCGGCCCCGATATGGCCGATCGATTCCGCGCCGATTACGCCAAGTCCGCCGACGATGACAAAGGCGCCGGCGATGCGCGACGCGGAGACCTGCTCTTTCAGGAACAAGGCCGCGAGCAGCAGGCCGCCGAGCGTCGCGCAGGAGGGCTGGATTACGCTGCCATGACCGAGCGGCACGAACAGAAATCCAGTGTAGGAGATCAGCGACATCACGGGGCCGCCGAGCACCATCAGCGCAAGGCCCCTGCCCCAGCCGATGCCGCAGAGATCGGAGATTCCGCCGCGTATCACCAGCGGCAGGAACGCGATGCCGGACCAGACATAGCGATGCACGAGCAGATCGACCGGCGTGAAGCCGAGCTTGAGGCCATGCCGCGTGCCGGCAAAGCCGAGCGCCCAGAACAGCGCCGCGGCGAGGCCGCAGAGCACGCCGACAAGCGCCGGCGCTTGATCGTTCTTCCGAATGCGAGCGTCAGCGCCGCTCGTCCGCTGATCCATGGGACAAAGCGGTACGCCGACAGAGGCCGTCGCTCAACCCATGTGCCTGCAAGGCTGGCACGCAAGCGAGAGACGCCAGCGCGCCATCGCTCAGAAAAAACCGGGGCTGAGATCGAGCCCATACGTCAGGCTGAGCACGAACACGAACAGCGCGGCGGCTGCGAACAAGGCGAG
Organism: Bradyrhizobium sp. 23; assembly: GCF_023073295.1. NCBI lineage: Bacteria > Pseudomonadati > Pseudomonadota > Alphaproteobacteria > Hyphomicrobiales > Nitrobacteraceae > Bradyrhizobium > Bradyrhizobium sp. 23. The sequence goes on along the minus strand of NZ_JADPJF010000005.1, from coordinate 29,770 downwards.
ATGCTTGAGAATGAACGTGCGCGGCGAGACGCTTGCAACAACGGCTTTCTGTGCAACGGGCATGACTACTCCATTATGAAAATGATTCTTGGCTGCTCAATATGCGGCGCCCGCATCAAGCGCCGCGATCTGGAAAGCAACTATTAAAGAGATCACACTCGCTTTGAACGGCCGTACACAACCGGCGCGTGATCGTGACTCACTGCGCCAAAAAAAGACCGCGCTCCCCGAAAGGGAACGCGGTCCGGGCAGACTCGGAGAAAGCGAGCCTGCATCACATTGGCTTGACGTTGGCTTGTGGCGCCCCCAGATCAGCGGGCGCTACCCGTCGTGACATCAGCGGTCTTCACCTTGCGCGGCGACAGAACGCGGGCCTGGTGGACCGAAGCAACGTTGGTGGGCGCCGAGGCCTGCTGCTCGACATGCGCGGCACCGAGCACGCGCACCTGCATCGGGGAGACCGGAAAGCCGTTCGCCTCATAAGTCGGCAGTTCGGCGGCGAAAGCCGCGGTGCTGCCCGCGATCGTCAGGATGGCGGCGGCGATCGACAGAGTCTTCTTGTTCATGGGTGATGCTCCTTCAGTGGAAGATTCGGAGCACATTTAAGCGCATTTTGCTGCATTGCGACATGCGCTGCTGCAACGCAACAACGCGCCGGGTGCATGGCAATATGTTTAATGCGCGCAATGTCTTGGCAAAATCACCGCCCCGGCGCGAAATGACACTCTAATGAGCGGCGGTCAGCCGCCGAGCACGTGGCCCCAGCCGTCGAAAACGTAGGCTTTCCAGATCACGGTTCCGTCTTGGCCCGGCCGGCTGGCACGCCTGAAATCGTCGGCCTGCTCAGCAGTCCAGGTGATGATCGTATCGGAGAGTTGGTCGTGCAGGATGGCGGGCTCGGTGGGATCGAAGGCGTCCATCGGACGAAGCGAGGAATGCGTCATGCGCGCCTAACGCGCTAGCCGTTACAAGGTTGCCCAACGTGCCTGCGAAACACCGCCACGCGGCCCGCGCCAAAATATTCGCCTTATCGAATTTTTGCACAACGCTGGCGAGCAAGCGTCCGTGGAACCGCAATGGAACCCGCGTTGCCGCCGCGCAACACCTGCTCGAAAAGCCCGCTTTCGCCGAATTGCGCCATTGCGCCGCCACACCCTCCCCAGAACAATCGACGCGCGGCGTGCCTTTTCGTGCAAGACTGTTTGGCCAAGACTGTCTGGTCAGACTATTCGGAGAAGACGAGGTTCAACAGAACCGTTTGGAGGCAGGGATCATGAATGATCGGCGGTCTCTTCTGGTGGCGGTCTCCTGCCCCTCGGCGGTTCTCGCCGGCTGGCTGGCGCTCTCTCTGTCCGCCTATGCCCCGGCCCTCATCGAGAACAGCGGCGCCGATGCTTCCGCCGTCTCGCGCGCGAAGGATCTCAGCCGACTTGACCTCGCCGACATCCCACACGCTGCGGCCATCGAGGACGGCGTCGCCCTGACCTCCGATATCGCGGCCGCTATCGCTGCGACACCAGAATTGGTCAATGCTGAAGCGGCAGCGCCCGAGGCGCCAGCTCCGGCCATCAAGCTCGCCTCGGCCGACCCAGTGCTGATCTTGCCGACCGAAGCGCCGCTCGCGCCGCAGATGTCGCCTGACCCGACACCAGTCGCCAGCGAGGTTGCTCCGGCTCCGGCGCCGGAGCCCTTGGTAAAGCTCGCATCCGCCGATCCCACTGAGATCGTGACGACGGAGGCGCTGTCGCCCGCGACAATCGCGACCGGCCCCGCGCCCGTGGCGAGCAAGGCCTCGCCGTCTGCGGACACGACCGCGGTCCTCGACGAATGCTACGTGATGGAAGCCTGCATCGACCGCTATCTCTGGGCGCTCTACCAGCGCACGGCCAAGGAAGACTCGATCAAGGTCACAGATCGCCGGGCCGTCACCGTCAAGCGCAAGGGCAAGATGGTCACAGTGATGCGCAGCTTCACGAAGCTGGTTGACGAGGACTTTGGCTGGAAGGATCCGAAGGCGGCCGACCGCGCCGGCATGTCGATGATGGACTACGTCATCGGCGGCATGGACAAGAGTTTCAAGAAAAAGCTGTTTCGCACACTGCTCGCGGCTGAGGCTGCCGGGCTTTCGCCGGGCATCACCAGCGCGTTCCGCGACGACTATCGCCAGTCGATCGCGAGTGGCCTGAAGGCCGCCTCCGACCGTTCCTATCACGGCGGCAGCACGCGCGGCGGCTACGGGCACGGCATGGCGGCCGACATCGTCAGCACCAAGGGCGACAACCGCGCGCAGCGCTGGGTCTCGACCGAGGTGCTGTGGAAGTGGGTCGACGCCAATGGCAAGGCGCTCGGCATCGGCCGCCCCTATCTCGGCCGCGATCCCCCGCATGTCGGCCCGGTCGATGGTACGGAATACGTCTCGCGCCGAGGCACGTCGGACCGCAAGGAAGCCAACGCCAAGCCGAGAAAAGCGCGGGCCGTGGCAAGCGCAAAGCCGCCGAAGGCAAAGGCACAGGCGACGCGCGAGCAGAAGGTCCCCGCGAAGCCGCAGAAATCAGCGCAATCAGCCACGAAGCGCGCGACCTGAGTTTGACGGCTTATCGTCGCGGCGTCGGCAACGGCACAAGCCGCATCTCCGCGGTGCCTGCTTCCTGCGTGCGCACCAGCACCGCATAGATGGTTTCGACTGCGAGCCGCACCGCCGCCTCGGTCGCTGTGCCCTTGGCCAGATGCGCCGCGATCAGGCCGGTGAGAAGATCGCCGGTGCCTGAGGGGCGGATCGAAAGGCGCGGCGTCGCAAAGCGCGACAACTGACCGCCGGCGCACAGAATCGTTTCCACCTGCCCTTCCGCCGTATCAGTGAGCGTGCAACCGGTGGCGACCACGTCGATGCGCCCAGTCCCGGCCAGCGCCGCGCACGCCGCGCGCAGGCCCTGCGCATCCGCGATGTCGAGGCCTGCGAGCAGCCCGAGTTCGAACTGGTTCGGCGTGGTCAGATTGGCGGCCGGCAGCAGCCGGTGCCGGACCACGTCCAGGATGCCGTCAGCGACATAGGCCCGGCCGTCATCGCCGATCACAGGGTCGCAGAGATAGACCAGCTGCGAATTGCGGGTCAGCGCCCGCTCGACGAAATCGGCGATGACAGCGGCATTGCCCGGCGAACCGAGATAACCGGTAACGAGGACCGCAGCCTCGTCGACGAGATCGCGCTCTTCGACGCCTCTCAGCAGATCTGAAACGAGCTCTGTCTCCAGCACCCGCCCGCGCAAGGTCGGATAGCGCGGATGGTTCGACAGCAGCGTTGTCGGCACCGCCGCGACATTCACCCCTTCCGCCTGCATCGCATAGGCGGCGGCGCTGTTGCCGACATGGCCGTGGACCACCTGGCTTTGAATGGAGATGACGAGCATGAGGGAGGTCCGTAGGAGTAATTGTCTAGCGAGAGAAGGGTCGCCCGGATCACGAAAAATCATATCCAAGTCTCGGCCGCAGCGCTTGCATCTTCCGCGCCAGCCGCCGATGCCCGCTCTCCTCCGACCGCGCCAGCCGGTCCACGACCGCGACATGATCCACATCGCTTTTGTGCTGGTTGAGCTTGGCCTGCCCTTCGACGGTATCCACCACGAGATCGACGACACGGATCGCAGCCAGCATGCTCTCGCGCTTGCCGGGCTCCATCTGTGCGAGATCCCAAGGTGCTTTTGGCAAGCGCGCTTCCGAGACCGCGAGTAGTGCATCGCCGTGCCCGCGGTTCTCGTCGAGCCCGCGCAGATGCGCCACGCCCGACAGGTGCACGGCCTCGTAAAGCCAGGTCGAGACGTTGTCGCGCGAAGAATACCAGTCATTGGAGATGTAGGCGTCGTCGCCGGCAACGATCAGCAGGAAGCGCCGTGTGCTGTCCGCGAGCGGAACGAGCGGATTCCTGGCGGTGAGATGGATCTGAACGATAGTGTGCCCGTCGCGCTGCTCCAGCACGAAGGGCACATGCGAGGCACGTGGACCGCGCTCATCCGCCGCGACGATCGTGCCGAAGCCGCGCTGGCTTGCGAATTCCAGCGCTTGCTGCTCCTCGATGCGGAATTGGGGGCGGAGGACATGCATGGCGGGGCGCTCGTTGACTGGCTGAAGGACAAACCGAGGCTAACTCATGATCCAGTCAAGTCAGAAGGGGTATTGGCCCGCAAACGCGGATGTCAGGAATGATCGCGGAGTCGTGCCAGCTCATCGATATAGGCGCAGAACATGTCGGCCATTGCGTCGGCGTGACGCGCGATCTCCGCCTCGTTGCGCGGTGTCTCCGAGAACTGCTTGCCAACCTCGCTCAGCGTCGTCTTGATCAACTCGCCGGCAAGCGCCCGCGTCGCATCCGGCGCCCTGGGCAGGGCCTCCCGCATGAAGGCCGCGACGATGCCCTTACCGGCGGCCCGCGCGTCGTGTGCTTCGGGCGCATCGCGATAGAGCGGCGCGGCGTCGCTGAGCGCCGTGCGGATCGCAGCCTCCTCGCACTCGGAACGAATGAAGGCGTGGACGAGCGCGCGCAGCCGTACCAGTGGCGGTTTCGCCCGGTCCGCCAGGATGCCGCGCAGGAGCTCGCTCGTGCGCCGCCACTCGTCGCTCTGGAGGCGGAACAGGATCGACGCCTTGTTCGGAAAATATTGATAGAGCGACCCGACGCTCACCCCGGCCCGCTCGGCCACTCGCGCCGTCGTGAAACGCTGCGCCCCCTCCTTGGCCAAGACCTGAACAGCCGCGTCCAGAATGGCCGCCACCAGCTCGTTCGAGCGGGCCTGCTGTGGCTGTTTTCGTGAGGAAACTGAATGGCTTCGGCGATCTGCCATGGCACCCTCGGGCAATGCGAATAGCGAATGCGACGAATTAGTCGTATTTCAATTCTCACGCAAGCACTCGCCGCACGGCGACATCTGGAGACTACACATGACCACCCCGACCATCACATCACTTGCGCCACTGCTCGATCGTCTGTTCGACCAGGACGAAGCGGCGCGCGGCGCGATGCGAGCCGCCTTCGCCGATGTGACCGACGCCGACCGCGCACGGATGATGCGGAGCAAGACCGCTTACAGCGACCTCTACGGGCGGCTGAAGGACGCACCGCTCGCGGTCTCCCGCGAGACCGGTCAACTGCTTTACATGCTCGCACGCAGCTCCCGCGCCAAAGCGATCGTCGAGTTCGGCACCTCGTTCGGCATCTCGACCCTGCACCTTGCCGCGGGCTTACGCGACAATGGTGGCGGCCGCCTCATCACCAGCGAATTCGAACCGTCCAAGGTGGCCCGGGCGCGCGAGAACCTCGCGGCCGGCGGGCTGCTGGACCTCGTCGAAATCCGCGAAGGCGACGCGCTGAAGATGCTTCAAGTCGACCTGCCCGACACGATCGATCTCGTGCTGCTCGACGGCGCCAAGGCGCTCTACCCCGATATCCTGGATCTGGTCGAAGGCCATCTCCGGCCGGGCGCGATCATCGTCGCCGACAACGCCGACGACAGCCCCGACTATCTGGCGCGCATGCGCAGCCCCGGAAGCGGCTACATGTCCACGGCCTTTGCCGAGGACGTCGAACTCTCCGTGCGGATCAACTAACGCCACGTCGAACCGGCGCGACACCAATGAGCCGCCGCGCGAACCATCGCGCGGCGGTTTCGTGCTGCGCTCCGCCGTGTCGCAGGTTCGTCACTGACGCGTGATAGTTGGACCCGGCAATGTCGCTGCCGCCTTCGTCGGCATCGCGCTGATCGTGTCCTGAGTGGTGGTCATCAACCTGTTCTCGGCGGCCACGGTGCATTGATGCCGGCAAGGCCTTCAGCTTCGCGACGCCGTCTCGCAGCCGGCTCACGCTATTGGCTTTGCGACGGCTTGGGAGGATGCGGCCTGGATCGCTTCGCGCCAGGCTTGGCCGCAACTCGCGGCGGCGCCGCATCGACCGATTCCAGATAGGCGGCAAGTGCCTTGGCTGTATCCGAACTGGTTGCGTAATGGTCCTTCAGGAACCAGGACAGCGTCAGGTTGAAGCGCCCTTTGGCAAGGCCGCGGGGGCTGCGATGGCACGTCGTGCAACCATCGGCGAAGAGCTTTTGCGGCGACTTGCCGGCATCGAGATTTTGCGCGGCGGCAAATGTCGCCGTCAGGACGGCCGCGGCTGCAAGAGTCATCGTTGGAAGAGTCATCAGGGGCGCGATCAGATCGCGCCACGGTCGAAAGTACGAGATCAATGTCGTCCTGCCCAGTCTTGCGGTCAGGCCGCCAATAGCTGATCGAAGTCGGGCGGCGCGTAGGCCTTGCCGTCCTGGTCGGTGATGACGACCTTCCACCCCTCGCTTGCCCAAACCTTCGCCTTCGCCACGATGAGCAAACGGCTCTCGCGGGCAAAACTGCACTTCTCGTTGTCGCGTTCTGCGATCATCTTGTAGGCCAATGCGCATCCCCTTGCGTTGCCGTGCACCCGGTCTCGTCGTGGCAGCGAGCTTTGGCGGCAATTCGCCGGGAGCGTGGCAATTTGGTGCCATCCGCGGCAGCATTGTGCTTTGTTCCGGCTGAGCGAAGGAGATCGATCGTGCGCCGCATCATCAATGCGATCCTGCCTCTCGCGGGCTTGTTTGGTGCGGGCCTGCCCGGCGCAGCGCCTACAGCGGCGCAGACCTACGATCCGCGCCATCCCGTCTGCATCGAGATCTACACGATCGACGGCCGCAGCATCGACTGCAGTTTTGCGACGATCGCGCAGTGCGCCGCGACCGCCTCCGGGCAGTCCGCCCAGTGCTACGCCAATCCTATGCCACGCGGAGCAGACAGCTGAGCCCGGTTCCGTCGCCGCCGCGACGAAGCCGATAGCATCAGGTCAGCGCTCCGATCAGTGGACGCGAATGATATGGGGACGGCCAAGATCGATCAGCCCCTGCACCGCCGAGAGGCGGTCGTCGAGAGCTGCGATGGTCAGCAACAAATTGTTGCGGCGTTCGTCGAGAAGGCCCATCTCGGCGCCGGAGAGTTTGGTGCTCGATCGCTCCTTTTGAATCACCTCGAGAGATTGGCGCAATCCGGCAATCAGGCCGGACAGCTGCTTGGCTTCCTTGGTCATCGACCGCTTGGCGACATTGTGGCGGCGCGTCTCCGCCTGGTTCTGGCTCATCGTCGTCATCCTCCCGTGCCCCGCTGCCCCGAGTGGAATGCTTACAGCTTTGAGTAGACATATTACGATCGATGAAATCTGCCCGCGAAGAAGCTTCTTAAATTGTATGGGCAGGGAACCCGTTCCGGCCCAAACAGAAAGCCCGGCGTGAGGGCCGGGCTTTCGTTGGCAACTTTAGTGCTTTTGGTGCCCGCCACCGGGACCGCCGGCCGGGGCACCGCCGCCGTGCGGCGCGGCGTTGATGTGAGGAGCGCCGCCGCCACTGCCATGAGGCATCGCAGGCGCAGCCGCGCGCGGCGCCGGCATTTGGGCATGAGCGTTCATCGGCGAACCGTGGCCGACGTTCGGCTGAGCCACATGCGGCATCGCGGGCCGGCTTGCGGGAGCGGCTGATACGCGCGGCGCCTCATGTGGGCGCGCCATCGGCTGCGCACGCAGAGCCGCGCGGTGTGCGGCCTGCTCGTGCATGATGCGGGCCTGATCGTCCCGCGGATTGCGGCTCTGCAGATTGGTCCGCTCATGCGCGATGCGGTCAGCTCGTCCCGCACGGCTCCGGTCCGTCGTCACCGGAGTCTCGTGCCTGGCGATGGCGGCGTCGTGCCGTGAAGTTGCGGCATCACGGCCGGAGACCGCGGCCGCGCCCTTGACACTTTCCTTGGCATTCGCGCCGTTGCGCCCGAGTGCGACCGCCGCATCGCGCGTTGCCGCGCGGCCGATGCGAGCCGCGCGTGGATCGATCGTCATCCGCGTCGCGTCGCGCTGATGCGAAGTCCAGTAGCTATTCCAGTGAGCATGCCGCCGATACCAGGGCCGCCCCTGATAATAGCTCGACCAGTACGAGGTCAGCACGAAGGGGACGATCGGCACGTCGACCTCGTCGACATAGTCAGGGAGATAGACGTAGTGATTGCGATAGAGATATTCGAGATATTGCGACGACACCCAGCCACGGTCATCCGAGAAGCTCACGTCGCACCAGGCGTTGCCGCGCAGGCAACCATGGATGTCGACGCGGGCGCCCTCGGGGATGCGATCGACCAGGGGAAAGCCCGAACCCGGCCCGGCGCGCAGGCCGGTCGAGACGGTGACCATGCCCGGTGCGGCCAGCGCGGCCGTCGGGGCGAGCAGCAATGCGGCTAACAACACGCTTCGGAATTTCATGGCGTAGTCCTCCTCTTTCGAGTCGGAACGCGCAAGCGGAACGGGCGTTCCGCGTACGAAGGTCTCATCCGCCAAAAGATCGAGACGGATGCCGCGCGCGGTTCAATATTCATTCGCCGTTCATCGACACCGCGCGCAGAGAGAGCCTACGTGTGCGCCGCCGGCCCGTCAGTTCACTTGCAGCATGAAGCCGTCGAAGCACGCAGCAAGCGCAGCAAAATCATCGAGCGGCAGCACGGTCGCGACATACTGATCCGGCCGCACCACGACCATGCAGCCCGCCTTGCGGTCAATGCCGCGCATGGTGAAAACGTCCTGACCATTCTTGAGGTCCGGACAGAACATCTTCTCGTAGTCGATCAGGCCGTAGCGGCCCTTGCGCGGCAGCAGCAGCGCAGGCATCGCCTCGAGAGCGAGCTCGCGATGATCCTGCTGGAAGACCGCCCGCAGGTCGATCACGCTATCGATGTCGGCGACCGCGGGGGTGTAACGCCGGACCGGCGACTCCCGCGCATCGGAGAGAAAATTGCACAAGGCGCGAACGGCCGATCCGGTTGCTGCGGGATCCTCAGCGCCGGAGAAAGCGTAGATGCGGAAGCGGCCATCCGCCTGCGCAGCGTGACCGAGATGCACCGGCTTGGCATCCGCAAGCCGGATCACCGGTGCGGAATGAAATCGCGTGCCGATGACGAGGCCTTGCGCGAGATGCTGGTGGGACGTCGCTCCCGTCAGAACCGACGGGCGGTAATGCGTCGCCGTGCCCGCGGTGTAGCGACCGTGCCTCACGAAATAGTCCTGCGTCCTGGCGGCGTCGGCGCCGCCGGCCTTGGCGGCGGACGCAAGAATCCCCGCCCATTCCCGGTCGAAATCGATCAGCTCTTTGGCAACCGCCTGGCGCTCGGCCGAATAGGAATGCAGCAGGCTCGGCGCAGACTGCTTCCGCAAAACGGCAGCGAGCTTCCAGCCGAGATTGAAAGCGTCCTGCATCGAGACGTTCATGCCCTGCCCCGCCTTCGGGCTGTGGGTGTGGCAGGCATCGCCGGCGATGAATATCCGCGGCAGACGCGTAGCCGTCTCGGTCTCCGGCACGTCGTCGAACTTGTCGGTCAGGCGCTGGCCGATCTCGTAGACCGACCACCACGCGATCTCCTTCACATCGAGCGTATGCGGCTTCAGGATCCGCTGCGCTTTCGCGATCACGTCGTCGGCGGTGATATTGCGATTGGCGACGCGCTCGCCGATGTCGAGCTTGGCGAGCTCGACATAGAGGCGGACCATGTAGCCGCCCTCGCGCGGAATGATCAGCAGGCTACCGTCCTTCGCCGACTGAATCAGGGCCTTGAAGCGGATGTCGGGAAAATCGGTCACCGCCAGCACGTCCATCACGCCCCAGGCATGATTGGCGGAATCGCCGAGCAACTCGCGACCGATCGATTTGCGCACCGTGCTGCGGGCGCCGTCGCAGCCGACGACATAGCGCGCCTTGATCGTCTCGACCTTGCCCTCGTTCCCGGCATCGACCCGTTCGAGCCGCGCCGTCACGGCATGGTCGGCGGGACCCGCGGCCGGATCGACCTGCAGGTCGAGCAGGCGCCGACTGTAATGGGGCTCGAGCCTGCCCGGCGCCTTGCGCATGACGTCGAGAAAGCCGTCATGGATGCGCGCCTGGTTGAGAATAACGTGCGGGAATTCCGACAAACCGTCCTCGACGTCCTGCACCCGGCCGCTGCGGACGATATGTTCCGGCACCCGCTCGTCCGGCTTCCAGAATGTCGTCTCGTTCACCCAACAGGCTTCCTTCAGGACGCGCTCGCTGAATCCGAAGGCGTGGAACATCTCCATGGTGCGGCATGCGATGCCGTCGGCCTGCCCGACCAGCAAGCGGCCCGGCTTCTGCTCGACGATGCAGGTCTTGATGTCGGCAAACTGCGCAAGCTGGGCCGCAAGCGTCAGGCCCGCAGGGCCACAGCCGACGATTAGGACATCGACCTCTTCGGGCACGCCCCCCGTTGCGCCAGGAGGCTGAATGCGCGCGGCGGGATCGGCGATTTCGGGGTCGCCCGGCTGAAATCCATTGAGATGGAATTGCATGAGCACCTCTCCCGCCGATGTTCCGTTTGGATATTGATCAGTATGCTGACTATCAGTATACTTGTCAACGATCCCGGCCGTCCCGCCCCAACGGAGAAATTCGGTGAAAGACAACAACGACATGCCCGGACATCTGGCGCGCCGATTCCAGCAGATCGCGGTCGCGGTGTTTTTGGCCGAGGTCGGGGATGCCGGCTTCGACCTCACGCCGGTGCAATACGCCGCGCTCGCGACCATCAAGGCCAATCCGGGGCTCGACCAGGTGACGCTCGCGGGATTGATCGCCTACGACCGCACCACCATCACCGGCGTGATCGACCGGCTCGTGCAGAAGGGGCTCGCGGAGCGCCGCGCCTCGCGCCGCGACCGCCGTGCCCGCGAGCTCGAGATCACCGACGAAGGCCGCCGCACCCTGCGCAAGATCACGCCGGCCGTCGAATCCGCGCAACGCATCATGCTGCGTGGCCTCAGCGCGAAGGAAGGTGAGGATCTGATGCGCCTCCTGCACAAGGCCATCGCCGCCGGCAACGAACTCAGCCGCGCCCCGCTGCGCGGAGTGCAGGCATAGAGCGTTTTCGAGCGAGGTGGATACCGCTTCGCGTCAAGAAAACGTGCCAAGACAGAAAGCCCCGTAATTCTACCCCTCATTGTCGCAGTATCGCGAAACCAGGAACTAACCTTCGGCTGTTACGGTCGACGGCATTCGGCGTTTAACGCGCGATTAACTTTGCCGGTCTGGAGTTTCGGATGTTCAGGTTCCTCATTGCGGCGGCGGCGATCGCGCTCTCGACCGCTCCGGCGCTCGCGAATGGCCATGGCGGCGGCGATGCCCCTCCGCCGCCGAAGCCCGCGACCTCACCGGCGAAAGTCATCCTGACCAAGCAGGGCCCCACACTCGTGGACCTCAACGGCATGACGCTCTACTATTACGAGCGCGATACCACCGGCAAGACGTCGAACTGCAACGGGAAATGCGTCGAGAGCTGGGTGCCGCTGCCCGCAACGGCCGATGCCAAAGCGGTCGGCGACTTCACCGTGATCAACCGTAACGACGGCAGCAAGATGTGGGCCTATCGCTATCGTCCGCTCTACACCTCGCCGGCCGACAAGGCGCCGGGCGAGGCCAATGGCAATGCCACGACGCTGCAATGGCGCGTCGCCCGTCCCGAGAACTAGGGCGACCTCACCCGCGCCAGCTGGGCCGCGCCTCGACTTGCGCGTTCTGTCCGGGCGGCAGCACCACGACCATTGAGTTGAGCTTCACCCGGTCATAGAGATCGATCACGTCCTCGTTGCGCATCCGGATGCATCCGGACGAGATCGCCTGCCCGATATATTCCGGCTGGTTGGTGCCGTGGATGCGGTAGAGCGTGTCCTTGTTGCCGGCATAGAGATAGATGCCCCGCGCGCCCAGCGGATTGGCGGGGCCTCCGGGCACCCGCGCCGGATAGGGCCCGAGCCGCGCCTGGATGTCCGCCGTCGGAACCCAATCCGGCCATTCCGCTAGACGACCGACCCGCGCGACTCCGGAGAACGCCATGGCTTCCTCGCCGACCGCGACGCCGTAGCGGATCGCCTTGCCTTCGGGCAGCACGAAATAGAGATAGCGCGCATCGGTATCGACCAGGATCGTGCCCGGCTGCTCCTTGCGCGGATAATCGACGATATGACGGAGATATTGCTCGGGCACGTTTGCTTGCGCGTAAGGCGTATGCGCCAGCAACTGCCGGTCGCGGGTCGTCATGCTCGCGTCCGTCGATGGCGAAAGCGTCGTCTGCATGCAGCCGCCCAACGGAAGCATGGCAAGGACGAGTAGAACGAATAAGGATCTTGGCACCGCCGGCCCCGATAGCGATAGCAGCGCCCCCAGCAACACCAGATGCTGCCAAAATCGTGCTGAAAACAAGGCATTGTGGAACAATTACGCGTGTTTTCTGAGGCGGGTTCCATCACCACAAACGGCGCAAGAGCGTCGCACAGTCTCCATCCCCTCGCCTTGCTTTGGTCAAACCCGGCTGGACTCGTGGGTCATGGTGCTTGGGCCTCATCGGATTTGGGGATTTGGATGGGCCCACCTCAACGGATCTGCTCGCGCCAATGCGAACGACCGATACCTCAATACTCAACACCTGGGGCTTCAAAACACCCAGGCTTCAAAGGAGCTGCGATGCTCGCGACGCTGAACTCTCGGCAAATCGTCGATGAGATCGTGAAGGACACGGTCACGAACAACGACCCGCACGACGCGGTGCAGATTTCGCCTGACATTGTGCTGGCCTCGCGCCCCCTCGGCGTCGCGCCCGCGCTTGCGCCTGAGATCACGGCCCGTCCCGAACCCAAAATAGATCCGGCGTTCACGCTGAAGTCCAGAATGAATCCGGAGCCGAAGTTCAGTCCCGTCGCGGAGCCGCAGACGGCAGCGCCCTCGGTCGACACCGCCGTGCGCGTTGCGGCCGGTGATGGTCTCAGCCGGCAGAAGCGCTCCTCCGCTGGCAAATGGCTGCGCGGCGCGTTCGTCACGATGCTGTTTGCGGGCGGAAGCGCGGCCGCCACTGTCGCCTGGGAGAAACATGGCGACACCGCAAGACAGATGCTCGCCGAATGGACCCCGGCATTGGCGTCGCTGCTGCCTTCGACCTCGCAGACCGCACCGCTCGCCGCCGCACAGGCTGCGCCGCCTGCGGACCAGGCCGCAACGGATCAAGCCACAACGGATCAAGCGGCCGATCAATCTGCGGCTCCGCCTGCAACCCAGGTTGCAGCAGCAGTGCCCCCGGCAACACAACCCGATCCTGTACAATCGGTGCAGTCGATGACGCGCGATCTCACCGCGATGGCGCAACAGATCGAGCAGCTCAAGGCCAACATCGCCGAGTTGAAGGCCGGGCAGGAGCAGATGGCACGCGAGATGGCGAAGCCGCCCGCGCCGAAGCCGGTGGCCGATACGAAGCCGCGCGTCGATCCGCGCCCGCAAATGTCCGCGCTACCGCCGCGGCCCGCGGCGCCGCCGGTTCGCAAACCGAAGCCGGTCGTGTCGCACACCTACATGCCGGCTTATTCGCCGGCGCCGCTCGCTCCGCCGCCGCCGGCCTCGCAGGCTGCCGCAGCCCCACCGCCCGCTGCCATGACGACGCAAGCCGTTGCCGACGACGACGGACCTGTCGTACGCCCGCCAATGCCGCTGCGCTGAACCATCGTCACGCGACGACGCGTCGCACCAGCGATGCTGTCAGAGTCGATGTGATGCGTAGAATCCGGATGACTACGGGAAGCGAGCTTCGATCGTTTTCCATCAAGAGAAAAGGCCGTCGGGATCTATGCCGGCGGCCTTCTCTTGCAGCTGCCGGTTCCCGGAGCCCGGTTCTGCTGCAATTCCATGCCTCATGATCACGCCGACATATTTAATAAAATCTTAACACGCTTGAATGCTGCACATCATTTCTGCGCCATAAGCACAGAGATTGCGCGCGCCGTTCATTCGATAAACATCGACTCAGTGGTACCATCGGTCATGTGTTGAAACGTCCACCCGAAGCTCAATTCGTCACACCGGGGAATTCGGATGCCCTACTATTCCTTCGATCTCGTGGTTGGTGAAGAGTTCAAGAACCAGGGCGGTATCATCCTCGAAGACATCGAGGTCGCCTCCGATCGCGCCGTTCAACTGGCCACCGAGCTGTCGCAGGTGAAGCCCGAGCTGCAAAGCAAGGGTTGCGCTGTGCGCGTCACCGACCGCGATCACAAAGAGGTCTATCGCACGCCGCTCGATCCGGTGCCGGCCTGGCGGCGCTAACCCGCCGGCCGGCTTCGCGGGCGCACGCTGATCCCCATTGCGGAGCGGCGCGGCAGCCGCTAGCCTTCCCGAAAATTCGGGGAGGTACCAAGGATGCGCACTGGTTTTCTGATGACGGCCCTGTTGCTGCTGGCCGCGCCCGCCCAAGCGGCCGACCATCCACGTTCGACCTATGTCACGTTGGTCTTGCAGGCCTTCGCCGCCAAGGTCGAATGTCCGGGCACCGATATCGCCTACCAGGATCTGGTGCAGAAGGCGGAGCAGATGCAGTTGCCCGAAGGCACCACCGAGAAGGTCCGCAAGGCGATCGCCTGGATGCACACGGGTGGCAAGATGGGCGAGAAGCAGGACGACGATCTGATGGCCGAGGTCGCGGTGGCCACCCAGGCGACCGACCTCAACCAACGCCGCCTCGGCATGCACGGCTGGTGCGAGGCCCAGAAGACCAACCTCGCCGGCCTGATCCGCAGCAAGGGCGGCTAGCGTGATCGCGCGGCGTTAAGCACGCCGCGCCGGAATTTTTGCTTCGGCCAATAATCGTCACATTTCTCGCCAGCATGCGGCTCTTTTCGAACTCGAACAGGGGAGCCCCATGCGGATCAACCATGTCCTTCTCGCGGTCGCGTTTGCCGTCGCACCGATGCTGACTGCGCCCGTGCTGGCGAAGAATTCCAATGCCCAGAAGGGCGAGGACAAATCGACCTCGTCTTCGTCGTGTAGCGCTTATCAGCAGGCGCCGGATGGCTCGTGGGAGCCGCTCCCCTGCAAGGAGACGGGCGAGCGCTCCCAGCCGCAGACACAGAATCGCACCTCGCCGCAGGGCGCTGACCGCGGGGAGCGTTGAACGCGGGGGAGTGTCAGCTCTGGTGCGGACCGCGGATGATCTTCATCGCGTCCGCGATGTGACGCCACTCTTTGGCCTCGTCGGCCTCGCCGCGGCCCTCACAAGCCCTGGCCTGTTCGGCGGCCTTCGCGATCGCAGCAAAACCATGCTGTTCCAGCATCTGGCGCGCGACGGTGTGGACCTGGACCTCGGTCATCATGGGCGTTCTCCCGTTTGACGAAACCGCGGTGCATCGCGCCGCCGCGGGTTGTTCACAACGATTGAGCCCCGGACCTCGTTCCGTAGCGTTCACGTCAGCAAGCAAAAGGCGGCCCGCTATGCCCAGCGGACCGCCTTTTCACCCACCCCAAATTTGAAGCGTCGCGGCCGAGGTCCCTAGCCGGCCGCCGCGCGCTTGCGCTCGAAATCGTTGGGCACCTCGATATCGACCTCGAGGGTCGAGACCTCGTCGCCGCGATCGAGCCGGACAATGACCTTGGTCGGGTCCAGCGTGACGTGCCTGGAGACGACCGCGAGAATTTCCTCA
This sequence comes from Bradyrhizobium sp. 23, assembly GCF_023073295.1. Classification (NCBI taxonomy): domain Bacteria; kingdom Pseudomonadati; phylum Pseudomonadota; class Alphaproteobacteria; order Hyphomicrobiales; family Nitrobacteraceae; genus Bradyrhizobium; species Bradyrhizobium sp. 23. The sequence goes on along the minus strand of NZ_JADPJF010000005.1, from coordinate 14,211 downwards.
CGCAGCACACCGAGCAGATCGGGCTGGCCGCGCAGTCCGCGTTCATGGGCAAGCAGGATCTGCAACCGTTCGCGCGCGACGGGTGCAGAGGCCTTGTTGCCGCGGAGAAGCCGAAGCAGACCCATGCTCATGCGGCCCTCCGTCGCAGCAGGCGGTCCATGAAGCCCTTGCGCTCGGTCGGCACCTGCATGGGCACGGTGTCGCCGCACAGCCGCCGCGCCGCATCGATATAGGCCCGCGCCGGGGCGCCTTCCGCGTTCGACAGCGTCACGGGCGTGCCGACGTTGGAGGCGCGCAGCACGTCCTGGCTCTCCGGGATGATGCCGAGCAGGGGCGTTGCAAGAATTTCGAGGATGTCCTCGATGGTCAGCATCTCGCCGCGCGCGGCGCGCGAGGGATCATAGCGGGTGATGAGAATGTGCTTCTCGACCCGCTCGCCCTTCTCGGCCCGCACCGTCTTGGAATCGAGCATGCCGATGATGCGATCGGAATCGCGCACCGAGGAGACTTCGGGATTGGTGACGATCACGGCTTCGTCGGCAAAGCGCATCGCCATGGAGGCGCCGCGCTCGATGCCGGCCGGACTGTCGCAGATCACCCAGTCGAAACGGCTGCGCAGATCGTCGATGACCTTGCCCACGCCCTCTTCGGTCAGCGCGTCCTTGTCGCGGGTTTGCGAGGCCGGCAGCAGCCAGAGGTTCTCCAGCCGCTTGTCCTTGATCAGGGCCTGCGGCAGCTTTGCGACGCCCTGCACCACGTTGATGAGGTCGAACACGACGCGGCGTTCGGCGCCCATCACGAGGTCGAGGTTGCGCAAGCCGACGTCGAAATCGACGACGACGACCTTTTCGCCGCGCTGCGCGAGCGCAGCCCCCAGTGCGGCGGTCGTCGTGGTCTTGCCGACGCCCCCCTTGCCTGACGTCACGACCAGTACCTTGGCCATCTCTCAAATCTCCTTCTGGTCAGTTCAGCGCAGTAATTCGCATGGTGTTGCCCTGCAGCCAGGCCTGGGCCGGCTTGCCGCGCAGGGCCGCGTCGATATCGTCGGCGGTCTGGTAAAAACCATCGATTGCAAGCAGTTCGGCCTCGATCTTCTGACAATAGATGCGCGCGCTCGTGTGACCGTTCACGCCCGCCATGGCGCGGCCGCGCAGCGCGCCGTAGATGTGAATGGAGCCGCCGGCGACGACCTCGGCGCCGGAGCCGACCGAACCCAAAATGGTGACGTCGCCTTCGGGGAAGATCACAGTCTGGCCCGACCGCACGGGGGTCTCGAGCAGCAGCGAGGTCGGCTTGGTCTCGACCTTTGCCTCGACCTTCTTGGGCGCACTCGGCTCGACCACGCAGCTGCGCCCGCCCGAAAGCAGCGGCGGCATCATGGGGTTCAACCGGCCCTCCTCCACGCCCTCGATCCCGAGCACGCGGATGTTGCGGTCCTGAAGGCTGGTGAGCAGATGGCCGATGCCGGACTGGCTGAGATCGACCGAGGACAGGTCGATCACCACGGGGCGGCCGGCGAAGAAGCCCGGCGAGCGCGCGATGGTGGTGTCGATCTCCTGCAGCCAGTCCTGGATGGGAACCGTCGGCACGAAGACGAAGGCCACATAGGAGCGCCCGCGCAGGCGAACCATTTGGCGTTGAGGTTTTACTGCAGCCTCCATAGCGGCCGACTCGTTCCCTGTTATTGAATGGTTAACGATGCCGCCGATATGGTTAATGGCCGGTTAATTTCTCCGTGGGTTACGTGGCATGGAAGCGCACCAAGGGCGTTGAGCAGGCGCTCTCGCCCCGCA
>NZ_JADPJF010000005.1:11275-12321 GCF_023073295.1 Bradyrhizobium sp. 23 | reverse complement strand
GGCGGGCGATCCAGTACTCCGAGACGGTTGCGGGTCAGCCGAAAGGCTGCGGCGTACTGGATGCCCCGGTCAAGCCGGGGCATGAGAGCGGAATGTGGGGCCGGCGCGGCGACCAGCCCCCTACTTCTTCACCTTGCTCGCATCCATCTTGATGGCGGGGTCCAGCATCTTGGTCGTGAACGCCGTCGTGACGTCGAACGGCTTCTCCATGCCGAGATAGGTCTGGACCAGATCGTAGTCCTTCTTCATCCGCTCGCCGTCGATCCAGCCGAGTGCCTTCGTCGTCGTGAATTCGTCCGTCATCAGGAACTTGATGCGCTCCCACTGGCGCTCCTGGTTCTCCTTGTCGAGACCGGAGACCTGATCGAGCAGCGCCTTCAGGCAGGGCGCGGCGTCGGCGACGCAAGTCGCGAAGGCCTTTTGCGTGACCCGCACGAACTCCTCGACCAGCTTCGGGTTCTTCTGCAAATAGCCACCGTTGACGATCAGCGAATTGCCGTAAGGATTGAGCCCGATGTCCTTCCAATTGACGTAGCCGAGATCGCTTCCGAACTCGATCACCTTCAAATCGTGCTCGTTGTAGAAGTCGCTGATGATGTCGACCGTATGGCTCTTGAGCGCGGCGATCTTCGCCGTCGGCCCGACATTGACGAAGCCGACGGAGTCGGGCGCAAGCCCTGCAGCCTTGGCGAAGGCCGGCCACATCACACGCGAGGCGTCCCCGGGCGGATTGCCGATCTTGTGGCCGGCAAAATCCTTCACCCCGTTCACGCCGTAGCTCTTCAACCAGTAGAAGGTCTGGCCGGTGTTGGCGTAGACGCTCATCACGGCAACAGCGTCAGCCCCCTTGCTCTTCGCCACCAGCATGGTGGCGAGATCGGCGACGCCGAAGGGCGAGCCGCCGGAGCCGACCTTGGCGGCGGAGACGCCGGAGCCCTTGCCGACCTCGATGGTCAGATCGATGCCCGCTTTCTCGTACCAGCCTTGCGCCTTGGCGTAATAATAGGGCGAGTGATCGGCCGTCGGCGCCCAGTTCAGGATCAGAT
>NZ_JADPJF010000005.1:7514-11197 GCF_023073295.1 Bradyrhizobium sp. 23 | reverse complement strand
GACCGCCTCGCCCGCGTTCGCGGGCACGACTGGTGATCCGAGCATCAGGGCCACAGCCAGGGCCGAGCCCGCCGCCTGCAAACGCTTCATCGCATCTCTCCTCGTTGCCCGCGACCGGCTTGTCGCTCTCCCCCCGTGAGGATACCAATGCAACAAGGCCGCCCTCAACTTGTCAACTGTTTGGTTGGAAATGCCCGCAAAACGTTCAGGCGACACCGTGCCGCAGCGGCGCGACCCGGTCGCCACACGCAAGAAGCTGCTCACCGCGGCGCGCGAGGAGTTCGCCCGGCACGGCTTTGCCGGCGCCCGCGTCGACGAGATCGCAGAGCGCGCCGGTGTCAACAAGCAGCTCGTCTACCATTATTTCGGCGACAAGGACGCGCTCTATCTCGCCGTGCTCGAATGGGTTTACGCCGATATCCGCGAGCAGGAACGTCAGCTCAATCTCGAAGGCCTGCCGCCGGGAAAGGCGATCCGGAAACTGATCGAGGCCTCGTTCGATTACCTCGCGACGAACCCCGATTTCATCGTGCTTCTGAACGACGAGAACCGCGGCGGTGCCCGCCACGTCCGCGGCTCGACGCGGCTGGAGGCGATGCATTCGCCGCTGGTGAAGAGCGTGTCCCACATCCTTCACGAAGGCGTCCGCGCCGGCATGTTCCGCAAGGGGATCGACCCGATCCAGCTCTATATCTCCATCGCGGGCCTCAGCTATTTCTATCTCTCCAACACGCCGACGCTGTCGGCGATCTTCGGCAAGGACCTGTCGAGCCGGGCCGCGCGCCGCGCCCGCCGCCGGCACGTCGCCGATCTCGTGCTGCATTCGCTCCGGCCATAATCAACCAACTGGTTGAAACTTCCCTCCGGGACGGCTAGGCTTGCGACCAGCGGCAAGGTGGCCGCTGACAACAGGGAGTAACCGGTGACAGGAGACGGCGCCCGCAATACGCGCAGCTTTGCGATCGTCCTAATCGTGCACTTCGCCGTGCTGGTGCTCTGGCAGGTGCTGGTCGATGCCTTCCACGTCCCGAAGTTCATCCTGCCGTCGCCGCTCGCGACAATCCAGACGCTAGGAACCGCGAGCTACGCCTGGGGCGCCAACACGCTGGTGACGGCGATCGAGATCCTCGGCGGCTTTGCGCTCGGCGCCTTCGTCGGCGTGACGCTGGCCGTCATCTTCAGCTGGGCGCCGCTGATCAGCCTCGTGCTGCTGCCGCTGTTCGTGACGCTGAACATGATCCCGAAGGTCGCGCTCGGTCCGCTCCTCATCGTCTGGTTCTCCTACGGCATCGTGCCGAACATCCTGATCGCCTTCAGCATCTGCTTCTTCCCGATCCTGCTCACCACCGCGCGGGGCTTGCGCGAGGTCGAGCCGGATCTGCTCGACCTCGTCAAATCGCTGCGCGGCTCGCGCTGGACGCTGTTCCGCAAGATCCAGCTGCCGGGATCGCTGCCTTACATCTTCTCCGGGATGAAGGTCGGCGCCATCCTCGCGGTCGCCGGCGCCATAGTCGGCGAGTTCATCGCCTCCGAGCGCGGGCTCGGCTACCTCATGATCCAGGTGCAGTCGTCGCTCGACACGCCCGCGATGGTGATGGCCGTCGTGCTGCTCACCCTGCTCGGCGTCGCGCTTTACGGCTTCGTGCTCGTCCTCGAACGCATCTTCGTCGTCGGCGACGCAAGACAAACTTGAAGATCAAGGACCACAACCATGCTCCTCACCCGCCAGAACCTGCCGAAGACCATCCCTGATATCGCTGCGCTCGACGATCTCCTGTGCCGGCCGACCCAGGCATTGATCGACGACCTCGCCCGGGTCGACGGCGACATCATGATCCTCGGCGTCGCCGGCAAGATGGGGCCGACGCTGGCGGGGCTTGCCAAGGCCGCAGCGCCCGATCGCCGTGTCATCGGCGTCGCCCGCTTCAGCGACGCCGGCGTCAAGGACTGGCTGCACGCGCGTGGCGTCGAGACTATCAATTGCGACCTAATGGACGAGACCGCGATCCAGGCGCTGCCGAAGGCGCCCAACATTGTCTTCATGGCCGGCCGCAAATTCGGCGCTGAGGGCGATCTCTCGCTGACCTGGGCGATGAATGCGCACGTGCCGGCACTGATCGCGCAGGCCTTCCCCTCGTCGCGGATCGTGGCGTTCTCGACCGGCTGCATCTATCCGTTCGTCCCCGTCGACGGCAAAGGATCGGGCGAGGACATGGCGCCGAACCCGCCCGGCGAGTACGCCCAGTCCTGCGTGGGCCGCGAGCGCATGTTCGAGTATTTTTCGCGCAAGTTCGGAACGCCCGGGCGGCTATTCCGCCTCAACTACGCGATCGACATGCGCTATGGCGTGCTGCACGACATCGCCTTGAAAGTGCTCACGGGCACGCCGATCGACCTCAGCATCGGTCATGTCAATTTCATCTGGCAGGGCGATGCCTCATCGCAGGCGCTGCGCTGCCTCGCGCATTGCACAGCGCCGACCTCGCCGATCAATGTCAGCGGCCACGAGATTTTGGCGGTGCGCGACCTCGCAGCAAGATTCGGCGCCAGGTTCGGCCGTATGCCGGTGCTGACAGGAAACGAAGAGCCGACTGCGTGGCTGACCGACACGTCCAAGGCAGTCGAGCTTTTCGGCCTGCCGGTCGTCGACACCGAGCAGCTGATCGCCTGGACGGCGGATTGGGTGTCGCGCGCCATGCCGAGCCTCGGCAAGCCCACCAAATACGAGGTGCGCGATGGACGCTACTGACGATCCGCGCATCATCCGGCTTGGCGTCGAGGATGCTGCGGCGGGCCTCGCGCTCTCGACAGAGGCGCACTGGAACCAGAATGAAGACGACTGGCGGTTTTTCCTAAGCGACGGCGTCGCGTTCGGCATCCGTGATGGCGCGCAACTGGTCGCGACCGCAGCACTCCTGCCCTACCCCGGCGACAACGCCTGGATCAGCATGGTGCTGGTGACGGCAAGCCATCGCCGACGCGGTCTCGCCACGCGGCTCGTCGACGCCTGCCTGGCGATGGCGCGCGAACGCGGCCTGACGAGCTGGCTCGACGCAACCCCGGACGGTGCTGCCGTCTATGGGCCGCTCGGGTTCACGCCGACCCTGCAATTGCGCCGGCTCAAGCTGGTGAAATCGGCATCCGCGTCCGGGCAGGCACCTTCGTCCGCGACACTCGACGCGCTCCGCGCGCGCGACCGGCGCGCCACGGGCCTCGATCGAACCGCCCTGCTCTCCAACTTCGCGCAGCGTTCCGGCTCGCGCATCGTCTCCGCGAACGGCGCCATCGCGCTGGTTCGCGACGGACGTACCGCCCGCCATATCGGCCCGCTGCTTGCCGACGACGCGGCAGCCGCGCTGACCCTGGTCGATGCCATCGCGCGATCGGAGACCGGACCGCTGCTGCTCGATGCCGTCGCGTCGCAAGCCGCGTTCCCTGAAGGATTGACCGCATCCGGCTGGATCATCGAGCGCCCGTTCCAGCGCATGCGGTTCGGCCCCGCTAAGACCGCGGGTGAAGACATGCCATTCGCCGTCGCCGGCCCTGAATTCGGATAGGACATCATGCACCACAGCCAGATCAACAGCGAGATCCGCAAGCTGATCGCCGACGGCACCGTGCTGCCGGCGCATCCCCTCGCGCTCACCGCCGAACGCCAGCTCGACAAAAAGCATCAGCGCGCG
>NZ_JADPJF010000005.1:0-7325 GCF_023073295.1 Bradyrhizobium sp. 23 | reverse complement strand
AGACGGCGGCGAACTGGACCAAGCGTCCGCTGGCGCTGGTCGCGGGCCTCGCCGGTCCGACTAGGCAGGCCACCGCTGAAGCCCGCACCGCGCGCGACATCGGCTATCACGCAGGGCTCCTCAGTCTCGCTGCGATGAAGAGGGCGTCGGAGGACGAGATCATCGCGCATTGCGCAGCGGTCGCAGCCGAAATTCCGCTGGTCGGCTTCTATCTTCAGCCGACGGTCGGCGGCGTGGTCCTGTCGAGCCGGTTCTGGCAGCGCTTTGCCTCGATCGACAATGTCATCGCGATCAAGATCGCGCCGTTCAACCGCTACCGGACCCTTGATGTTTTGCGCGGCGTCGCGGCAGCCGGCGCGCTCGACCGCGTTGCGCTCTATACCGGCAATGACGACCACATCCTGCTCGACCTGATGCTGCCGTTCGACCTCCGCGATAACGGAATCACCACGCGCACTTATTTCAAAGGCGGCCTGCTCGGCCACTGGTCGGTGTGGACGGCGAGCGCGATCAAACAGTTCGAGCGCTGCAAAGCGGCACGGCACAAGGACAGCGTGCCGGCCGATTTGCTCGCGCTCGATGCCCGCGTCACCGATTGCAACAGCGCATTCTTCGACGTCGCCAACGATTTTCACGGCTGCATCGCCGGCTGCCATGAGGTGCTGCGACGGCAGGGCCTGATGCAGGGCCTGTGGTGCCTCGATCCGAACGAGGGCCTGAGCCCCGGCCAGAAGGACGAGATCGAGCGCGTGTACCGCGAGCATTCCGACCTCAGCGACGACGCGTTCGTGGCCGCAAACTTGGATAAATGGCTGGCATGAGCTCAAGCCCCTTTATCAGCCTGCAAGGCGTCCGCAAGGTCTATCGCAGCGGCGGCGCCGAATTCCTGGCGGTGTCCGACGTCACCATGGACGTGCAGGAGGGTGAGCTGGTCTCGCTGGTCGGCCCGTCCGGCTGCGGCAAGACCACCGTGATGAAGATTTTGGCCGGCTTGCACGACGCCGACGGCGGCACGGTGAAGATCGGCAACGCCAAAAGCCCGTTCGATCCGACCCGCGACATTGGCATGGTGTTCCAGCAGGCGTTGCTGCTGAAATGGCGGACGATCCTGGACAACGTGCTGCTGCCGGCAGAGATCGTCGGTCTTCCGATGAAGGCCGCGCGCGAGCGGGCGCGCGATCTGCTCAATCTGGTGGGTCTTGCCGGCTACGAGCAGAAATATCCGCGAGAGTTGTCCGGCGGCATGCAGCAGCGCACCGCCATCGCGCGCGCCTTCATTCACGACCCGAAACTGATCCTGATGGACGAGCCGTTCGGCGCGCTGGACGCGCTGACGCGCGAGCAGATGAATCTAGAGATGCTGCGGATCTGGCGCGAGAGCGGCAAGACCATCATCTTCATCACGCACTCGATCCAGGAGGCCGTGTTCCTGTCCTCGCACTGCGCCGTGCTGACGGCGGGACCTGCGAAGATGGCCGATTATTTCCCCATCGACCTGCCCTTCCCACGGGCTCTGCCGCTGAAGACGACGGACGCGTTCGGCGCCTATGCGCGCCGGATCTACGAGAAGCTGGGGCTGGGGGCGGCTTAATTCAGCGCACGATAGATGCCATAGGGTGGGCAAAGCGACTTGTCCGCCGTAGCTCGAAGAGCGAAGGCGGAAGCGTGCCCACCATGGCGAGTCAAGCAAGCAGTGGTGGGCACGGCGCAAGTGCGCCTTTGCCCACCCTACGGGAGTTTGCGCGATCAAGCCTTGTTGCGCATCTTGCCGAGCAGATAATTGTCGTAAAAATTCTCCGCGATCTGCGTGTAGAACAGCAGCTCCTTCATATAGGCGTCGTGGCTTTCCTTGGTGCGCTTGAACAGGTCGCTTTTGGTGGCGAGCTCGTTCAGATGGTCCTGGGTCGCGGTGTAGCAAGCCTCCAGCACCGGCTGCGGAAACGCCTTCAGCTCCGCGCCATTGGCGATCAGCCGCTTCAGCGCCGCCGGATTCACGCTGTCGTATTTCTCGAGCATCCAGGCGCCCGCGGCCGACGCGGCCTGGTTGACGATCGCCTGGTACTGCTTCGGCAGCGAAGCCCACTTCTCGTCGTTGACGATCATGTGCAGCATGGCGCCGCCTTCCCACCAGCCGGGGAAGTAGTAATATTTGGCGACCTTCTGGAAGCCGAGCTTCTCGTCGTCATAGGGGCCGACGAATTCGACTGCGTCGATCGTGCCCTTCTCCAGCGCCGGATAGATGTCGCCGCCCGCGATCTGCTGCGGGACCACGCCGAGCCGCGCCAGCACATGACCACCCATGCCGGCGATGCGGAATTTCAGGCCCTTGAGATCGTCGACGGTCTTGATCTCCTTGCGGAACCAGCCGCCCATCTGGGTGCCGGAATTGCCGCAGAGGATGGCGTGCGCCTTGAACGGCTTCAGCGCCTCGTTGGTGAGGTCGGCGCCGCCGCCGAAATGCCACCAGGATTCCTGATGGCGATGGTTCATGCCGAACGGCGCGCCGGTGGCATAGGCCAGCGCCGGCTCCTTGCCGATGTAGAAATAGAGCGGGGTCTGCGCCATGTCGACAGAAGCGGTGCTGACCGCATCGAGCGCCTGCAGGCCGGGAACGAGCTCGCCGGCCGCGAAGGTCTGGATCTGGAATTTGTTGTCGGTGGCCTCGGCAACATATTTCGCAAAAGTCTGAGCGGTGCCGTAGATAGTGTCCAGCGACTTCGGGAAGCTCGAGGTCAGGCGCCATTTGATCTCGGGCGCGCTTTGCGCGATCGCAGGTGCGGCAACCAGCGTCGTCGCGCCGGCAACCGCGCCGCCCTTGAGGAATGTACGGCGTTTCATGATGGTCTCTCCCTGAACTATGTTTCAACGTATCGGCTTGAGCGCGATCTTCGCAGACCATGGCCTGTTGCTATAGCGGAGTTCAACTAGTGAGCGGTAGCCCGGATGGAGCGCAGCGCAATCCGGGAATCTTCCCAAATTTCCCGTGTCGCTCTCAGAGCAGCTTGGCGCTCACAAACAGCGCGCGCACGGCGTTGGTCGCCTGCACCACGAGCATGGCGTTCTCGGCGGCACCTTCGAGCGCCGCGACCGCGTCTTCATGCAGCGAGCGGAATTCCATCCACTCGACCGATTTGAAATTGGTGAGGAATTGATAGGCCTGGCCGACGGTCGCGATCGCCAGCGTGTCGCCGTTCAGCTTGATCTTGAACGTCGTGCGCAGCGGGGTCTCGGAACTTTGCGGATCACTCATGGGCTGCTTCTGGACGATGACGGCTTAACGAAAGGAAAACGGCAGCCCCGCCGTAGCAGGCGAATATCCGGAGCAGATATCAGGACTCGGTGCTCGCGCGCTGCGAGGCGGTCGCCGATGGGGTCAGCCTCGGCACCACGACCAGACGGTTGAACTCACCGTTGTCGTAGGCTTTCATGAATCGATCATAGTCCTTGATCGAAACGCAGCCGTTGGAGTCGCCACGAGGCCCGAGCATGTAATTGTGGGTGAGCAGGCCGACGCGGCCGAGCGCGCTGGTGCCCTCGGCGGGCGTCAAGCGCAGTGCGCGGACGCCGTGAAACAGTTTTTCGCGCGGCTTCAGGTCGTAGGTCGCAGGCGGGGTCGCGCCAACCATGCGCTGGTCGACGTGCTCCGGGTCGTCCATCAGCGCGCCCATGCCGGAATGCGCTTCCAGCGCGATGCCGCTCGGCAGGTAAAGCGCCTTGGCCGAGATGTCGTAGACCGCGGTGCGCGAATCGTAGCCAAGCGCGGCGAGATCCGGCGCCTTGCCGAACAGGCCGCTGTCGGGCGTCAGCGAGGCCAGCCTGATCTTGTCGGTGAATTTTTCGAAGAAATTGCGGTTGTCGACCCGGGGGTTGGTCTCGGCATAAGCCCGGCTCGAGGCAATCTGGGCGGAGATGTCCGCCTGGGGCGGGCGCGAGCGCGGCATCGGGATGGCGTCAGCACGCTGCGATTGTCTCGTCTCCTCGGACATATGCCGGTCGTCATCGGTCAGGGTCGAGCGCCAGTCGTCGCCCTGGAGCTTCTGGGCGAGCATCGCCTTGGCATCGCGCAATTTGAGCTGGACTGCATTGACCGCGGAGCGCTCCAGCGTTCGCAGGCCGAGCTCGCGGGCGGGCGGACTGCTGGAAGCCGAAGCGAATCGATCATCGAACGAAGGCGCATTGGCCGGCGGCAGTGCGGCGGTGACCAGCGAGGCCGAACCGCCGATATCCGCGACCCAGGCGGCAGCGCCCAGTGCCAGCGCGACGGCGGCCAGAGACAGCAATATGGTCTCGGCTCGCCCAATACGGCGGCGCGACAATAGCCCCTCGGCTCGTGCCCGGTCGGAAACCATCAGATCCCCAAAATCGACCCCCGAGGGGACCCACCCCCACCCGGAGATTCTCTACCAGCTACCACATTGGGAGCCAAAAGTTAGGCATAATCGCGGCCGGCAAGGGCCCCGGCAAGCCATTCCAGGGTATCCCAAGGTATCTTATGACCGATCCGTTCGATCTAGAGCGCTTTGTCCGGGCCCAGGACCCGGTCTATGGCGACGTCCAGGGGGAGCTGACCCGGGGCCGAAAGCAGAGCCACTGGATGTGGTTCGTCTTCCCGCAGGTCGCCGGTCTCGGCTTCAGCGCCATGTCCCAGCGCTACGCCATCACCTCCCGCGCCGAGGCCCAGGCCTATCTCGCCCACCCCATCCTCGGTCCGCGCCTGATCGAATGCACGCGGCTCGTGCTCGCCGTCGAGGGCCGGACCATCAACGCCATCCTCGGCGCGCCCGATGATGCCAAATTCCGCTCGTCGATGACGCTGTTCGACGCGGTGTCCGACGAGCGCGTTTTCGACGAGGCGCTCGCCCGGTATTTTTCGGGCAAGCGCGATCAGGCAACGCTCGATATCCTCGCGGCCCTTGAGCGACAGCCCAAGTGACCGCAGCCACCAGCGTAAACCCGGGATTAACATCGCCTGCCTATTGTCCGTGCAAATAATTTCCCGCGCCAGTTGCCGGACAGAATCATGAAAATCGGTACGCTCCTGACCACCGCCATCGTCTCGCTCTCGACAGTGGGCGGCGGCCTCGCCGTCTACGTCGCCGTGACGAAATACCAGACGATGGAACGGATCACCGAAGCGCAGGGGCGGCTGGCGATCGTCCGGGCCGTCAGCGACATCCCGCGCTACCTCAATCCCGAGCGCGGCTTTTCCACCAACATCCTCTACGGCCCTCCCGCGGTCGACCCGGCGCTGCTTGCCGAGCAGGACAAGCTGCGCAAGCAGACCGATGCCGCCCGCGAAAGGATGAACGCGCTGCGCAAGGACCTGCCCGGCCCGTTCGATGACGGCACCACCACCGGCGGCAACATCGACGCCATCAATTCGAAGTTCACGGCGCTGCGCGAGGCCATCGACAAGGCGATGTCGGGCCCGGCGGAGGCGCGCAAGGACGCCGCCAAGAAGATCGTCGCCGACAACGCCGTGCTCAACGCCGGCGTGACGGCGCTACTCAACGAGCAGGTCCGGCGCATGGCGATCCTCAACGGCGATGCCTACCGGCAGGCCAGCTACGCCAACATCGCGATGACATTGCGCGACGTGGGCGGCTTCAACTCCAGCCTGCACAAGAACCTCGTCGGAGGCAAAAAGCCGGCGACCGACACCGAGAAGGCCGAGATCAGCCGCTCGCAGGGCCGCAACGATCAGATCGTGATGTCGCTGCTGGAGTTGCGCGGCAATCCCGCAACGCCGGCGAACGTCGCCGCCGCGCTGGAGAAATTCAACGCGATCTACATCGAAGAGTTCGGCCGCGAGCTCAAGCTGGTGAAGGAGGGTGCGGTCAGCGGCAAGTACGAACACGACATGGACACCTATTACACCGCCACGCAGCGTGGCCTCAGCACTATCATCGAGGTCCGGGACGCCTTCTACGACAACGCCGAGCAGATTCTCGCCGGTGCATCCACCGCGGCCCACACCAGCTTCACCATCGCACTCGCGGGACTCCTCGCCGTGCTGATCGCCAGCGCCGGCCTCATCGTAACGGTCCGCCGCCGCGTCTGCGCCCCGATCGTCAACCTGACGACGCGGATGTCGCGGCTTGCCGAAGGCGAGGTCACGGAAGAGATTCCCGGCGCCGAGCGCTCCGATGAAATCGGTGCCATGGCCGCGGCGGTCCGGGTCTTCAAGGACAACATGATCAGGGCCGACAGCCTCGCGGCCGAGAAGCAAGCCGAGAACGACGGCAAGATGCGCCGCGCACAGGCGCTCGACGGGATCACCCGCGCGTTCGAAGCCAAGGTCACCGAGCTCGTCGGCGGCTTGTCCCGCGCTTCAGCCACCATGGAAAGCACGGCGCAGTCGATGACCTCGACGGCTGCCCAGACCAACAGCCAGGCCGCCGTCGTCGCCGCCGCCTCACAGCAGACATCGAGCAACGTGCAGACGGTCGCGAGCGCCACCGAGGAGCTGACCTCTTCGATTTCGGAGATCGGCCGTCAAGTGGCCCAGTCCACCGAGATCGCGGCCCGCGCCGTCGACAACGCCCGCCGCACCGGCGACACCGCCCGTGCGCTGGCCGAGGGCGCGCAGAAGATCGGCGACGTCGTCACGCTGATCCAGAGCATCGCCGAGCAGACCAATTTGCTGGCGTTGAACGCGACCATCGAGGCCGCCCGCGCCGGCGACGCCGGCCGCGGCTTCGCGGTAGTTGCTGCCGAGGTGAAATCGCTGGCGGGCCAGACCGCCAAGGCCACCACCGAAATCTCCGAGCAGATTTCGGCGATCCAGGCCGCGAGCGACGAGACCGTCACCGCGATCCGCAACGTCGCCGACGTCATCGGCGAGATCGACCAGATCGGCACCGCGATCGCGGCCGCGATCGAGGAACAGGGCTCGGCGACCAAGGAGATCGCCCGCAGCGTCCAGGAAGCCGCGCGCGGCACCCAGGAGGTCAACACCAACATTTCAGGCGTGCAGCGCGCCGCCGACGACACCGGTACGGCCGCGCGGGAGGTGCTGGGCGCAGCCGAGCAGCTCTCGTCCCAGTCACGCGATCTCGCCGGACAGTTCGACCGCTTCCTCGGTGAGGTCAGGTCGGCGTAAGGGCTTAGGGTCTGTACCTAATTAGCGAGTTCTGATTCCCTGGTGCTAAGTTGATTCGGCACGGGGGACTTCGATGCGCAAAGGACTGTTCTGGCTCAACGACAAGCAGTGGGCTCAGATAGAGCCGCATCTGCCAACGAACCAGACCGGCCCGGCGCGCCAAGACGATCGACGCATTATCAGCGGTATCATTCACATGCTCCAGTGCGGCGCACGCTGGCGC
>NZ_JADPJF010000093.1:0-565 GCF_023073295.1 Bradyrhizobium sp. 23 | reverse complement strand
CCTCTGCCGAGTTCGCTGCATATCCGTCGATGGTCGACTTCGCCAATCTCTTGCGGGGAATGTCGGACGCGATCGAGCAGGTACGCCGCGACACCGGCAGAAACCTTCGGCGCATCGTCGGCACCACATCGACGATGTTCGGCTACATCGACTTCATGAAGGCGAATGGCGTCAAGGTCGATGTGCTCGGCTATCACTATTACGAGCATGCCGGCGTGAACCCGACGAACTACTGGGGCGGAGTTCGTCCCAATTTCAACCTGTTCACAAAGCTGTCGAGCTACGGCGTTCCAGTCGCCATCAATGAGATGAACGGCGCCGAGATCTACGACTCAACGTTCGTCAACACCTCGACGTCGGCGTCGATGTCGGCCTGCAACTCAAACCTGGATGCGATGCTGGCGAGGTTCTCTCAGTATTCGTTCATCGAGTGGATTGATCTCTACGAGCTGATCGACGAGCCGGACAAGACTGGTCCCGATGCTCGGTTCGGGCTGATGTTCAATCTGTCGACCCCGAAGCCGCTCATGTCGACGGTTGACAAGTATACGGGTGGACCCCAATA
>NZ_JADPJF010000002.1:0-7446 GCF_023073295.1 Bradyrhizobium sp. 23 | reverse complement strand
GTTCAACAGCGCAAATGATGGTTTATGGACGCGCGGTCTGCTGATCCGTCGCCATATCGCCGATGGCGATCTCGCCTTCTTCACTACCTGGTGCCCGGCGGGAACATCAATTGAAACGCTGGTCGCGATCGAAGGCCATCGATGAGCGATCGAGGACAGCTTTGAAACCACGAAAAACGAGTTCTGGCTCGATCACAACGAGAGCAGATCCTGGCATGGCTGGCACCGTCATGCGTCCTTGGTGATGCTCGCCTTCGCCATGATGGCCGCGATCCGACATCGCGCTAATGCGCCACCGCCAAAAAAACGAAACGTCGCCCCCGGCAAAAGCCAAAGCATAACCACACCGCCACTGATCCGTTGGTCAATCCGGGAAATCCGCCGCATTGCCATCAGACTTGCTCGAAAGCGTATTCAACCCGCACGCACTCGCATGGTCTTTCTGGCGCAGAGCTCACCAGGCTGCCGCTCAACGCGCTCACTTCAAATCAAAAAGACAACTGTAATGTTAGGATCGCCCAGCGCCTGACCAATCTGATCTCGCTCGTTTGCATCTTGAGTTGGCGGGTCTTCTGGATGACGATGCTCAACCGTTCCGCTCCAGACGCGCCGCCAACCCTCGCGTTGACCGCGACAGGAATCGGCGTGTTCGATAGCCTCGTCAACGACAAACCCAAAGCGAGACAGAAGACGCCTTCGCAATTCTCAATCAAGATCGCCCGGCTCGATGGTTATCTCGCCCGCGCCAGCAATCCGCCCCCGGCAATACGGTCATGTGGCGCGGGCTGTCGCGCCTCACTGACATCGCGTTAGGCGCCTTGGTCGGAGGAGAATTTGTGGGTAATTGAAAGCCTCACCGGGGCTTACTAGGGGTAGCTGGGCGGCCAGACCGTAACGGCTCTCGCTGTTGAGATCGCCTCGGCGGCAGCTCCGGTATCGTTGAGCGCGCTGCGACCCGCCGCTCCATCGCCTACAACATCATCGAGATCGAGCTTGGCGCGACTGTCGCGTCGGCGTTGATCGGACCGTAGACCCTGCCCGCGGAAACGTGTTCTTGAGCTTCTGAAACGTCGATGATCCCGACCTGCAACATGCAAAGCCTGACCCTTGCGGTTCTCACTTATGTGTCAGACGAGATTATGTGGCGGAGCACCCTAACGCCGGCCAGGGTCGGCCACGGCTGGATTCCGACGTCACATAACCATCAGATCTGGTCAGCAGCTGCAGGAAGTGTTGTTCCGCCGGATGCGCGCGCTGCTTCGCCTGAGACGTGCGCCTCTCGAGACCGCTCGCATCGTCTGGACCTCGCTAGCGGCGTATCGATGGGTTGTGCGACCTGAACATGGCCAAGCAAGGCCTGGATCGTTAGGGGTCCACGCCTGACCGCGCAAGCTCATGGCGAGGGAATGCCAGGAGATGTGCGGCCATCTCGACTTGCCCTACCAGCTTGGCCTGATCGGGTAGGCCCGGGAGGCGGCACGCCGCTCGATGTGTGCGGCGCCGAAGGATTGCCTTTGCTGCGCGCCAGCGCTCAGTTCGCGCTGAGACGGCGCGAGCCTTCACACCCGTTCATTTCAAAGAGCCACTCGGCTTTTGTAGCAAAATTCACGTTGACAGCACGATTAGCGATCGCGGTTTATGGACCCGAATCCTGCAACATCAGCGATCCGTAGCTGACTAGAAGTAGCATAGGCGAGTATCGGCTGGTGAGTATCGGTCTGCACGATGAAACCGGGATTGGCATTCGAGCGCACTTACGCAATGCCTGCTGGTCACATCGCTTCCGTGCCAAGCGGCGAAGCGGGCGCCAGTCGAATGAGGCCAACGTTGTCTGCGATCGCTATCCGGGTTCCAAATGGTTTCGAAAGCTCCTGAAGACGCTCTAGAATAACGTGTGCGTGTGGTGGTGGGGCTAATTGCGGGACTCCCCGATCGGCAAACCTCCTCGAGTAACCAAGCTCTACGGGATAAAGCCGCAATTCGGCGAGTTGGTTCTGCTCGAATCGGCTGACCGCAATTACGCTCTCGTAAAAGACCGGGTTTGAGAAATCTGTTGCCATCTCCTCAACAGTCACCTCGGCTTCCGTGTCCTCTCGCGGGTCCTTGCCGTAAGCGGCAAACATATCAGCCGCCACAGGCGTATGGAGATCATCCATGATGAAGTTGCCAAGACTATAGAAGATCGGTCGGGCCTTGTAAATCTCGATACCTCGCAGCCGGTGCGGTCCATGCGCGATGTATGCGTCCGCTCCCGCGTCAATTACTCTTCGCGCAAATGATTGTTCGTAATCAGGCGGCTCTTGGCTCCAGATCCCAGGCTCGTGGCCGTGGTTGGTCACTATACAGAAGTCGGCGAATTGCTTTCCACGGCGAACATTTCTCAGTATGAACGCTACATCGCGAGGGTTAGGTTCAAAGTTGTAGCCGATCCTATCGCCGTTCTTGTATGTTACTTCGGCGAACTCGACCTGGTTTCGATCTTCGCTGCGGTGCCTGAAGCCGGGCAGCGCATTGCGTAGCCGCCTCAAAAAATCTAACGTTTCCGGGGGAACGAGGATGCTTCGCGCCAAACGAAGCGCGTTGACTCCTGGTCTGCCGGGCGCCTCGCCTACGGGATCGGCCGCACAAGACAGCGGCGTGAATGTTGAAGCGAACGACACCGATGCCACCCGACCGCGCGTGGTTTCCAGAAACCGGGCCGCGCCAGCTTGTGCAAGGTTCTCGCCAGCGCCTGAATGGACGATCCCATTCTGATCGAGCAATCGGCCCGTCTCACGCATGCCTTCTACACCCCAGTCAAGCGTATGATTATTCGCCCGACTCACGATGTTGAATCCCATCGCTTTCAAGTCGGGTCCAAGCTCTGGTAGGCTTATCACATGAGCGCCGCCGTACTCAGCCTGTGGACTTCCCGTGAACGATCGAATATCGAAGATGTTGGTTTCAAGGTTGCCAAACGCGATATCAGCGTCATGAAGGATCTTGACGATGTCGCCGAAGCCAGGATGCTGACCTTTGGTTAGCGGCCGAGTCACAAGGAGGTCGCCAACTGCAACCATTGTGAAGCCGTCCGCAATGTTCGTTGCAATCGAACCGAGCGTATCATAGCTGCCAGCCTGCTTCACCGAATGGCACCAGTTCTCCTGTGAATAGTTCTCCGTAGACTGGTTCTGCGTGATCGTTCTTTCAATAAAATTCGGGTTGCAGTACTTTTTCATCTTTACTCTCCAGCCGCTTTGTTCATCGCCTCACGTGCCTTGGCTTGCGAATCTGAATAAGACACGCCCCACACAGCCAAGTCTGCACTTGGTCGGAGGGGCCTGAGATTTGAGGTGCAGCACCATTTGTTGCGCGACCTTGTTTCTCTTTCAGAAGATTAGTTCCAGAAAATGAAGCATTATTGTCTTTGCTGGACTTACGTCAGTGTTGCTGCTTTTTTATAGCAAAGGCCGTGCCAGACCCACACCGGGATTAAACGCCTGATCGCACCTAAAAACGTCGCAGTGCTCGATCACGGCTGTGTGCATTGTCAGAGATTCACACGAATTGCGCTCTTTTCGACAGAACACGACGTGATTGGCACGTTGAGAGGTGAGCCCACTGTGAAGCTTTCAATTGCACACATTTGCCCAACCTCTGCTAAGGAGCACACGAGCCATTGCATTGCAAGAATCGACAGTGATTCCTTTTCTGCCGTCGATCCCCGATCGGGAGCGCCATGGCAAAAGCACTCAGCTGGCGTGCAAGGTACGAGGCCAGCACCAGAGCCGCCTTTCTTTTCTTCCTCAGCCTTCGGTCGGTAATTCTAACCGGCCACTTTCAAGGACTCGTGAGCGCGCGCACGATCCGATGGTCCTGTCCTAGGTGCTCCAGGATACGACCGAGCACGGCTGTCAGCGCCGCACTTCAGACGCAGTCGGGATCACCAAACGCACAAACATCGGTCGATACAAGGCGGGCGACTGGGCATCCGAGCCTAATGCCGCTTGGAAGGAAGAGCGCAAATCTCGACTAGAAGACATTCGAGGGACCGTCGCGCTTAGGATCAGCCCTACGCGTGTCCTATCATAAAGAAGGAGGGACCGTACAATGTCGAGGACGATCCGGCACGATCCCGTTCTTGTCGATGATGCCGAAAGAGACATATCCTGAGCCGCTCCAGAGCTGCAAGGAATTTCGTATTTCGACTTGCGTTGACCTTTAGCTGAAGCTTGTATCGACGTACAAACAAGAACGGCGATTCCGTTGAAGCGCAGCGGTCATAGTTCAAGTAATCTCGGACCGGATTGAGGACCGGTGTCCCGTTAGGCGCATCACCGACAAAATCAGCCTTGTCCATAGCACGTCACTTTATCAGCCCGGAGGCCTGACTAATGCGCCGGAGGTGATGCTCGGTGTCGCCGAAGGTGTTCTCGATCATGGTTAGGCGCTTGAAGTAGTGGCCGATCTTCGCCTCCATGGTCATGCCGATGCCGCCGTGCAGCTGGATCGACTGCTCGCCGACGAATTTTGCCGACTTGCCGATTTGCACCTTGGCCGCGGCGATCGCGTTGGCGCGTTCCCTGGCGTTCTCGAAATCGCTCGCCATGGTCGCGAACATCGACATCGAACGGGCCTGCTCGGCGGCGACGAACATGTCGGAGGCGCGGTGCTGCAGAGACTGGAACGAGCCGATCGCGACACCGAACTGCTTTCGCGTCTTGATGTACTCCAGGGTGGACTTGAGCGATACGTCCATCAAGCCGACCGCCTCGGCGCAGAGCGCGACGCGGGCTTCGTCCACCACGCGCTCGATCAGCGCGAGGCCGTCGTCAGGATTGCCGATTGCGGCATCGGCGCCGACCTCAACACCGGTGAAAGTGATGTCGGCGGCGTGCAGGCTGTCCTGCGTGGGGTAGGATTTTTTCGCCACGCCCTTGGCGTCGGCCGGAACCAGGAACACGCCGATGCCGGCGGTGTCGCGGCGGTCGCCCCTGGTGCGGGCGGTCACGACGAGCGTGTCGGCATTCTCGCCGTTGAGCACGACGAATTTCTCGCCGTCGATGATCCAGCCGTCGCCCTTCTTCTTCGCCGTCGTCGAGACGTCGAACAGATCATAGCGCGAATTCTTCTCGAGCTGGGCGAAGGCCGTCGTCTTTCTGCCGTCGATGATGCGCGGCACGTGCGCCGCCTTCTGCGCATCGGTGCCGCCATGACGAAGGAAGCCGCCGCCAATCACGACCGTGGCGAGATAAGGCTCCAGCACCAGCGCCTTGCCGAGCGCTTCCATCACGATCATGGTCTCGACGCCGCCACCGCCGAAGCCGCCATCAGCCTCGCTGAAGGGAAGTCCGAGCAAGCCCTGCTCGGCGAGCTTGCCCCAGACGACTTTGCTCCAGCCGCCCTTCTCCTTCATATATTTCTTGCGGCTCTCGAAATCGTAGGAATCGCTCAAGAGGCCGTCGATGCTGTCCTTTAGAAGCCGCTGCTCCTCGGTCAAATCAAAATCCATTTCTGTTTCCTCAACTCTTAAGTGTCTGCGTGGCGGGCGCCTCTTCACCTCTCCTCCTGCGGGAAGAGGTCCGTTCGCACTTGCGATCTGGCCGAGGGGATACCGCTCTCTCGACAGTGCCTGCGCGGAGAGAGCCCCTCACCCCAACCCCACCCCGGGAAGAGCGGGGAGGGAGAAAGGAGAGAGGTCACAGCCCCAGCACTGCTTTCGCGATGATGTTGCGCTGGATCTCGTTGGAGCCGCCGTAGATCGAGACCTTGCGGTTGTTGAAGTAGCTCGGCGCGATCTGGGCCGTCCAATCCATGGGGTCGTTCGGGCCGTCATCGCCGTGCACGTCGTAGGGCGCGGCGAACGGACCGATCATTTCCATGAGCAGCTCGGTGGTGGTCTGCTGAATCTCAGAGCCCTTGATCTTCAGCACTGACGAGGCCGGATTGGGCTTGCCCTCGCCGTGCTTGCCTTCGTCGGCGACGACGCGCAGCTGGGTGAGCTCGAGCGCCTTAAGCTCGATCTCGCAGGCGGCGAGCTTCGCGCGGAAGGCAGGATCCTGGATGATGGGCTTGCCGCCGGACTCGACCTTCGACGCTAGATCCTTGATGCGGCGGATCCGCTCCTTGGAGACGCCGACCCGGGCGATGCCGGTGCGCTCGTGGCCAAGCAGGAACTTGGCGTAATCCCAGCCCTTGTTCTCCTCGCCGATTAGGTTCTCGACCGGCACCTCGACGTCGTCGAAGAACACCTCATTGACCTCGTGGCCGCCGTCGATGGTCTGTATCGGCCGCACGGTGACGCCCTTCGACTTCATCGAGAACACGATGAAGGAGATGCCCATCTGCTTCTTGGCGCTGGGATCCGTGCGGCAGAGGCAGAAGATCATGTCGGCGTGCTGGGCGAGCGTGATCCAGGTCTTTTGGCCGTTAATGATCCACTTGTCGCTCTTGCGCTCGGCCTTGGTCTTGAGCGAGGCGAGGTCGGAGCCGGAGCCCGGCTCGGAGAAGCCCTGACACCACCAGTCGTCGACATTGGCGATGCGCGGCAGATACTTCTTTTTCTGCTCCTCATTGCCGAAGGTGTAGATGACCGGGCCGACCATGCTGACGCCGAAGGCGAGCGGCCGTGGTGCGGGATAGGACTGCAGCTCCTCGTTGAAGATGTAGTGCCGCACGGATGTCCAGCCGGTGCCGCCATATTGCTTGGGCCAGTGGCTAACGCCCCAGCCCTTCTTGTTGAGGATGCGCCACCACGTCACCATCTCTTCCTTCGAAAGGTGACGGCTCTCGGCCAGCTTGCGCTGCGTGTCCGGCGGCACGTTCTCGCGGAAGAACTGCCGCACCTCCTCGCGAAACGCCTGCTCGTCCTTAGTGAAAGAGATATCCATCCAGCTCTCCTGCGGGCGCTACTCAGTAGCTAGTCGTCAAGGGCACCATCCTGCGGCGCGAATCTGGGCCAAAACAGCCGACTATTCGTTCTACAGAAGGGAAATGGCATAGACTTCGCCCTGGACCGACAAGGCCTCGGCGGACCTGCAGCACAGGAGATGGTCGTCCACTCCAAGATCGTTCGGGAAGACACAACCCATCGAATGGATCTTACGGATTTGACGAATGGGAACGGCCTTATTTTTCATGTTTCTATCGACATTCTAAGCGACGCTCGTCTTGTCGATATGTCCTTGCAGTACGGGCATTTTACTCTCCTTCAAGGGCCAGTTAAGAATACTCGGCAGGCGCCCGCCCGTTCGTCCTCGGCTCACCTTGCGCTCTTGAATGCGGTCGAACCAGATTGGCACCTGTTCAACACAGCAACAAACGTGCCAGCCACACAAACTCTGAGCAACCTTTTGATCCGCTTTTAGGAGAGTTCGTGCGCCACTAGTACCCGGAATCAGAGCTGAGTGATACGGCGGCCTTTGAAGGGGCGTTGACGAACCTTTTTCTTGGTCCAGACGAAGGGCT
>NZ_JADPJF010000068.1:0-899 GCF_023073295.1 Bradyrhizobium sp. 23 | reverse complement strand
GCATGGCCGGAGTTGCCGGCGGAAGCCCGGGCGGCCCTCACAAGCCTGATGACGCAGTTGATCCTCGACCATGCTGCGATGACAGCGACGCCGCCCGCGAAGGGGGTCGATCATGATCTCTGACAAGGTCAGGCCTCATCATCTGGAGCGTAAGGCGATTCTTTACGTGCGCCAATCCTCGGCACATCAGGTGTTGCACAATCGCGAGAGCAGCGCATTGCAATACGCCATGCGGGACCGGCTGACTGCGCTCGGTTGGTCTGAGATCGAAGTGATCGACGATGATCTCGGTCGTTCAGCCGCCGGCGGGGTACAACGCGCTGGTTTTGAGCGGATGGTAGCGGAGGTTTGCCTCGGTAAGGTTGGTGCGGTTTGCGCCCGCGAGGTCTCGCGCTTCGCTCGCAACAGCCGGGATTGGCAGCAACTCATCGAGATGTGCCGCGTGGTCGACACCGTTCTGGTCGATCAGGAGACTATCTATGCGCCAAGGCATGGCAACGACCGCCTGCTGCTCGGGCTCAAGGGTAGCCTCAACGAGTACGAGCTGGATCTGTTGCGCCAGCGCTCGCTCTCGGCCCGCTATGAGAAGGCGCGCCGGGGCGAGTTGATTGTGGCGGCGCCCGTCGGCTTCGTGAAGGCCGGCGACCGCTATGAGAAAGATCCGGATCGGCGCGTCCAGGAAGCGATCCAGTTGGTGTTCGACAAGGTCGAGGAACTGGGCAGTGCCCGACAGGCGCTCTGCTGGCTTCACGAGTACAATCTCGATCTACCGGTGAAGCAGTCCAACGGCGACACAGCCTGGCGGCGACCGAGTTACTCCGCCATCCACCGGATCATTGAGAACCCGGTCTACGGCGGCGCCTATGCCTATGGTAAGACGGCTGTGGCGGCGGGATACA
>NZ_JADPJF010000053.1:0-686 GCF_023073295.1 Bradyrhizobium sp. 23 | reverse complement strand
TTGACTTCGACAACGACAGCGCCTTCATGAACGATGTCGTCGTGCCATGGTGTCGCGAACAGAAGCTCGAAGTGACGCGCTCGCGCGCGTACAAGAAGAACGATCAAGCATTCGTCGAGCAGAAGAATGGTGCCGTCGTCCGCCGCCTCATGGGCTATGGCCGCTTCGATGGCGTCGAGACGGCGCGCGTGATGGGCCGCCTCTATGCGGCGGCGCGGCTCTACGTCAACTTCTTCCAGCCCTCGTTCAAGCTGAAGGAGAAGCGCCGCGAAGGGGCTAAAGTGATCAAGCGCTATCATCCCCCATCGACGCCCTACGAGCGTGCATTAGCGCATCCCAAGGTGACCGCCGCCGTGAAGAAACGGCTGCGCGATCAGTATCGCTCGCTCGATCCGGTCGCGCTGTTGGCCGAGATTCGCGCAACCCAGAACGAACTCGGCAATCGCGTCGATCGTCGTGCCGGACAGGCGCGTGGCCTGCAATCCGCTCACACGAGCAACGCGCCGGTGACCGCGGCGACGTTCGCGAAGACGCTCGGCAAGAGGGTGACCGCCGGCGAGCCGCGTGCCACGCACCGGCGGACTCGTCGGCCCTATAAAACCAGGGTTCGCATGCCGTCCAAGCTCGACCCGCATATTGCTGCTATCGAGGGCTGGCTCGCGGAGCAGCCGCAACTGACGGCGCTC
>NZ_JADPJF010000141.1:5002-19833 GCF_023073295.1 Bradyrhizobium sp. 23 | reverse complement strand
CTCCGCGAAAGGTGGACTTCTCTTGCTTCGGGGATCATCCATATCTTGAATCACGACTCACGTTCCAAGAAAAGTGGGTACTAGTTTAAGAGCGATCGGGAATCTACCTCGACGGACTGCCTCCGTCGGGGTGGCGCAGCCGTGTTAAACAGTCCCATAGCGCATGCTTCGAATCGTGCGACAAGAATGCACCATTAAACAACATCGGAGAACGTCGGACGAGGCAAGGATCGATCTGGTCGCCACCGATCCTCGTTGCGGTTCGATAGGCCGAGAACTTACGGGTGAGACAAATGAGGTAGTGTCAGTTCGCCTTTACCCCCGGCAACTGCGTTGTTTAACTTGTGGGCGGTGGCAGCCAGGATCGGTACCGAAACAGCGCTCTCGCCCGCCAGACGCACTGCGCACCCAATATCCTTTGCAGAATTGGCAATTGAGACTGCCAGAACATCGGGTTTCTCGCCCAACAAAAAGGCCACGAAGGCTTGGAATATTCCACTATTAGTGGAACCGCGACTAACCAAAGAGCGGAGTGTTACAAGATCGAGGCCAAGAGCGTTCGCGAATTGGCAGACCTCTGAGGCTACCGCCGCTATGCCCATAGTCATACTGTTGTAAACAAGCTTGAGCTCATGACCTTTTCCGACATCTCCGACATGAAGAACGGTCTCACAAAAAGTAGCAAGAATGCCTTCAGCCGCAGGAAAAAGCGTTTCGTTCGATCCAACAATCGCGTTGAGAAGGCCGAGCTCTGCTTGTTCAGGGCTCCGTGTTACTGGGGCATCTATAAAACCGAGGCCGCGTTTTTGAGCCTGCTCCGCCAGTGCAACTGTCGAGCCAGGATAAGACGTGGTGCAGTCAATTATTAAACCTCCACGGGACATATGGACAAAAAGCCCGTCCTGCCCAAGACACACTGCCTCAACCTCCCGGCTTGATGGCAGGGATAACACCACCGCACTTACATGCGGCGCCAGCTCAGCGATGGAAGGATGCTCACGGGCGCCTGCCGCAGCCAATCGATCCGCACCGAAGCGACTTTTGTTCGCTTTGATATGCAGCTCAACTTGGTGCCGCAACAGGCAGAGACCCATTCCGGTTCCCATGCGCCCGACGCCGATAAGGCCTATTTTCTGGTTCGCAGCTTTTGGACGTGCGTTGGGTAATAGCTCGGCGGTCATGATTTATGCATTCTGAAAGAAGCCGTGCCTTTGTAAGATCGGCGATAACTCATGATGGTTGTCAATCGTGTAGTCAGGATTCGCCGCGTGCAAGCACGAATCCGAAACAAAACCGCGGGTGATCCATACGCTTTGAGTCCGAGAATGGCGTGCAATGTCCATTTGGACGGCATAACGCCGATGATGAAGATTGACGCCGGCTCTAGGTTGTTCTTCTGCATGTACAGACGAAGCCGCTCTCTGTTGCCCATCGACTGGTATTGAGTGGTGCGGCTTTCAAAGGCGAGAACCTCGTTAATGTAGTTGTTGATTCCAAGTCGTCTCAATTGAGATCGGAGCGGGGCGACGATATGATTGCTCACGATGATGGACAAAGCTGCTTCGCGCCGCGCCAGCTCCAAGTGTCTATGTGGGCCCTCGCGCAGATCGGCCTTATCCGCAAGAGGTTCATAGGTCTCGTGAGAAGCGGCGCTCCCATCGCGACCCACCTCCGCAACCTCGTCCCGCGACATTCCGAGACTGCGATAAAGAAGTGATAGCAGAACATCGCAATGTTTCCGAAACGTGTCCATGTGGATCGTCGCACGACAAAAGCGGTCGAGAATGGCATTTGTCGTTTGGAGGAGCGCGTGCGCATCATCGAGCTGCGTTCCATTCCAATCAAAGACGAGGACGGGATTCATGAACTGACCTCAAGCGCGGATTGATTGCATACAAGGAAGATCGGCGGTTAGTTTGCGTAAGTTCCTGTCCGCGCGCTGCTGTCCCGCCGGGGTTGGCATCTCGAATGTAAAAGGTGACAAATCGAAGTTCTCCAGTCTGCCGGGCAGCAACGATCCTAGGAGCGGGAAGGGCAGATACGTTGTCGTGGCTGCGTCGATCGATGCCGCGATATTGCTTTCGATTAGTCTGAGAACGTGGGGTTCCATCTTATGGAAGAGCATGCTTTGAGCACGCTGCTCGGACGGCAATCGCTTCCAAACCTGCCAGAATGCGAGCTCATCTAGTGTGTCGATGCCCATGCCGTAGTAGTTCGGAGCTACTATAGGCGGCGAACCGATCGCCCAATGCACGGCTTTGGCTCCAGCGGTAAGGAGCATACTCGTTACTGCTTGACTGGTATCGCCGCGAATGAGGGCTTCGTCGACAACTATTATGCTGGCCTTAGCAAGGTCGGTGTCCGACACGCGGTATTTTCGAGCTATGCGAGATTTTCGTCCGCCAGGTGTGCCGATGAGAGTCCGCTGAAGAAGTGTCGTCGCGACCACTTCACGACGCTCGGCCAACAGCCCGTATTCAGCTAGAGATGCAAACAGGCCATCGGCGTACGGGCCACCAGTATGCGGCATGGAGGAAACAATTGTGGGCGCAGGGCCCGCTTCCGCTTGCAGTCGCCGCGCAACGAGTGCCCCCAAGACGACCCCGATGTTGTAGCGGGTTTCGAAATGTGACTGGCCTTCGATCGATGTGTTCGGACTGCCCAAGTAGAGAGCTTCGTAGGTGCAGAGCGTGGCTTTATGTCGTCCGTTGCTCACCGAGTGATCAACGCTGCACCCCGTTTTCCCGTCCACATACTTTATGTGGCCTGGCAAGATTTGCTGCGTATCACCCTCTAGAGCGGCAAAGGCACAATTTTCAGAAGCAAAGAGCAAAGACCCGTCATCTGTTTGCATAGCCTCCAATGGTCGCAAACCGGTCCGATTGCGATATGCAATGAGGTTTCCGTCTCCGTCCAAAAAAAGCGCGCTGATAGCGCCATCGATACGATCATCAATCTCTCGAAATACAGTTTCGTAATTAGCGGCTAGACCGTGGCGCCAATAATCTCGTTCACAGCAGCGTTCAATACACTTGAGCAAGAGCTCAGCATCTGTGTTGACGGTTGTTCGTTGTTGCTTGGAAAGGAATTCTCGTCTGAGTTCACGAGCATTGACCAAAGCGCCGTCCAGAGAAACTGCCAAATGGCGGTGGGTGCTCCCATTGTTGTGAATCGGCCGAATGTCACCGCCATCACTCAGTTCGCTGCACCGGCTACGGACATGAGCGATCGCAACATGAGGCCGAAAGCTTCGATCTTGTTCGCTGGGTTCAATGCGCACTGAACCGCTCGATGATTGAAGCGCTCTCCCATATCGAAAACCTTGCTTGTGCATGAAAGCGGCAACCCCGACCCCCGCCTGCCCACGAAGTGCAAGTTTCGGAATCATGTGCTTGAGTCGATCATAAGCAGTCGATGGTGAATGGCTTGAGGGGCATAGAAAGGCTGCAGCAACGCCGGACATACCTTTACCCCTCGTGTTAAACGCCGATGTTCCGGCTGGCATCACAGGCGAATGTACTTAGCCGAAAGAAGTGGCTCCGCTCTGTTTAAGCAAGCGCCATACCAGTCCTCAGGCGACCCGGCTCGCGCTGACGGAACGACGCAATTCGAGAAGCTTAAAGAATTGGGCTGCCCGGGATGAGTTTGCGTGTCCGTGTCCCGACATGCTGACCGAAGTGCGACGACTTCGTCCCAAAGCCGCCAAGCCCCGACGACTGGTCGGAGGCTCTCGCGCTCGTGGTTGCTTCGAGGTAGTCATCTCACATGAGCGAGCATGGCGAACTCGAGCGGCGCCAAGCCCGGCGAGGACTCATCCTGCAGGTCGAGGGTTGTGCCAGCTACAGTCGGCTGGCGAGGGCCGTAGGTACGAATGAGGGCGTGACCCTGGCGGCATGGATAACCTCACTGTCACGCTCATCGCGAACACGACAGCCGCTGCTCGTTCTCGCTTATTCCGGCCCTTGCGTGCTGCGCAGGAGGTGAACACGGCCGTTGCGGCACGTCGATAATTTCGTAGCTGGCCCTGAAGCGATCCGGACAGGAGCAAGAGCCGGCACCGTCTCGACATGTAAGCGGTTCCTGGCGCTCCTGCCGCTGGTAAACGGTAGGATCGGAGGCCGGTCACGCGTAACCGGGCGGACGGTCCCAACAAATTTGCAAGCCTCTTCGACCGGACGAACACCGCTTCGATCAGCCGGGTGGGACGCTTTCGGGCGGAGAGCGTAAGGTCCTGGCGATCGGCGCGCACTATTGAGAAATCCAAAACTGCTGCTGCTGGACGAACCGACCGAGGGAGTTTGGATCGGCGTAATCGAGGAGACCGCCTGATTGAGCTCGCCAATGAGATTGCGGTAATCATCATCGAGCAGCGCCCTTCGTCCCGCATGCACGTGGCGAACCACGGATATGAACTCGATCTCGGCCACGTCGCGCTGCGGGGTGCGGCAGGTGATGTCCGCGCGGTAATCCGAAACTTCTGCGCTAGCTCGCATCTTAAGTTTCTGGCACCAGCTCTGGAATAGTCCTGTTTGAGTGGTTGCTCAAGAAGCCGGATTTCGGGGTGCAGACGAGCGTCTGGCGTACCAATCGCAGGAACCAGGAAGAGTTGTCTGAGCCAGGCGAGAGCGCGGCAAAGCTGCCGCCTATGGCTGAGAGGACGACGTTGGCGGCACCGCCGGCACGGCCTAGCG
This sequence comes from Bradyrhizobium sp. 23, assembly GCF_023073295.1. Lineage (NCBI taxonomy): Bacteria > Pseudomonadati > Pseudomonadota > Alphaproteobacteria > Hyphomicrobiales > Nitrobacteraceae > Bradyrhizobium > Bradyrhizobium sp. 23. Next base: position 15,142 of record NZ_JADPJF010000141.1, on the reverse strand, counting down.
GCGACTGAGGTGACCGTAGGCCTTGATGTGTCCGATTCGATCATGGGTGGGATGGCGGCGCCGCCCGTGCAGGTCGCGCCTGATGACGTCGAAGACGCGGCGCAGTTCTCGCCGTAAGCCGAAGCGATCTCGACGCCGATCCAATCCAGTCGAAGTTGCCGACAAGCAGAACCGGGCGTGCTTCACGGACACGATCTGAACCCAATCGCAGCCGTAACAGGCCATTCGATCCTGTCGTCTTGTGCATCTTCGGCAGCATCGGTCCCTTCGATGCAACATCCTCAGGCGGTGCCATGCCGACGACCACGCAATTGTGCGTCTGCCCGCACCGATCTTTGGCCGGAGCACTCTTCCGCAACTATATCGACTTGCTCGACATGGTGTCGCCACTCCGGAGATGCGTTCATGTTCGCGCGAGACGCGCCTTCGGACGCCAATCGCTCGTTTATGGAGCTTTCGTCCACAGTATGCCGTCGCCCCATACGTGCTCAACGCGTCCCCACTCGCAAGCCGCTGCGACATCCGGGAAGAACCCATGTCCATGCTGATTGGCACTCGTATTGCAAAGCAGCGGGATGCCCGTGAGCTTTTCGTATTCGACGAGAAGCTCGGCGACTTTGTGCTGAGAGGTCCTGCAAATCGTCTGCAACCGCGCAGATCCGTCGAGATGTACAACGGCCGGGATTTTATCCCGCCACTCTGTTCGTGTCTGGTGATCGAAAAGCATGTAAGGGTCCGGCGTTCCGGGATTAAAAATATCTGGCGCACGATCCTCTAGGCATATCGGCGCCACTGGTCGGAAGTGTTCACGAAGTTTGATGTCGTTGAGATGATCCTTCATTTGGGGCGAAGTCGCGGCTGCAAGAATGCTTCTGCTGCCCAATGCCCGCGGTCCAAGCTCGGCGGGGCCTGCAAGGAAGATCACGGGCTGCTTGCTGGCCAGAATGGTTGCAAGTTCATGCATACTGCACGGCGCAGCCTCCCAATCGGGCGGCACATCGCTAGGCTGCAGGGCTGGACCACTATATACCGACCATTCCAGCGGCACGAAACCTTTGTCCGCTACCATTGCGCAGCAAGCGGCACCGATTGCCGAGCCACTGTCATTCGGAAAAGGGGGTACCCAGACAGCATCGAACAGGCCTGACGCACGTAGTGCACTGTTCCATTTGATATTGAGACCGCAGCCACCGGCTATACACAAATTGCGCGACGCAAAACACGCATGCCGCTGCAAAGCATTCGTCATTTCACCGATCAGGAGGCGCTCGAGGAAGCAATGAAACGATGCGAGCACATCTTGGGGTGCCGTGGCCTTCAACCGGAGCATGCTGGCATCGAAGAAGTCACGTACACTCGCAAGCGCGGATCCCATGCTCTCGACGTCCGTATGGAAAGCTGAAAGCCTCGTGTCCGCCGCAAAGCGCTCTTGATAGAGTTCCTCAAAGACCGCGACGATGGTTTCACTAACACACCCGAGGGCGATATAGGCCATCAGCTTGCCGGCAATGCCCAGGTTGAGCTTGCCGGCACCGCCTGGGTCCAGCTTGCCGGGATCGGCTAGATCCCAGTTGGCGCGGTTCGCTTGCTTGTAGGGTCCATAATGAAGGCCCGCGGCCGCGTATACATGTCCAATAAGCGGGAACAGGGATTCGAGGAACCGTGCGCCCTCACGTTCTATATGATAGAGACGCGGAAAGGTGCCGCCGTCCCACACGAGGCAAAAAGCGGGCTGTCCCGCCTTGGCAAAGGGGCTGGTGCAGTATGCGGAAGCCAGATGGGCTGTGACGTGCGGATAGCTCCTGTAAGGGAAATCTCTGCCGTCGAGCCTGAGGCCAAGACCGTCGCGGGAGGTGAGAAGACCCTCTGCATGGCGTTCGACATACGGCGCCCCTTTGAGAGTGACAGGCGTGGTTCCGCTGAGGACCTGGAATTGCGATTCCACTTTCCCGGCCCAGCCGTCGATGACGAACTGATCAACTTGCTGCGGATCTAGACCGTGTTCCGCCAAGGCGACGACGATTGCATCAAGGTTGCCGATCGACTGATAACGCGGATTATTGCTCCGCTTCTCCTGCTCGCCGCAAAAAACAAGCCGGTTGTCCTCGACGAGAGCGATCGCTCCGTCGTGCGTCAGCTTGATACCGCAGATGCGCATAGTGCCTCCATGTTTACCCGGAAATTCGAGTGATTTGAAGATCAAGTCGGAGTCCGAGAGCATGCGAGCAAGCGGTCGTCGTGGCCGACTCATCTCCTGGCACCGCTCGTGTTCGATCTTGATCAACGTTTCATTCCGCATGTCGATGACTCTTTTGGCATCGGCAGCATGACCCTAGCGCAGAGATTTGATTCCTAGATGCCGCGCGTAGCGCAGTGCATGATTTGCGCCAACGCCAATCGAAGCAAGCCAGCAGCAGACAGCCGAAGCATGTCGCCGATTTTGCGCATAGGTAATCTCGCCCGTGGCGTTTGCAGCGGAGTCCGGATCATGCGACGGGGCCCGTACACCCGACCACAGGCCGGTCGCGATCGGCCGGAATGGGTGGTTTCGATCAATCGGAATGCCTGGTCGGGATTCGGTATACACAGGCCGAGGTGAAGAGAGTGCCGCACGCGATCCCTGGACGGGCTGGAGGTGCGCTAAGTGTCCAAAATGTCCGTCGTCAGCGGCGCGCCTGTCGAGTCCTTGCGTGACGTGTCGCTGCGCCGGCGAGTTCATCGTATTGCTCGGGCGTTGAAGTCGGCAAAGAATCAGGTCGTACCTTCGGAAGTTGTTGTCGGACAGGTGCGGCGATGGTCGATTAAGTCGTAGCCCTCCCCCGCAGCATTCAACTCCAAAGACATGGTGGTCGAAAAGGAGTTCGAGCGGCAGCGCCGCGCGACAGCAACATCAATGAGAAGCCCGGTACTCAGGTTAGCGAAACAATCACACCTATCGCCATTTTCAACCCATTCACATTCCTGAGATGCAGGTTTTTGGAGTTTTGGAGTTCTCACCTGCGCAAGCCAAGACAGCCGACCAGATCGGCAACTTGATGGCCCGGAAGGTTCAGTTGACTCCTTATTACTTTCCAAATCCCACCATCTTCATGGTCCAGCGGTTGACGCCCCCCTTATCGTTGCGATGGATGAACATCTTCCTAATTGTGGTCTCGAGGTTTCTGCGTTCAATCGCGGTCAGAAACGGAATGTCAAGCTGACGCGTCTGGGTGAACTTCTCCACTACCGTTTCAGTTGAATTGCAGGGCGGCAATCGTGCGGCAATCGCGTGCGTGGTATGAAGATCCTCGATAAAGTAAAAACCGCCAGGCTCGACGATGGGAAACAGCTTCGCTAGAGCAAGCTGCTGGTGGTAAGCTGCGTGTGAAGCATCCTCGATAATGATCCTTACAGGCGGGAGCGAACTCGCAAGGCGTTCCAAGGCTACCGCATCGCCCATGTCAAGGCGCTCGAAACGGAACCGATCCATCTTAAAGGCGCTGAAGTCAGCAATGTCGCAGCCGACGATCTCAGCTTTGGGAAAGAACTCCAACCACATTTTGATAGACGGAATATCGTCAACCTTGCGACCGACGAGTAAATCAGGATCGAGAGAGCCGTTCCCGTGCTGTAATCCAATCTCGACCATTGTGAAGGGTTCGTGGCGGAACTCCTCGAACAGAAAAGAGTAGAAGCCGGTGTAGCCATGGGTGTCGCCGACCTCATCACCCTTGTCGGTCCCGAGGGCATTTGCTCGTTTCGTCAGATTTGGGACGCTCATTAACACCACCTCCTTTTGACATGGGTCATCACACGACGGGATGTCCCTTCATAAGTTCAAAGAGCGTGCCAAACGGGCGCACTGATATCCATTGCTAATTCCCATTTGGCGCGTGTCGCGGGTAGGACGGGGTGTCGCGACTCCGACAACTCGTCGCGATGCTCCATCTCGCTTCTTTTGCGCGTCGCCGTTTTGATGAAGGCTAAACAGCGCGCTGCGCTACTTGCGTGAAATGAAATTGCACATTGGGGTGGGCCTTGAGCCAGTGCTCGTTCTTCAGCTTTCGGTCCGAAAAGGCCGCGGGGACGCTTTTCATGAAGCCGAGAAACTCGACGCGGGGACTGAGTTTTGAATGAGCCGCGATGATCTTCCGGTGGCGACTTCAAGCGCCGCAAATAATGTTGTGGTGCCATCGCGCCTATAATCGTGGCTCTGGCCGGTCAAGGCGCGGCCATTGGGCAACTTCAGATACCCTGCGCTCGCTCGAAGGCCTGGATCGAGGGCTTCTCGTCGACGCATAGCACATGGCCTTCGCGGGCGGGGCGACGTAGAGGCCAACAACATCGGCGGCTTTGGCGGTAAAATTCGGGTCGTTGCTCTCGCACCAGGACTTGCGAGCCGCGAGGTCCATCTTGTGGCTGCGCAGGAAGCGCCAGACATATTGGACGTCAACATCGCCCAGCGCCTCGGCCAGTACAGGGCCGCTCCAGCCCGCAAACCCTTGCGGAGGCAGCTTATCCAGCAGCTTCAGAATCCGCATGCTGCGCTCCATAGCTAATGGAGTTTGTCCGAATTCGCCACGAAATTCTGCCTGGCGAAACAGCTTCGCCAGTTGCGCCCGGTGTTCTGAAGCACCCGAGTGGCAGATACTCCACGTAGTCCGAATATCGGCCGTCGAAAAGTGATCGCCGCGTACATGTGGCGGCGCGAACCTTTGGAGACGTTTTGAAAATCTCGCAGCAGACAGTCATTCCAGTCGATGATAGGGAAGATGGCCACAACGAGCATGGAGCCTTTCGGCAAATTGCGCAAAGATCGTGCGTAGATTTCCGATGATGCGCCTTTACGGGCGGCCGGTAGAAGCGTGGTAAGTTTTCTGACAGCTGTCACTTTCGCCCATTGTACCCGATTCTACTCATCTATGGAATTCACCGATCTGATACGTGGTTTCAACCCCGTCTAGATGTGAGCACGCGCAGATCTGTCCTGGCTGCCGAATGTTTTCACTTAGAAACTGACCCCCGATGGGTCAACTCCGGCCAAGGCTCTAGCGCCGGCTTCTCTGGAGTGCCGATCCGCTGGCAGACCGGGCTCGTCTGCTTCCTCCCACGGATCAGGCCGCTCCTGGATAAGCCCAGCAGCGGCCTCTTTTTGGCTTCCGCACAATGCGGGCCCGGCACTTCCTCGGCCGAGACCGTGATGAGGCACACCGGTTGAAGCCGCTCGGCCGGCAGCCGTCGTTCGGACCTTTGCGCGAACTGGCCCGCGTCGTCGGCAACGACTGTGCCATCGAGATCGACACGACCGCTGCCCTGCGGCCGTGTGGGGCGGCCGCCAAAAGCATGAGACGGGATGGCTTCTTCGAAGCAGCCCGCGGAAGAACTGCAAATCAGTCCCGGGGCCGACTGAACGCGTAGGGCGCCGCGAGCAAATCCTGGATGCTGCCGAACGGCGTTTGTGAGAGCGCGGCCAAGCGGCCTCAACTCTACGCGAGGTTGCCACTCGTACGATGTGCATCACGCAAGTGAGCAAGGCTTCACGAGCGCGCGCGGTCCTCTAGCTGGATTCGCTGGCTTGCGCATAGAACTATCTTAACTTGATACGACTGCTTCAATTGCGGCGTAGAGAACCCATTTCAGCGGAGATGGCGCGCGCAGCGTCAATGATCAACTGGCCAAGTTGCGAATGCTCCGGCCCGCGGAGAAGCGGGTGCATCGCCGATCGTCTTCGGCCTTCAGATCGCTATCGAGGCGCGGTAGTCGCGGGGCTCGAAGTGACACGGCTAACATCGGTGCTTTCAGGAGACGGGCTCCGACTTCCAGGGCGAGATCATCACGCGAGCCTGGAGGGCCGGGCGACCGCATCGTCGCTGAGGCCAGCCGCTCAAACGAAAGCGCTCCTAGCCACTTGCGTCTATGTGGGCCGGGCGGTTCGAGCAGGGTCACCACAGCAGGATCGGGTCGAAACTCCAGCCCGCTGATGTATTGGTGAGTAAAGCCGGTAGCTTCGGCGAATCCGTCCTGCGTGAAGCCTTCCGCTTCCGCAGCCTTTCAAAACTGCGATACACCAAATTGCAAATGTTTTCCGCGAACCCATGCGAGCAGCGCGCTATTTCTTCCTGTGATGTGAACGAGCCGGCTTGCGACCTTTGGGCAATGTCTCATGGGACGTTGCTCCTTTGGGCGGTTGGACAAAGAACTCAGATAAATGGACACCGAGTGTTTCAGCGACCCGATCGAGCAGATCGATTGATGGATTCGCGTCTTGCCTCTCAACAGCGCCCATATATGAGCGGTCGGTATCCGAATCGTAAGCCAATTGCTCCTGCGAAATACCGCGATCCACACGGATCCGCCGCACATTCCAGGCCACAATCGCGCGAGCTTTCATGCGCCAAAGCAGCCATTTGGCAGGCAATCAAACCACTGGCTATAACCGTTCTATTGTCTCCAGTTCGACAAAAAATAGCGAACTCGCAGCGTGAGCTTACATGAGCCGGCGTTGGGCCGGCCGGCCCTGCAGCCCCGGTTCACCTTCGGCGGCAGCAACGGCGTGCCGATCCTGGAAAGCGCCTGCAAGGAGGTAGGAGTCCCGGCGACCATCGCGTCGACCAGAGCAGTGAGGTCGTGTCGCGCTATTTGAGCTTGGCCTGTCCTAGCGGCGCGGCGTCACGCCGGCTATCATGTGTGGTCAGCGCACTCGGCTATGAGGCTGTGGGCATCACGCACTCTCTGCCCTCCACGGAGCATGTCGACACCTGTTGGTGGCAAAAACGTGGCGAACTCAGACACCGCGGTGTGCAGGACCGGATAAAAGGCCCTGAAGGCAGTTGCGAGCCACGAGGGTCCGATAGTGCTGCCAGTTCTCACGCAATACATCACAAAAAGAAGCACATTCAATCGCATTATTTGATGTTGCCGTCGGGTCCATAGTGCCCACGCTTGCAACTACGCGCTGGTGCCAAAGTTCTGCTCCACACTGTCGATCCACGCATCCTGATCGCCGACGAGCCGACCACGGCTCTCGACGTCACCGTGCAGGCACGGGTGCTGGGACTGCTGGAACAGGGCAAGGTTCGGGGCAAGGCGCCCATCTTCATCAGCCATGATCTGGCGGTGGTCTCCCGCATAGCTGACGAGGTCTTGGTGATGCATGAAGGCGAGGTCGTTGAGCGCGGATCGGCAGACCAAGTCTTCAAGGAGCCGCAGCACGCCTATACGCGCCAGCTTCTGGATGCAGTGCCCTCTGTTCGCCTGTGATGCTCTCGTCGTCACTATTGCTCACTGCACGGCCGCCGCGGCCGCAGTCACGCTCTCTGGAGCAATTACAGTTACGTCGGGCGCTTTGGGTCCCTGATCCTTGTCGGGCAGCGGATCGGCTTGGGATTTCAGGTCGGCGGCCTTGCTCCCGCGCAATTGCCATCGACATTGCCTCCGGTCGTGCTCAGCGCGACAAACCTTGTGAAGCGGGCCAGATGGCGTGCCGCGGACGATCGTTGACGATGCCTCCTTTGAGCTGCGATCTGGCGAGACTCTGGGCGTCGTCGGCGAGTCCGGATCTGGGAAGTTGACGATGGCACGAATGGCGCTGGCGCTCGACCTACCCGACGGCGGGGCCGTTCTGTTTCAAGGTCAGGCCTGGACCACGCTCACTAATCGCGAGCGCAGGACGTGGCGCCGGGCTACCACGATTATTTACCAGGATCCCGTCAGCTCCTTTGATGCTCGCTGGATTGTGGGACGCATCATATCCGATAGCCTCGCCAATGACGTGTTGACCAGAGGCGAGCGCGATGCACGCGTCGTCCAGCACCTTGACCTGGTGGGACTATCCTCAGCGTTCCTGGATCGCCAACCGCTTGAACTCTCGGGCGGTCAGCGCCAGCGCGTTGCGATCGCCCGCGCGATCGCTCCAAGGCCCGCCGTGATCGTCTGTGATGAACCGGGTCTCAGCGCTCGATGCCCTAATCCAGGCACAAGTGCTGGACCTGCTTGCCGATCTGAAGGCGCGTCTTAACATGAACATCTTCATTTCGCATGATCTCGGTCGTGTCCGCCATCTCAGCGATCGCGTCATCGTCATGCGCAAGGGCGCGTCGTCGAGACCGGCACCAGGGACGAGATATTCCTCAATCCGAGTACCGACTACACCAGAGGCTTGATCGCCGCAGTCCCAAGTCTTGCGCGCGGCGGCTGGCCAATCGTTCATTCAGCCGCTCTAAGAAGACGCTCATAAGTGCGCTCATTCCCGATCCTGTGATGAAGGCTGTTTCGACGAAACGGGCCACGGCCTTTGGCCATTGAAAACGCGTCGAAGCCATACGCTGCTCAGGCAAGCGACGCCTTTGTCTTGCGCGCCACTCGAGTCGAGAGTTCAGTCTAGCCGATTTGCGGCGCTGGCGAGCTTGGAGGGTCGTCATATCGGCGTCCGTCTATTGGGATTCCTGGTGCAGGATTTGCGGGATGTCTGCGGGCTTTGGGCTCGTCTTTGATGCCGACTGTGGGATTTTCGACATGTTGTCGGAGGAGGACACGCCCGCCAAAGCAAATAGCCATTACAAATCAAGCTATCGCAGTTGGCACGAGCCTTGAAAAGGAGCTGTCATCCAGCATAGCATGCTCAAAGAAAGTAATGATGGCTCAGAAGATCATAGCCTCTCAGTTCACGTATGCGTCGCGTTCGATTGCGACTCCCGAGCGCCCTGTCGCGCTCGCGCACGCTTTCGCCAAGGTGATCGACCAAGCCTCGATTGCGGTCCACCCCGCACCTATCGCGGTGCCGATGACCGACCATTCTGCCAGCCGCCCGCCGCCTTTGCGCTCAAATTGCGCCAAAAAAGTCGATGCGCTGGCGGTGGCGCTGATGAAGCCGCGCATCAGCGGGCGAGCAGCCCCAAACCACAGGGTTAAGGGTAAGCCCAGGCCGATGCGCGCCTCCTCTGTGAGGCGCAGCTGCCCGGCCGGACTGATCCCGCATCGGCCGGACAGCGCGACTTCAGGGCGAAAACGAGCATCATCTCGGCGGAGAAGGAGTCGTTTGCGGCCGGGGCAAACCAAGTAGCTAGATTTCCATGGACAAATAATCGAAGCACAACCAGTATCAGTTTTGCGGCAGAGCACGAGACGGGCGGCTGGCCAACACTTCACGATCGAGCTCAACGAAACTGTGAAGCTCGCGTGGCCGATGGTGTTGACCCAGCTTGCGCAGGTCGCGATGATGACGGCGGATATTGCCTTCATCGGGCACATCGGGCCTGAGGCACTCGCTGCGGCCGCCCTGGCCGTCAGGCTCTATCTCGTCAGGTTCACCATTGGCGCGGGCCTGGTGGCGCCGATCGCACCTTTGGCGGCGCAGGCGTATGGGGCCGGGAATCTTGCTATGGTACCGCGCGCACTGCGCACGGGCCTATGGACGGCGCTGTTACTATCGTTCCCGATCATAGCGTTTGTTTTTCGTGGAGACCAAATTCCGCTCGCTTCCGGTCAGGCCCAGACGCTGCGCGGCCCGCTGAGCAATATCTGTTCGGACTGGCCTTGTGGCGTAGTGCCGGCGCTATGGCTGCAGGCCATCCGTAATTTCATCGGCGCGGTCAACCGGCCGGAGCCGATCTTGTGGATCAGGCTGGCGGCAATCCCTCTCTGCCGTGCTCGTGTCGGGCTGGCCGGCCTGAGCTGTTCCCTGCGGCGCTTGCGAGCACGCTGGTGAACTGTGCGATGCTCCTAGCCGGTTTGTCCTTTGCTACAATGCGTCGTCCTTTCCGTAACTACCACGTGCTTGCAGATTTCTGGCAATTGGATTGGCCCTTCTTGCGACAGCTGATCGTGATCGGAACTCAGATTTCAATCGCCCCCCTGACTGCAGTACAGAGTTTTGTGGGCTGCGGCGCTCCTGTCGCCTTATCAGCACCAGTGCACTCGCGGCTCATCAGATCGCGCTTCAGATTACCATGATTATATCCATGATCGCTTTCGGCATCAGCATGGCGGCGGCCGTAAGCGTTGGCCATGCGGTCGGCCGTAACGACGGTCCCGGCATCAAGCGGGCAGGCCTGGTCGCGATGCTGCTCGGTACGCTCATCGCTGCCTTGCTGACAGTTGATCGTCGCGCGTTTTCAGGTCGCCGAGCTCTTTTCGACGAATCGGCGAAGATGCCGACGCAAC
>NZ_JADPJF010000141.1:0-4921 GCF_023073295.1 Bradyrhizobium sp. 23 | reverse complement strand
ATCGTACTGACTGCAGAGCTCCTTGTGGTCGCCGCGAGCCTTTTTGTCACTGATGCCGCGCAGAGCATTGCGGCGGGCGGTCTGCGCGGACAAGGACGCTCGGGTGCCGCTTCTGTTCGTCGGCATTGCCTACTGGTTAATCGGCTTCTCACTTGGCTATCTGCTGGTTTGAAGATCGGGCTTGGTGCGACTGGCATCTGGATTGGCTTGTCAATCGGGACGAACATCGATGGAGGGCTCCTCGTCCTGGGTTTCCAGCTGCTGGCGAGCAGGTGTGCTCTCAGAGCCGTCACTTGATTGCGTAATGGCGGTTCTTGGCGTGCGGGAATCCAGGAATGCGAGGCGACTCCGGGGGGTCCCTCCGCCCTAAAGAGGGCAAGGCCTCCGATTGGAAACCAGATTCTAGACCGCGCAGTCACCAGCAATTCCGTGCCTTTTGCAAAGGCGCATCGAAACCAATTTACCGGCCCAGTTTGACATCCATCTCGCCCTTGGCAACCACGCTACCATAAGCATCCAACGAGCTGGCTCGCCCGAAGTCCACGCTGGCACATTCTCTTCCAGCCTATGCTTCCTGTCTCAACCAGATCGAGCGCTTCTTCAGGCTCATCACCCGTCAAGCCCATCCGGCATCGCCAACCTCGTAAGAAAGTGCGACAGCCTATCCGCGCCTACAATACAATTGCACGCCCTGCATGTGAACTCCTGACTCGAACTCCGCCCCCGAAACCTCGCGCGACGTTGTCGGCGAATTTCCGGAACGGAGCTGCGTCGGCGGGACGAAAACTGGGGAACGCAGGCGGTGAATTGTGGCTCAATAGTAGGACATCTGGAGAATGCGCCTACGCGCATCGAAGGGAACCGGCACGCGACGGTGATGGAGAGGGACATCGCACTTGTTGGTCGAAACGATAGAGAACAACCAAGACCAGCCGTTACGAGCGTTGTGAACCATTGTCCGGTTTGTGACAGGACGCTAGTCGTTGTCAGTTGCCAAAGCCCCGACGGGCTTCTGCCGGGCGCCTAGACAATGATTCGTCTATTAGGATAGATGAGGGATGGCACAGATGTTGCTATTGAAGTGTATCATGAGGTCGACTGTTAGAACACGAACTCAGGGCTAGCCGAAGTTGCGGCGCTTTCGCTCGACTGTCGACAGACTGAACCAGGGGTGACGTCGTGGGAGATCAACTCCGTCTGCTGCAACTTGCTTAGGTTTTTCGTAGTGTCGGTTCGTGATGGCACAATTCAAGAGGCCCGGTCCGGTAAGTTACCTCCTGATGAGGGATGATGCTTAAGTCGCAGCAAGAAATCCTAAGAGGCGCGGGGCAAACCTTGGCTACCTCAAAGAGGGGGCCATGCAAAAAAGGCCCCGGCAAACGAGGCTGAGAAAGTGCGCTCGTCATCGAGAATGGAAGAACCCGGCAATGACGCAAGCTATCAACGCCACTAGCCATTTCAGCGTGCCTGAGGAGTTGGGTATCCGTGCAACAGCGATAAGCCAATCTTCGGCAGATGGCGACTTTGTCCGCTACTGGAGCCGAAACGGTGACCGGGCGTCTGCGTTGGCTGCGGTGGAAAACCGAACCGAGGACGCCATCAAGCAGACCGGCATCGGCCTGCGGCTATCTTCCGAGAACTTCAACGGTCACGATCTATCCGGATTTCGGTTGCGGCGATGCATCCTCAATCGTGCGCAACTTCACGGAGCGAAGCTGGATGGAGCCGATCTGTCCGAGGCCAACCTCATTTGCCCGGGATTAGAGCGAGCAAGTTTCCGCGGAGCCAAGCTCGACTTTGCGTATATGCATGCTATTGCCGCACAGGTTTGCAATTTCGACGATGCAAGTCTGCGCAATCTCGTCGATGCAACGGGTAGCCTATTCCACGGGTGCAGCATGCGAAGGACCCGTTTCGACAACGCGGTGCTAAGTGGCATCCTCTTTTATCAATGTGACGCGAGCCAAGCTGTCTTTGATGGCGCTGAACTGCAAGGATCGACCATCAATGAATGCTACCTGCCTTGCTCGTCCTTTCATTTTGCCAAGTTAAACCAAGTTACGATGACGAAGGCGCATCTGACCGGCAGCTCGCTCTTGCAGTCAAGGGGGGAGTATCTATCAATCTTGCGCCCCACTTCGGTCGATGATCTCGTCCTAGAGAACGCTCATCTTCCTTACTTCAGGCTTTCAAAGGCGAGCGGTCGCATCCTAGCCAAAGCGCTGAGCGCCCCCTTTGCGGATTTCAGCCTCTCAAATCTCGCGAAGGCGGAGCTCGAGGAGGCAGATCTATCGGAGGCGCGACTTCTGTCGGTAAACCTCGCCAATGCCAACCTCGTCGGCGCGGTGTTGAACGGAGTATCCATTCGTTCGTGTCAGCTCGATGGAGCTGATCTATCTCGCGCATCAGGGGAAGCCATTTCGATCTTCGAGAGCACGATGCGATCCGCCCAGTTGCGCGGCTTCCGTGCGCGCTGTGCGTTTATACGCGATTGCGATATCGATGATTCAGATTTTTCGCAGGCGTACCTATATCGCTCAATGATTACCGGTGATCCTCCGCAGTCCATGGCTTTGAACCGCGCCAATTTCGAGGGAGCCAACCTTGTTCAGTGCTATATTGCGGCAGGAATGACTGGCAGCAACCTGGAAGCGGCCCGTACGGCATACGTTCGAATGAATCAATCCTCGCTCTGCAAGACTAACTTGAGTGGAATTTCACCTTTCCAGGCAAGCTTTGTAAAAACAGAGTTCTCGGATGCAAGGATAACGACGTTTGAACCGCCGTTCTTTGCAGACAGATGTCCTGGGCTCCAGGCTGCTTTGAAGGACGTGAAAGATCAGAAATCCGAACCTTCAGAGTATCTGGGTGAGTTCTCATCGCTAATGAGGCGCGGTCGAGAAGGATCGACCTGATTGGGCTAAATGACGCATGACGATCTGGGGCGCCTGTCATCACAGAGAAGGAAAATGGAGAAGCGGGATGCGTCCTCGTTGTGGCCGGACTCTAGGCGCTCATGAGCTCATTCGCCGCGCGGTCGATGTGGCCGGTAGCGCTCGCCATGCGTCATGCCCGATCGAGCAGCAGGGCTGCTGGGGAATCAACAAGACGGGATAGGAAACATGCACCTAGCGTCTCTTTCAGCTGGCAAGCCCTTCATTGCGGACGTAGCAAGAAGAGGTCAAACTATCGGCACAGTACACACTTTAGGAGCGTTGCATCTCGGCCACGCGGAGTTAATCAGAAGGGCCGCAGCCGAGAACGATGTGGCCATTGTCACAGTCTATCCGAACAAGATTCAGCTTAGCCCAGGTCCTGAGTACGAGTACAATTTGGAGGATGACGTTGCGCTTGCGCTTGGAGCGGGCGCTTCTGCCGTCATTTCAACGACCGACGCGGAGATGTTTCCGCCAGGGTATCGCACCTTTGTATCTCAAGGGGATTATCCGCTGCGTGCGAGCGGGCCTCATGGGCTCCTAAAGGAAGGTGTCACTGGATGCATCCGCTGGATTTGTTTTGCGCGACCAACTCGCAGCTATTTCGGTCTAAAGGATATTGGACAGGCCCTTCTGGTGAAACAAGCGGTCGCAGACCTGCTTCTTGATTGCGAGATACGATTTGTGCCGACGGTACGATACAAGAACGGGGTGCCTATTTCGTCGCGTTTGCGACACTTCGAATCTTCCGAGCTCGACGAGCTTTCGTCCCTCTTCATGGCGCTGAACCATTTGAGAAAAGAGGTCGCGAGGGGAGTGTCGTGCGCCCAAGATCTGATAGAGTCGGCAAAACCACTGATCACTTTCCGACAGTTTGAATTGGAATCTCTTCGAATTGTTGGCGCGGACAGCTTCGAAGATCAGGAGCAGGTCGAACTTCCCTTTATAATCAGTGGCGTCGCCGTTGGTCACGGCCTCAGAGTGTTCGATAATATCTTTGTGCCGGATCAAGATACACTTCTGAATGGTCCTGCAGATGTATGGATCGATTTGCCCGAAAGGTAGGATTTTGATGTCGATGCACAGTCGCAAGCTTGGAGAGACGGCTGCGATTCGCGCATTGGGCTCTGAATCAGGAAAGACCTCTTTTAGGGAAACTCCTCGGGCCGAGTCGCAATGCGCCTTCAACATCTTCCGAAATCGATCCCTATCATCCTGGAGTTGGCTCAAGAAAACGAGCTCTCGTTTGAACGATTTGTTCAGACCCGGACAGAGTCAGGCGCAGATGCTGCTGGATGGTTCCTGCGGCGTGTTGATATTTCAACGGTGATCCCGCTGCAGTCCGATGCTTGGAATGGGTGTGGGTTTTCGGTTTTCTTCGGTAGCCTGATGCGAGGTGAGGACAAACTAGGCGACATCGACGCGCTCGAAACAACGTGGCGTCCAGAAGATTTGGCCGCTTATGCTGGACGGCAGTTCAGGACCTTCTGTCGTGCCGCGGCGAAGTCGCAGGCATCCTTCCTCATCTGGCTAGCAGAGACATGGATGACCAGACGCGCTATTTACGGAGCTCGGCGGCATCCGTTCCTCGCCATCGTTCAGCGATCTTGCCGAGCAGCGTCCTGCCGCCTCAATTGCGAACGAGCGACAGGCGGACACGTGGGCGACCCAATATCGTCTAGTCAGCCTCAGTTAAATGGGCGACAAAATAACTTGGTCCGGCCTCGTGAAATGCCGGATTTTACGCCAAGCCCGCAAAGGTGACGTAGGCCGAGCTCGCCGTGCCTGCGGCGCTTGATCACGCGGATCAAGCCACGAATCCTCATGCGCGAGATCGGCAACCTGAAAGCATGCCGAGCGATGCTGTGTATCGTTCGTGCTCTTGCTCGCGCGAGCTATCGCCCAAAGTTGGTGACGGCGGGAATCGGAAAGGCGGCATATCGTGGGGGTGCTTGACGCCTCCACTTCTCCACCGAAGGAGCGAT
>NZ_JADPJF010000047.1:0-6467 GCF_023073295.1 Bradyrhizobium sp. 23 | reverse complement strand
ATCGGTTACCTCAGCCCTGTTGAGTTCGAGCGCAAGGTGGGATTAGCTTAACCCGGTGTCCATCATACCGGCAGCAGCTCAGACCGTCGACATAGCTCACGTCCCAATATGGATAATCAACTTCAGCTGGTTGGGTCCCTAGTTAGCCTGCTTAGTCCCTTCAACCAGGTCAGGAGCCGACTAGTTCGTAAGGTTTGCGTTTGAACTCTCCCGCGCCGTCATTACTGTGATTGGATTGCCAATTGCCTTTCCCGCCGCGCTTCGCGGCCGGGTTCAAACCAATCGGACCACCATGTCCTCCTGTCCTCTAGCTCCAACGCCAGTATCGCCAAGAGAGCGCGCACGAAGGCTGAGGCGGATTTTGCCACCTGGCTCATGATGGCCAAGCTCGGTGGTTTCGATGACCTGCCGTCCAGCGCCCAAAGCTTTCTGACTAACTATCGAACTCGGCTCGAGACAATGAGCGAGGCCGAGTCCATGGCCCTAGCCGTTCGCGAGGTCTACAGCGCTTATTACAGCGAGATGGGAGGCGTAGGCGCAGCGCCGGAACCAAAGGCTCGGACGCCAACGACAGAGGGCAAAGCCGTGCGGTCCCAGAGACCGCCTAGACCTCACCCCGGTCAATCGGCTGCGCGCCATTCGACGAGGCCAATGACCCGAAAATCCCTCCCGGCACTGCTGATTTTCGCAAGCATGGTGGCACTGGTTGTCGCATTCGGATTTTTAGCGCAGTAAGACCGTCCGCGGATTGTGTGCGACGTCCGCTTTCCCCCGATAGCGACCCAAATAGCGGACATCGTGCACTTCGCTTGGCCTAGAACAGACATCAAGGGGAAACCCGTGGCGCATATTGGTCGGCGAAACGGAGCCGCCGTATCCAGTACCTTTAGTGTTGAGTATCGGAGGCGAGAAATGATCGTAGCTCGTCGAGAAAGCGTGCCAAAGCCGGCTCGCCCTCCAGCATGATGTGATTCCGGCCTTCGAGCGGGACAAAGCGGGCGCCGGGAATCCCCGCGGCCAGCCGACGGCCCGACTCGAACGGCACTCTCGCGTCGTTGCGGCAATGCATGACAAGGGTCGGCACCTTGACCTGCGGCAGTAGTGAACTGATTTCCACTTCGCCATTTGCCAGTAAATTGCGCGCTGCGTCTTCGGCCGAGCTCGAGATACGCTGTAGCTCGTTAAACCAGTCGGCCTGCTCCTTGTTAGCGTCCGGAATAAACTGGGACGTGAACATCTGCCTGAAGGCCGGGTTTTCCTGACCCCATCCTAGCCGCATCAGCGTCAGCATCGCATCCCCGGCCGCCTTCTCCGCCTCGGTCCTGGCGCGCTTCTTCCAGCCGACGACATAACCTCCGTAGAGAATCAGATGCGACACTCGCTCCGGATGCCGGACCGCGTAGGCAATCGAGACCGCGCACCCCTGGGATATGCCGAGCAGCGCGAACCGTTCGATGCCCGCGGCGTCGACCACCGCATCGAGGTCGTCGACGAACCGCTCGAATGTTACGTCCGGGATGTCACGATCCGAAAGCCCATTTCCCCTTGCGTCATATCGGATGAAAAGGTGCTCGCGGGAAAATTCCTGGTAGAGATGCCGCCAGATCGGACTTTCGAAGTCGAATTCGATGTGGGTCATCCAGTGCCCTGTCTTCACCAGCGGATGCCCTTGGCCCATCCGGGCGTAGGCCAGCTGCACGCCGTCGCCGGTCTGGCAGAAGTGAATTTCCTGCTTGTGTTGGACGGTTGACGCCGCCACGGTGTCTTCCGCAGACGAGGGAATCGCGGCGTCTGGAATTGCCTCGATGTCCTTGGCAGTGAGCCCGAACACGCCGACCGCGCGCGAGATGTTCTTCACAGCCTGCTCGCCCAAATCAGCAAAAGCCATCGACAGCTTGTCCCGGATCTGGTCGTTCGCCGCCCTGGATATGCATACGCCGCCGGGCTCGCAGAGCGTTTCCAAGCGTGCCGCGATGTTGACGCCGTCGCCGAAGATATCGTCGCCGTCGATGATAATATCGCCGACGTTGATCCCGATCCGGAACACGACCTGCCGTTCCGCAGCGATCCCTGCGTTGCGCCCCACCATGCTGCGCTGAATCTTGACCGCACAGCCGACCGCATCCACGACGCTGGCGAATTCCACCAGCATCCCATCGCCGGTGGTTTTGACGATGCGGCCGTGGTGCTCGGAAATGCCGCAGTCGACCAGTTCCCGGCGGTGCGACTTGAGGGAATTGAGGGTCCCCACCTCGTCGGCGCCCATGAGGCGGCTGTAGCCGACCACATCCGCCGCTAGAATGGCCGCAAGCCGACGTTGCATAGCTCTTGCGCTCTCTGCCACTGCTAGTCTGCCCGCAATCAGTGGCCGCGACAAGGCTGAAGCGGGCCGGTGGAATCCGCCTCGGATCAAAGCGCCGTTTTGGTTTTGCCGCGCACTTCCGGTCTATCCCGATGATCGGACGTAGTCGGTGTCGGCGGCCACTTCGCAAATGGCCCGATTGCGTTGACAAAGGCCGGAGGTAGTTCGTTGTAATGGCGCGATCGCCGATGCGGCCGACGGGCCAGACTCTGGATGCGCTCATTGATCCCTTCCATGCATTTTCTCTGTCGCAAACTCGGATGAGGTTTGGCTTAGATCGCCATCACCTCATGATGGGGCTTCGGACCTGCCTCTGCACAGGCGGAGGATATCAACCGTGGCAAGCGCGGCGGCGGTAAGTGCACCGGGAACATTGACCTAGGTCATGGGCCGGGCGCTGCCATGGCCGATGCTGGGCTATGATGGACACGTTCGTTGCGCGACAAGTGGCGAGTACGTTCAGCACCGGTTCGACGCTGAGTCGAATGCGGCACGCGCCTCCTTCATCCTCGTGCAATGCCCAGCCTGCGGCAAAAACCATTTCATCAATCGCGTGACGCACAAGCTGCTGTTGGGCCATGAAGACGACCGGTGATAGTGCCTCCACGCAAAAGCCGCCAAGGTTTCCCTCAGCGGCTTGTGTCGTTGCGTTGCGTTTGCGTAGAGGTTTGCCGCGCCGAGCGGTGCTCGAACGTGGCCCAAGCCTGCCACCCACAGGACGCACAACCTTCATGAATGAGGTGGATGCGTCATCGCATGAGGCAGTCGATGCGTCGCCTGTATGTCGGGGCCAACGTATCCCCGATGGACTATGATCTGTCAGCGGCGACGATGCGGATCAAGCCAGTGCTGCTGTCCTATCGGATGAAATAGATAGTCCCGCCGCCCCTGCGTGCCTCAGTATCACGACCCATGACAGCAGCTCCATCGAGAGAGCCCCCTCCATGAAGCGGCGTAAGTATCATCCCGGCAACTTGATCCCGATGTTCCGGCTGGCTTCGAAGCTGTGCAAGCAAATGCGCGCGACGGGCTTCACCGATAACGGCGGAGCCATTCACAGCGCCGAGCGGATACTGAACATCCTCGGCCGGGTATCTGGTCTACCCGGAGCTGAGCCACATTAACAATCTCCGCAACTATGACAGAGCCGAGTTCTCTGTTGCCGCGCGAGCAGCGTTCGACCGTGGTGGCAAGGTTCTGATCGAGCACGTCTCCCCGGTCAGAGACCTCACGCGAATAGCAATCAACAGGATCGATGAGCTAGACGACGACGCCTTCGCCATTTTGTGAAGAAGCACTTTCGTCTCGTGCTCCTGACCCCGGAAGAGGCGACGCGATTAAATCGTCAGAACCGCTCGAGGATGACCAGTGATCGCCTTGCAGGCATTAAGATGGCTAAGCGCATAACTCGATAAACTCAAGCGCGACGCGGTTAGGCGGAATCGATTTGGCATGCCCAAATCAGAGTGTCTCGCCGCCATGCTGGCTGGGGGGAGGCCAACATGGGTAGGCAAGCCTTGCTCTCTTGATCTTCGCAAGCGTGTAGTGGCAGCGATCGAGGGCAGAATGTCCCGCAATCAAGCTGGCGCCGTTGCCTGCGGTCGCGCGCGAAAAATGGTGCGCTTCAGCATTCCAGTGCGCTGTGTGTCTGGCGCGCTACAGCAAATCCGGTGGATTGGGGTACCGTTCGGCACAGCTTTGAAACCTGAGAGAGTCGAAATGAAAAAGTTCCTTCTAGCTACCGTCGCTTTTGCCGCCCTAGCGGGTACGGCATCGGCAGCTGATATGGCCGCGCGTCCTTACACCAAAGCCCCAGCGATGGAGGCCTCGCCGATTTACAACTGGACCGGCTTTTACATCGGCGGTCACGTCGGTGGCGCATTCGGTGGCAACAACAACATTCTGGCCCCCGGCTTCACCGGCACCAACAGCAACGATGGTGTGTTCATGGGCGGCGCGCAGGTCGGTTACGACCATCAGTTCTCACCGAACTGGGTGCTGGGCATTGAAGCGAACTACAGCTTCCTCGACACCAATGACAATCCCTTCGTCAACCGTGGGCTCGGTTCGGTCACCGGTCGCCTTGGCTACACCTGGGGTCCGGCGATGGTGTACGTCAAAGGCGGTTATGCCTGGGCTGACTCCCGCCTTACGAATGGCTTCGGCGGCGGCACCTTCACCAACAACGGCGGTGGTCGCGACGGCTACACGGTAGGCGGTGGTCTCGAATACCTGTTCGCCCAGAACTGGTCGGGCAAGGTCGAATACCAGTACTATGACTTCGGCACCCGGAACGCTCTCTTCACAAGCGCCGCTGGTGTTGTTACCGCCGTCGGCTTCCGCAATGACGAGCACACCATCAAGGCCGGCCTGAACTATCGGTTCAATTGGGGCGCTGCCTCGGCTTCTCGTTACTGACGGCTTACATAATATACTTAAAAGGGTCAGCCTCGGGGCTGGCCCTTTTTCATGAGCCGGAATGACTGGCGCCAGGATTGCGTATTTATCGGACATCGAGGGGCGCTTCGTCTCCTCGCCCTGCGGTGCGCGGGGCGGACGTCCGGCGGGACTGGAGCACCAAGGCCGTGCTCGTGCCGTGGCGCGGGTTTAGCCGGCTCTCACCTATCGCCGGAAGGAATGCTCGATCTCGCTCAGCATAGCCAGGGCGCGGTCAGTATAACGTCCTTGGGATAGTTGTCGGTCCGCAAGACCGGCCGCCACCAATACAAGACCAGCTATGGCCACGCCCTTGATCATGGCCTCTTCCGCTTTTGCATCACCAGTCGCGACGGGATGTTATGGAGATGCGCGCGGCCTCGCACGACTGGCTCTGTACTGCCGAGCGCGCGGGCGATCTCATCTGGTCGCCGCCTAGCCGCCGCCATCGCCAGCAGTTGTTGATGCTCCTGCGGCGTCCCCTTGGCACCAACGGTAACCGTGACTGTGCCATCGCTCCGGCATCCCCAGCTTGCCAATCCCTCTTAGTGAGCAGACCTGGACGGCGGACAAGGCGTTGCATTTCCGGAACACTGCAGGCGTAAGGTTTTCTGCGCTCGCTCGCACAACCTCCGATGCCTGCGTGAAGACATCAGGTCCACTGGAAGGAGACTCTCGCTGGACCAGCCCACAGTAAATGCTTTCTCTATTTGCCCGCAGAATGTACTCCCGCCTTTCCACGACAGCTTTATCGATCTGTAAGAAAATCTGGCTTAAACTTTGTCCCCATGGAAAAGCGAACCGCACGCCGTCAACGTGTATTTAAGTCGGCAATCATCGAGTTTCCCGGGGGCGCCTTCAGTTGCGTCGTCCGAAACTTCTCCGATCTGGGCGCCAATCTGGACGTGCCCAGCGCATCTGGCATTCCGCACGAGTTCACACTCGTCATTCCGAGTGCGCAGTCCCAGCTTTCCTGTCGAGCGGTGTGGCGCTCGGAGCGACGGATCGGGGTTGCGTTTTCCTGATCATCATCCTGGTGCTGGCGGTTGGTTACCGAGGCTATATGGGCTCAGGCCAAGACGCTGGCCCATGATCCGGCAACCCGTTGACTTATCGCAAGCTCTAAATCACGGTCCTCCTCGCCGGCAAGAGGCGGGGCTAAGTGATGAACGACCAGAAGAACTACAACGAGCGCTACTTCCTGCGCTTGCTCCAACATGGCCCGTTTGAGCGGCGGCCGCGCGGAGGCTGGCGCTTCGGTGTCAAGGTAATCAGCGATGCCATCGTCGAGCGGCTCCTCGCCAGTGGCCGCGCGGAGATTACCCGGCTCGCAATTAAGGCTGAAGCCGCTCGCAAGCTAACCTCTGATCCGCCGAGCAGATCGAGCTGAGCTACGACCTTGCCATGATAGTGCTGGCGCCTGACGCGCGAGCGTGACGCGGGCACCACCACGATCGCCTGGCTGATCCGCATTGTTCAGGACGATGGCCCGCGCGATACTGTCGCCGAGGTAATCGAACCGGCCCAGTTGGTCCGAGACGGGCCATGTGTGGACGTATATGGACCCCGCCCGATTGCAACGACCGGCTTGATCAGGATCGACGGCCACAACTGCTGACGTATATCCGGCTTCTTGATGCGGCTGGACAACGTCTCCGCCGCGAGCCTC
>NZ_JADPJF010000087.1:0-1124 GCF_023073295.1 Bradyrhizobium sp. 23 | reverse complement strand
CTAGTACCCGGAATCAGAGCTGAGTGATACGGCGGCCTTTGAAGGGGCGTTGACGAACCTTTTTCTTGGTCCAGACGAAGGGCTCCGCTTTGTCGTTGTACGCGTTGACGTAGGCATCGATGTGTTCCTGAAGCTGCTTGAGACTTGTGAAGGAGGTGCCGCTAAGTGACTGCCCCTGCAAGATCGAGAACCAGACCTCGACCTGATTGAGCCAGGACGCGCTTGTCGGGGTGAAATGAAATTGCACATTGGGGTGCGCCTTGAGCCAATGCTCGTTCTTCTTGTGGGTGTTGAGGTTGTCGAGGATGACGTGAAGCTTGCGGTTCGGAAAAGCCGCGGTGACGCCGTTCATGAAGTCGAGAAACTCGACGCGGCGCCGGCGTTTTGAATGCGTCGCGATGATCTTTCCGGTGGCGACTTCGAGCGCCGCAAACAGCGTTGTCGTGCCATGCCGCTTGTAGTCGTGGCTCTGGCCGGTCAAGGCGCGGCCATTGGGCAACTTCAGATAACCCTGCGCTCGCTCCAAGGCCTGGATCGAGGGCTTCTCGTCCACGCATAGCACAATGGCCTTCGCGGGCGGGGCGACGTAGAGGCCAACAACATCGGCGGCTTTGGCCGTAAAGTTCGGATCGTTGCTCTCGCACCAGGACTTGCGAGCCGCAAGGTCAATCTTGTGGCTACGCAGGAACCGCCAGACATATTGGACGTCAACATCGCCCAGCGCCTCGGCCAGCAGCGGGCCGGTCCAGCGCGCAAACCCCTGCGGCGGCGGCTTATCCAGCAGCTTCAGAATCCGCTTGTCGGTAGCCTTCGTATAAATCGGCTGCTTGCCGGGCCGCGGCTTGTCGTGCAGTCCTTCAAGGCCATGATCGGCATAGCGGTGCCGCCAAAGGCTGACAATCCGCGGCTGGACTCCGACTTCTTTGGCGATCGAGCGGGTGCTGCGCCCGTCCGCCGCCAACAGAACTATCCGCGCCCGCTTCAAATCGCGCTGCAGCGTCACCGGCGAGCGACAGCACGCCTCAAGAACCTTGCGGTCTCTCCGCGAAAGGTGGACTTCTCTTGCTTCGGGGATCATCCATATCTTGAATCACGACTCACGTTCCAAGAAAAGTGGGTACTAG
>NZ_JADPJF010000010.1:76164-135140 GCF_023073295.1 Bradyrhizobium sp. 23 | reverse complement strand
ACGAGGTGCTCAAGAGCACGGGGCGGCGGCAGGAGCCCTTCGTCTACGGATCGCTCGGCGGCGACACCGTGGCGCTGGTGCCGCCGGTTGCACCGCCGATCGATCCGAACGCGGGAGCCCGGCGGGATTATGAGCTTGCGGCGCAGGCCGGCACCAAGCAGGCCTGGCTTTCCTTTCTCGCCGTTCATGCCACCGGCATCTATGCCAACTTTGCGCATGCGGCGCTCGACAAGCTCGAGGCCGCAGAAAAAATCAGCGAAAACGCCGATGCCGTACAGCGGCAGGCCGAGCAGCAGGTCCGGCAGAAGAGCGACGATTTCAGGAAACAGATCGAGGAGCAGGCGGCGCGTGAGACGGAACGGGCCACGCAGCAGATCTCCGAGCAGGCCCGGCGCGATCTGGAGAAGGAGCGCCAACGCATCGCCGAGCAGGCCAAGCGCGAGCTCGACGATGCCCGGCGGCAGGTTGCGGAGGCGCGCCGGCAGGCGGAGGACGCGGCCCTTCAGGTCGAGCAGGCGATGAAGCAGGCCGCGCTGGAGGCGCAGCAACAGATCGAGGCGGCGAAGCGCGAGGCAGACCGGCGCGAGAAGGAGCGCCAGGCTACGCTTGCCGCTCTGACCCCGCCCGCCGCGCCCGCTGCTGCTCTCGCCGTGGCGCCGACTAGCGTGCCAGCGATGGATCCTGCGGACATCGCCCGCTTGCTCCAGGCGCACCTGAAGCGTGTCGGTTGCGATCCCGGTGCGGCCGATGGCGCCTGGACTGCACCGTCGCAAAAGGCGCTCGACAGCTTCAACAGATATGCCGGTACGAAATTCGACGTGAAGGTCGCAAGCCTCGACGCGCTCGATGCGGTGCGCGCCCGGCCCGATCGCATCTGCCCGCTGGTTTGTGCGAGGGGGCAAAAGGCGGTTGGCGACCGCTGCGTCCAGATCGTCTGTGACAACAAATTCGTGCTGGACGCCCAGGGCGTGTGCCAGCGGCGTCCCGATCCGTCGCCCCAGAAACCAAAGGCGGTGTCCCGCCACGAACCGAGCCCGCGCGCGCCGTCTGCTCCGGCCAGCAGCGAGGGCGGCAAATGTCATACCTATGGCGGAAAACAGTACTGCCAGTGATGCGGCGTTGCTCGCCCTGGGTTGACGGGGTGGCGAGATCCTCGCGTCCGTCCAGGATGGCCCCTCTACGAAGCCTCTGCCCGCGGCGGCGGATATCGCCGGGCCAGCGCCGACAACGGCAAGTGTCGCTCGCCCTCAGGTAGCTCGAGATAGGCGAGCACGAGCGGCCGTTTCCAGTCACCGACGCCGAAATCCATCGCCATCCATTTCTGCGGTTCGGGGCCCTCAAGACCGCGCACCCAGACGAAATAGCGGGGGAGATCGTCGGCTTCCGTTTCCGTCACGCGTCTCCTGGCCATCAAAGCTGCTCGCTGTATCGTTACGTGTTGCCACACGATATGGGGACTGGCCTGGCAAAGTCGAACCGTCGAGGGAGGGGATGCCGGGAAGCACGCGGCCCTCTCCTGGCGAAGTGTCCGAAGGATGCGAGCCGTACATCCGCGAGGAAGCTCCGATTTGATCTTTCGATACTGTCCTTCTAGCCTCACGGTGACGTCTCCCGCGCACGGGTGGTGCGAACGCAAGGGTTTGTTCAGTGAGGATTCTGATTGTCGAGGACGATGCCGCCATGGCGCGCGGCCTTGCCGAGCGGCTCAAGCTGTCCGGGTTCGCCGTCGATATCGAGTCTGACGGGGCTTCGGCGGCGCAGACCGCCTTGCTGGAACCCTACAGCCTCATCATTCTGGACATCAACTTGCCGAACGTGTCGGGTTTCGGCGTCCTGCACAAGATACGGCAAGCCGGGTCGACCGTTCCGGTCATGATTCTGACTGCCCGTTACGCGACCGGCGATAAGGTCAGCGGGCTCGATCTCGGCGCCGACGATTATCTCTCCAAGCCATTTGATATCGCCGAATTTGATGCCCGCGTTCGCGCGCTCGTGAGAAGGGGACAGGGGCTTCCAAATCCAACCTTGATCTGTGGCCCGCTCGCGTTCGACCGCGCCGCGGGCACGATTACACTGAGCGGCCGGCCGCTTGAATTGCGACGGCGCGAGTTTGCCGTGCTGGAAGTGCTGATGACCCGCGCCGGCAAAGTCGTCTCCAAGGAGCGCCTGATCGCGGAGGTATTTGGCTTCGACGAGGCGGTAGCGCCGAACGCGGCGGAACTCTATGTTGGTCGCGTTCGCCAGAAACTCGGTCCTGACGGGCCGCGGATCCGAACCGTCCGCGGGCTAGGCTATCTGCTGGAGGTACAGTGATCGCCACCTGGCGGCCGTCGTTGAGGCGAACGCTCCTCACCAATCTGGTGGCGCCCGCCATTGTATTGGCGATGGTGCTTGGAATCGGCGGTATGTTGCTGATCCAGCGCGTTGTGCAGACAGTTCATGACCGGTTGCTCGATGGGTCGGTTCTCGCCATCGCCGAACGCGTCGGCGTGGAAGATGGCGAACTGACGGTCGACTTGCCGCAGGTTGCGCTCGGCATGCTGGAAAGCCAGTCGCACGACAGCATCTATTACAGCGTGACTTACCTCGGCGAATTGATCACCGGTTACAAGGATCTTCCACTATCCGGCTTCGATCGATTGAAGGCTGGCGAAACCGGCCATCGCGATGGCGCGTATCGCGGCAAAACGGTTCGTATCGGCGCGCAGGCGCGGCAGGTCTACGGCAGGCCGGAGCTGGTCCTCGTCGCAGTGGCCGAAACGGTGCAGGCGCGCCGCGTCGTCGAACGTGAAATGCTGATCGGACTGGCGATGCTCGAGGCCGGGTTGATTAGCCTCATCGCTTGCCTCGGCTGGTACGCCGTCGATCGAGGCCTGAGGCCGCTTGGCGAACTCAAGCAAGAAATCGACGCGCGCGGTATTCAGGGCGGTCCAAATCTCAGTCCGCTCGACCTTTCCCGGGTGCCGCAGGAAGCTTTAGCACCGGCGCTCGCGGTAAATTCCCTGCTACAGCGGCTGGATCTGGCCATCGGACTGGTGCGCCGATTCACAGCCGATGCCTCGCATCAGATGCGAACCCCATTGGCGATACTGCGGACGCATCTCGATCTGGTGCGACGCCTGGGGTCGGAAACGCCGGCGGGCCAATCTGCCCTCGACGAGGTCGATAACGCCATCAACCGCCTTGAACGGCTGCTCGGGCAGCTCGTGACACTGGCACGGGCCGACGAGCAGAACATTGCGCAACCGGCCGCGGAGAACGTTGACCTGAATGAGGTCGCCTTCAATGTCCTGTCGGAGCGTGCCCCACAGGCTTTCGCGAACGACATCGACGTCCAGTTCGATCGATCCGACTGTCCCGCGGTCATCGCCGGCAATACGGTCCTGATTGGCGAATTGCTGGCAAACCTGATCGACAATGCGATCCGCTACAACCGCCCCGGGGGGATGGTCCTGGTTCGCGCGGTTGTTGACGCCACGACCGCGCGAATTGAAGTCGAGGATACCGGTCCGGGAATTCCGGAGGCCCATCGGGCCCGCGTTTTCGAGCGTTTTTATCGGATTCCGATGGCGAACGGCCCTGCAGGCAGTGGTCTTGGACTAGCCATCGTGAAAGCCTTGTCGGACCGTCTCGGGGCCCAAATCGTGCTTGCACCTGGCCCGGAAGGCCGGGGTCTGCGGGTTTCCGTGAGCTTTCCTCTTGCCAAGCGTGATGGTGAAAGCTCAAGTTGAGGCCGGATTGTGCGCTGCCGTACGAATGGCTGCGGTCCTGAACAAACTGAAGTCCGCAAAGCGGCTCATGGACGAGGAAACGTCACGATGGCGGCTGCCAAAGCCTTGGCCTTGTGCGTTGGGATCTTGCTGACGTGGCCTGCCATGTCGGAGCAGGCGCAGCTCGGCCCTCTCAAAGGGCAAGCATCCGCTATCGCCGGAGCTCGAGAGCAGCTCAACATCGTATCGACGACCCAGGACGCGGACGTCGCCGACTTGCTTGCCGATTTCCGGGCAAGTCATCCGGACATCGAGATCGTCCATACAAAGATCAACTCGAACGATATCTACAATCAAGTCGTGGATCCCTCGACCTCCAGCGCAGCACCCGGAGACATTGTCTGGAGCTCCGCGATGGATCTGCAGATCAAGCTCGTCAATGACGGCTATGCTCAACCCTATGTCTCGAAGGAAATTGCGCATATCCCGGATTGGGCCATCTGGAAAGACGAAGCCTATGCCATCACGGCGGAGCCGATTGTCATTGTTTATAACAAGAACCTCGTTGCGGAGTCCGATGTACCCCGAACCCGCACTGACCTGAAGAGCCTTCTAAGCCGAAAGCCTGACATCTATCGAGGTAAGATCGCAACCTATGACCCGGAGCAGAGCGGGACCGGTTTCCTGTTCATCACGCGCGATGCCGGAATCACCAGGACAACGTGGGATTTGGTCCGTGCGTTTGGCAGCGCCGGTATCAAGCTCTATTCGACCACCGGAACGGTGCTTGATCGGATTTCATCCGGCGAACATCTGCTCGCCTACAATATGATAGGGTCTTACGCGATCGAACGGGCCAAGGAAGATGCCTCTATCGGAATCGTGTTTCCTGCCGACTACATCACCTTGATGTCGCGAATAGCCTTTATACCCGTCACCGCGCCCCACCCGGAATCCGCGAAATTGTTTCTTGATTACCTGCTTTCAGAACGCGGCCAGAAATTTCTCCTGGCCCGGTCAGTCGGTCCTGTGCGCCTCGGTCTCGGCGCGGAAGGCGTGATACCTGCGGATCGCAGCGGCGCAGTCAAGCCGATCCATATTGGTGCAGAATTGCTCACCTATCTCGATCAATCGAAACGAGCGAGCTTCCTCAAAGAGTGGCGCCGCGCGTTGCAGGATCGATAGAAATCCAGGGATCTGGATTTCAGACGGAATAACATCCGAGAGAAGCCCCCCATATCTGCCGGCTCATCAAGCGCGTCGTCTTCAAACCGATTTTCTTGCGGAGTGCGGCAGCGACAGGTTGGTGACAGGCAGCTGATATACGATGAGGCAGCAATCGTAGCTTGAACGATCGCTCCTCGCGTATCGGTCAATCCGGCCGCGATCAAGTTTGCAACACCTGCAAGACGGGTGAACAAGACAAAAAAACATAAACGATAAAAGGGAGGACGGCATGACGGTTACCACCGGACAGTCGAAGCTTGGCATGGTGCTCCGCGTCACCAGTGGCAACTTTCTTGAGATGTTCGACTTCTTTCTGTCGGGCGTCTACGCGTCGTACATCGCCAAGGCATTCTTCCCACTCGAAAATGAATACGCGTCACTGCTGCTGACCTTCGTTGCGTTTGGCGCAGGCTTTCTGATGCGCCCGCTCGGCGCCATCATCCTCGGCGCCTACGTGGATCGGATCGGCCGGCGCCAAGGCCTGATCGTTACACTGTCGATCATGGCTGCCGGCACGGTGCTCATCGCGTTCGTGCCAAGTTACGCAACCATTGGCATATTGGCCCCGATCCTCGTCTTGATCGGACGCCTGCTGCAAGGCTTCTCGGCTGGCGTCGAGCTTGGTGGGGTTTCCGTCTATCTCTCGGAAATGGCCACACCGGGAAAGAAGGGTTTTTACGCCAGCTGGCAATCGGCAAGTCAACAGGTCGCGATCATCGTCTCGGCCTCGCTGGGTTTCGCTCTCAATGCATGGCTTGCACCGGCGCAGCTTGACGATTGGGGCTGGCGTATTCCGTTCTTCATCGGCTGCCTGATCGTTCCTTTCGTATTCTTCATTCGACGCTCGCTGCAGGAAACCGATGAATTCCTGGCGCGGAAGCATCATCCGACACCCCGCGAGATCTATCGCTCCATCCTCGCAAACTGGAGCATTGTGCTTGCCGGGATGATGATGGTGATCATGACCACGGTGTCGTTCTACCTCATTACCGTCTACACGCCGACATTCGGCAAATCGGTCCTCAAGCTGACCGCGGCCGATGGCCTGATCGTGACGATTTGCGTGGGAATATCGAACTTCATCTGGCTTCCCATCATGGGCTCGTTGTCCGATCGGATTGGTCGTCGGCCGATCCTCATCGCCTTTTCGACTTTGGCATTTCTGACTGCATATCCCGCGCTTTCCTGGTTGGCCGCAGGCCCGACGTTCCCGAAGATGCTGACGGTCCTACTTTGGTTGTCTTTCATCTACGCCAGCTACAACGGCGCGATGATCGTCGCATTGACCGAAGTCATGCCGGTGGGTGTGCGAACGTCGGGATTCTCCCTCGCATATAGTCTGGCAACGACGTTCGGCGGGTTTACGGCAGCGATCTGCACCTGGCTGATCGCTGCCACTGGTGACAATGCGTCGCCGGGATATTGGATGAGCGCGGCAGCGCTCTGTGGTCTGGCCGGGACGTACCTCGTTTACAGGCCGCAACAACGACGCGCGCTATCCGGCGCCAATTCGGTCGAGACGGTGATAGGGACGTGACCACCAAAGTGCTCGATGACGTCGACCGTCATCGAGCAAGCACAGTCCTCGAATAATTGCATCGAAGGAAATTGCCGATGAGCGTGACGATCGTCGTGCGCAGGCGAGTTGCGCTAAGCTTGCTGATTGTCTTGGCGGCCGCGGCTGGAATCGCCAAGGCGTCCGAAGTCAGGGTCATGATCTCGGGAGGCTTGGCGACGCCTTATAAGGAGCTCGTACCGCAATTTGAACGCGCGACGGGAAATACGGTCGTCACGGCCTATGGCCCCTCGATGGGAACGACGGAGAACGCCATCCCCGTGCGACTGGCACGCGGCGAGGCGGCGGACGTGCTCATCATGGTCGGCGACGCGCTTGGCGAGATGATCGAGCAGGGCAGGGCGGTCAGAACCAGCCGCGTCGACCTGGTACGC
Organism: Bradyrhizobium sp. 23; assembly: GCF_023073295.1. Lineage (NCBI taxonomy): Bacteria > Pseudomonadati > Pseudomonadota > Alphaproteobacteria > Hyphomicrobiales > Nitrobacteraceae > Bradyrhizobium > Bradyrhizobium sp. 23. Next base: position 128,253 of record NZ_JADPJF010000010.1, on the reverse strand, counting down.
TCGCCGATCGGGATCGCGGTACGCGCCGGAACGCCAAAGCCTGATATCGGTACTCCTGACGCATTGAAGCAGGCACTGTTGAACGCGAAGTCAGTTGCATACTCCGACAGCGCCAGCGGCGTCTATGTGGGCACCGAGCTGTTCAAGCGTCTCGGGATCGCCGCCGAGATGAAGGACAAGGCCAAAATGATTCCGGCGGAGCCGGTCGCGAGTGTTGTTGCACGCGGTGACGCCGAACTCGGCTTTCAACAGATCAGTGAACTTCTGCCGATCGCTGGAGCCGACCTTGTCGGGCCGCTCCCGCCAGACGTCCAGAAAATCACGATCTTTTCTGCAGGCATAACCTCCGGTGCCAGTCAGCCGGAAGCCGGACGGGCTCTGATTGCCTTCCTCGCTTCCGCTGCTGCTGCTCCGGCCCTGAAAAAAGCGGGTCTCGATCCCTTTGCAGCATCGGAGAAATAGACCGCTTCAGATCTGCGCGAGGCGGACGATTCCAGCGAAGGGGGACTTGATAATGAAGCAGTATCTCAACAGCTTCGGCGCACGCCAGACACTTGTCGTCGGTGCAAAGAGCTACGCCTACTATTCGCTTGCCGCAGCGGAAAAGAATGGCCTTCCCAGCATCTCCAGAAGCTCGCGATCGAGATCCGCGAGTCCGATGGTGCGAATAAGGCCATCATACCCTTGACCTGCCGCATCGATACGCTCGACGAGCTCGAATATTTCCGCAACGGCGGAATTTTTCAATACGTCCTGCGCCAACTCGCTGCCTGACCGTCAACCCGAAACGAGGACGCCATGCCAACGAATTCCGCGCCGCTACCGAGGATCGAAGCGGAAACCATGCGCCGCATTACATGGCGCCTGCTTCCGTTTTTCATGGTGTGCTATTTCATTTCATACGTTGACCGCGTCAATGCCGGGTTTGCGGCCCTGCAAATGAACAAGGATCTGGGCCTGACGCAGGCTGCCTTCGGGGCGGGCGGGGCGCTGTTCTATATCGCCTACATTCTTTTCGAGGTCCCCAGTAATCTGGCGATGCAGAAAGTTGGCGCGCGGATCTGGATCGCGCGCATTATGATCACATGGGGGATAGTCGGTATTCTCTCCGCTTTTGCGGTAGGGCCGATTACTTTTTATCTGAGCCGCTTCTTGTTGGGTGCAGCGGAGGCCGGGTTCTTTCCTGGTGTGATCCTGTATCTGACCTTCTGGTTTCCGGCGGCCTATCGCGCACGGATCGTTGCGGTTTTCATGGTGGCGATACCGCTATCGAGCTTTTTGGGATCGCCAATATCCGGCGCTTTGCTGGCGATGGATGGCGTGCTCGGCCTTCGTGGTTGGCAATGGCTTTTCATCGTTGAAGCCATTCCGGCCGTCCTGCTCGGCCTGGTCTCGTTCTTCGGGCTTCCGAACAAACCCGCTGATGCAAAATGGCTCGAGCCGGAGGCGCGCAATTGGCTCGACGCGCGCCTGCAGTCGGAACGATCGATGGCGAAGCAGGTCGGCCACATGTCGCTGTGGCAAATTCTGACCAACAAATATGTGCTCATCCTCGGTTTGATCTATGCGGGAAGCTCGGCCACGAGCAACGCGTTGTCGCTGTGGCAGCCTCAGATCGTGAAATCGTTCGGGATGTCCAACATGGAGACCGGCTTCCTGAATGCCATCCCATTTGGCATCGCCTCCGTTGCGATGATCTTTTGGGGAAGATATTCGGACAGGTCGAACGCCCATGCCCAAAACACCGCAATACCACTTGCGTTATGCGCAACGGCGCTGCTTGCGACCATGCTCACGAGCTCATTACCCGTGACGCTTGCTATTCTGAGCGTGGTCTTGATCGGTAATTATTCGATCAAGGGACCATTCTGGGCCCTGGCGACTGGGACACTCTCTCCGGCAACTGCTGCGGCCGGAATTGCCGGCATCAATACCCTGTCGCACATCGGCACTTCTGGCGCGGTGTGGCTGCTCGGCGTCATTAAGGAGGCGACGGGTAGCTTCCCCATGGCCTTGATACCGCTGGCTTTGCTTCAAATCGCCGGGATCATCGCGGTGCTTTGGATCAGCAAGCAGGAAACGCTACCCGCCACCTCCGCCGCAAGCCCCGTACATTGAGTGCAAGGCAGCATGTCTGACATTCACAAAACCCCGCGGCTCTCATCTTCGAGGACATAGTAATGCCTGCTCAATCCAAAACGAAGCGGCCCGCTACGCTCATTCCAGGCGATGGTATCGGCCCCGAGATCGTGAAATCGGCCGTCGACATTCTCGAAGCGCTCGGCTCTCCATTCGAATGGGACATCCAGCAGGGTGGCCTGGCCGCGATCGAGGAAAGCCGTGATCCGCTGCCGCAGGCGACGCTGGACAGCATCCGACGTACGCGGCTCGCCCTGAAGGGCCCGCTAACGACGCCGGTGGGGGGAGGATTCCGCTCGATCAATGTTCGTCTGCGCGAAGAATTCGGCCTTTACGCCAATTTGCGGCCGGTTCGAAGCATGGTTCCCGGAGGACGATTCGACGAAATCGATATCGTGCTGGTGCGCGAGAACCTCGGCGGGCTCTATGTCGCTTTCGAACACTATATTCCAATTGGGGAAGATCCGCACGCGGTCGCCATTTCGACCGGGGTCAATACGCGTGAAGGATCGCGCAAGATCATCGAATTCGCATTCGACTACGCGCTCAAGAACGGTCGCAAGAAGGTGACCGTCGTGCACAAGGCCAACGTGCTGAAGGCGCTGACCGGCATCTTTCTCGAGGTCGGTCACGAGGTTGCAAAGAAGTACGAGGGCAGGGTCAAGATGGACGATCGCATCGTCGATGCCACGGCGATGCAGCTCGTCATGAATCCCTGGCAGTTCGACGTCATCGTCACTACCAATTTGTTCGGTGACATCCTGTCGGATCAGCTCGCCGGTCTGGTCGGCGGCCTCGGCATGGCGCCCGGCGCCAACATCGGTCCGGATGCGGCGATCTTCGAGGCCGTGCACGGCTCGGCACCGGATATTGCCGGCAAGGGAATCGCCAATCCGCTCGCTTTATTGCTGGCGGTCGGGCTGATGCTGGAGCACATTGATCAGCCTGATCTCGCAAACCGTCTTAGAACGGCAATTGATCAGGTCTTGCGCGAGGACGGCGTTCGCACGCCCGATCTGGGCGGCAAAGCGTCCACTGGCGACTTCACTCAAAGCATCATCCGTCGATTGGGAGGGTAAGCAAATGACCGCTGTTGCTGCATCGCACCCGGCAATCCCCGCTGACAGCACGGCGCAAAAGCTGTCGCGTATCAAGGCGATTGTGGCTGCGTCGTCCGGAAATCTGGTCGAGTGGTACGACTTCTATGCTTACGCATTTACCTCGATCTATTTCGCGGCGGCGTTCTTCCCGTCTGGCGACCAGACCAGCCAGTTGCTGGCGACGGCCGGCATTTTCGCCGTAGGGTTCTTCATGCGGCCGCTCGGTGGCTGGCTGTTCGGCTGGATCGCCGATGCGCATGGCCGCAAGAATTCGATGGTGCTGTCGGTGCTGCTGATGTGCGCGGGATCGCTGATGATCGGAATGCTCCCCACGTACCAAACAATCGGCGCCGCGGCGCCGGCGCTCCTACTGTTTGCGCGCATGGCACAAGGCCTGTCGGTCGGCGGGGAATATGGAACGGCGGCAACTTATATGAGCGAGATTGCCGGCAAGGGCAACCGCGGGTTCTATTCGTCATTCCAGTATGTCACGCTCATCGGCGGGCAACTTCTCGCACTCCTCGTTGTCGTGGTTCTGCAGCAAACCTTGTCGCTCGACGAGCTGAAGGAATGGGGATGGCGGGTGCCTTTCCTGTTCGGCGCCGTCGCGGCCGTTGTGGCGTTGTATCTCCGCCGCTCGTTGCAGGAGACGGCCTCGGCGGAGACCATGCACCGCAAGGAGGCAGGTTCTCTCTCCGGCCTCTGGCATCATAAGCGCGCGCTGCTGATCGTTCTCGCATTCACGATCGGCGGATCGCTATTTTTCTATACGTTTACGACCTACATGCAGAAATTCCTGGTCAACAGCGTGAAGCTGGATGCCAAGACGGTCAGCTCGATCATGACCGCTGCCCTGATCGCCTTCATGCTGCTGCAACCGGTGTTCGGGGCGCTATCGGACAGGATCGGCCGGCGCAACAACATGATCCTGTTCAGCGCATGCGCTACCCTCGCTGCGGTGCCGCTATTGATGGCATTGTCCAGCACCACCAACGTCTACGCCGTTTTTGGCCTGATCATGATCGGTCTTGTGATTGCGTGCTTCTATACCTCGATCAGTGGCGTCGTGAAGGCCGAACTGTTTCCGCCCGAGGTGCGCGCCCTAGGCGTCGGACTTCCCTACGCGATTGCCAATGCGATGTTCGGCGGAACGGCGGAATATGTTGCATTGTCGCTGAAATCGTCCGGATACGAAACCCTGTTCTTCTGGTACGTCGCGGCGATGGCGCTGGTCGCCCTGGTCGCGTCGCTCTGGATGCCGGATACGCGGACGCGAGGCTATCTCGACGGCGATGGCCGGATCTGAACTGAAACACGACGGCCCCGTCATGCCTGCGACGGCGTCCGGAGAGCATTGAATTCGAATGGGAGAGACGCGCTGATGGCCAAGGGATCAGATTTGTTGGTTGCCGCACTCGAGAACGAGGGCGTCGACCGAATTTTCGGCGTTCCCGGCGAGGAGAACCTCGATGTCGTGGAAAGCTTGCGCAACTCGTCGATCAAGCTGATCCTGACACGCCACGAGCAGGGCGCGGCCTTCATGGCCGCGACTTATGGACGGCTGACCGGCAAGCCCGGCGTGTGCATCACCACGCTTGGCCCTGGCGCATTGAACCTGACGACTGGCGCCGCCTACGCGCTGCTCGGCGCCATGCCCATGATCATGCTCACGGGCCAGAAGGGCATCATGAGCAGCCGACAGGCCAAATTCCAGATCGTCGATGTGGTTAGCGCTTTCAAACCGTTGACCAAGCTGTCGCTCCAGATCGTCAGCACAAGCGGCATTCCGACAATCGTTCGCGATGCCTTCCGGATCGCCATGGAAGAGCGTCCGGGTCCGGTTCTTCTGGAACTGCCCGAGGACATCGCGGGCGAGGAATCCGAAGACGTCGCGATGGTGGCGCCGCATCCGATCGAGATCCCGGTCGCCCATCGTGCCTCGCTGGATCGCGCTGCCGACATGATCCTCAAGGCCAAGCGGCCCTTGATCATGCTCGGCGCCGCCGCGTCCCGGCCGCGCAGCACGGCCGGCATCGGCGGCTTCGTCCGCCGCACGAAAATTCCGTTCTTCACCACACAAATGGGCAAGGGAACGGTACCCGGCGGCAGCAACCTCTACATGGGGACGGCTGCACTCAGCGAGCGCGATTACGTTCATGAAGCGGTCGACCGAGCCGATCTGATTATTGCCATAGGTCACGACACCATCGAAAAGCCGCCCTTCATCATGGGCCCCAAAGGTCCTCAAGTCATCCACGTCAGCTACACGCCGGCCAACGTGGAGCGGGTCTACTTTCCGCAGTGCGAAGTGGTCGGCGATGTTGGACCGAGCCTGGAGTTGCTGGCCGATCGTCTCGAGGGGCGGCTGCATCATGCCGGCGCGCTGTTAAGCCTTCGCGAAAGTATCCTGGCCCGGATCGGCGATCGCGCGACCGAGGACCGTTGGCCCCCGACGCCGCAACGCATCGTGCACGATGTGCGAAAGGTCATCCCTGAAGACGGCGTCGTCGCGCTGGATAACGGGATGTACAAGATCTGGTTCGCCCGCAACTACCGCACCTATGTGGCGAACACGCTGCTGCTGGACAATGCCCTCGCGACAATGGGCGCCGGGCTGCCATCCGCCATGATGGCGGCGATGCTGCATCCGGAACGCCGCGTGCTCGCGGTCTGCGGCGACGGCGGCTTCATGATGAATTCGCAGGAGATGGAAACCGCGGTTCGCCTTAAATTGAATCTCGTCGTGCTGATCCTGGAAGATTCGGCCTATGGCATGATCCGCTGGAAACAGGCGGTCGATAGTTTCCCGGACTTTGGCCTCACGTTCGGGAATCCGGATTTCGTCAAATACGCCGAGAGCTACGGCGCGAAAGGCTCGCGGGTCGAAAGCACGGATTCGTTGATTCCGACGCTCGAAAACGCTTTCAAAGGTGGCGGTGTGCACCTCGTCGTCGTGCCGATCGACTACAGCGAAAATACCCGCGTGCTCGTGGATGAACTTCGCGAGAAGCTGAAGCAGGTTATTGAGCCGACCGTGTGAGCCGTCGGCGAGGGCCGATTGATGAGCTGAGCTGAAATTGGCGTGGTCGCAAGCGCCGGCAATGGAGAGTGCAATGAGTGAGCAGATCAACGAGCAGGCTGAGAAGATGCGGGAAATGGCGCAGACCACGCTGGACAAGGCGAAAGAGGCTGTGTCGAAATACATAACCGAATCCCAGAAGTTGAGAGAGAAGGCCGATTCCAGCGTTCGCTCAACCTATTCGGCGGCGAAGGAGATGAACGAAAGAGCCGTCGCGTTCGCCGAGGAAAATGTGGCTTCGGGCTTCGAGCTTGCGCAACGGCTGTTGCATGCCAAGGACCCGCAGGAAATGGGTGCAGTTTATCAGAGCCATCTCAAGGAGCAGATGGAAAAAATGAACGCGCAGTTTCGCGAGCTTGCAAGTGCAATGAACCAGCCGTCGACTGTTGACCTGAATAAGTAGCGCCGGTCGCCTCAGAGCGAAATCAAATCGCTGATCACAGGATGTTGCCTGCACGCGTTCCGAGCGCGGACGATGCATCATCCGATCAAGACAATCGCATCGCAGTGCGTCGGGGAGGCTCCAAGGTGGGCACGGAAAAGTCAGATACGCTGATCCATGACGTGCCGGCCGGCTGGGCACGGCGGGCTCATGCTGACGCTGCGAAATACAGCAGCATGTATGCTTCGTCGGTGTCGACGCCGGATGCTTTCTGGGCGGAGCATGGCAAGCGGATCGACTGGATCAAGCCGTTCACGAAGGTGAAGAATACCTCCTTTGCGCCCGGCAAGGTCTCGATCAAGTGGTTCGAGGACGGCACCACGAATGTGGCGATGAACTGCATCGACCGGCATCTTGCCCGGCGTGCCGGTCAGGTCGCGATCATCTGGGAGGGCGACGATCCCGCCGAATCCAGGCACATCACCTACGCGGAGTTGCACGATCAGGTCTGTCGTTTCGCGAATGTCCTGAAAAGTCACGGTGTGAAGAAAGGCGACACCGTCACGATCTACCTGCCCATGATTCCGGAAGCCGCCTATGCCATGCTCGCCTGCGCGCGAATCGGGGCGGTCCATTCCATCGTGTTCGGCGGGTTCTCGCCGGATGCCCTGGCCGGACGTATCGAGGGCTGCCAGTCCAAAGTCCTGGTCACCGCCGATGAGGGGCTGCGCGGCGGGCGCAAGGTACCGCTGAAGGTCAATGCCGACGATGCGCTGAAGAAGGTGGCCGGCATCGTGAAGACGATGATCGTGGTCAAGCGCACCGGCGGTGGCATCGACTGGGTCGACGGCCGCGACGTCTGGTACGCGGACGAGGTGGCAAAGGCCTCGGCCGACTGCGCGCCGGTCGAAATGAACGCGGAGGATCCGCTATTCCTTCTTTACACGTCGGGTTCAACCGGTGCTCCAAAGGGCGTCGTTCACAGCACGGGTGGCTATCTCGTTTTTGCGTCGATGACGCACCAGTATGTGTTCGACTATCACGACGGCGACATCTACTGGTGCACCGCCGATGTCGGCTGGGTCACCGGCCACAGCTACATCGTCTATGGGCCGCTGGCCAACGGCGCGACCACGCTGATGTTCGAGGGGATCCCGAACTATCCCTCAACATCGCGCTTTTGGCAGGTCGTCGACAAACACAAGGTCAACATCTTCTACACCGCGCCGACCGCGATCCGTTCGTTGATGGGTGCGGGGGAAGAGCCGGTCAAACAGACCAGCCGTGCGTCGCTGCGCTTGCTCGGCTCGGTGGGCGAGCCGATCAATCCGGAAGCGTGGGATTGGTATCACCGCGTGGTCGGCGATGGACGTTGTCCGATCGTCGATACCTGGTGGCAGACCGAGACAGGCGGCATCTTGATCTCGCCGCTTCCCGGCGCGACGGCTTTGAAGCCCGGTTCGGCAACCCTGCCGTTTTTCGGAGTGATGCCGGAAGTGGTGGACGCAAGTGGTGCCGTGCTGACCGGCGCATGCGAAGGCAATCTCGTCATTGCCGATTCCTGGCCAGGCCAGATGCGCACGGTCTACGGCGACCACGAGCGCTTCATGCAGACCTACTTCGCGACCTATCCGGGCAAGTATTTCACCGGCGATGGCTTCCGGCGCGACGCCGACGGCTACTACTGGATCACCGGCCGCGTCGACGACGTCATCAACGTATCCGGTCATCGCATGGGGACAGCCGAAGTCGAAAGCGCGCTCGTCGCACATCAGAAGGTTTCCGAAGCCGCTGTTGTCGGTTTTCCGCACGACATCAAGGGGCAGGGCATCTACGCCTACGTCACCTTGATGTCGGATGCGGAGCCCTCCGGAGAGTTGCGCAAGGAACTAGTGGCCTGGGTCCGCAAGGAGATCGGACCGATCGCCGCACCCGATGTCATTCAGTTTGCGCCGGGCCTGCCCAAGACCCGCTCTGGAAAGATCATGCGTCGTATTCTGCGCAAAATCGCCGAGGACGAAGTCGGCGCGCTCGGGGACACCTCAACCCTGGCGGATCCGGCGGTGGTCGATGATCTCATCAAAAACCGCCATAGCCAAAAGGCGGCGCGGAAATGAATATCGACGCGATTTCGATCGGCGACAATCCCCCGGAGGACGTCAATGTCATCATCGAGGTTCCGATCGGCGGTGAACCGATCAAATACGAAATGAACAAGGCGGCGGGCGCGCTGTTCGTCGACCGCTTCCTGTATACGCCGATGCGCTATCCCGGAAATTACGGCTTCGTTCCGCACACGCTTTCGGACGATGGGGATCCGATCGACGTGCTCGTGGCCAATTCGCGGCCGATCGCTCCTGGCGCCATAATCAATGTGCGGCCGATCGGCGTGCTCAAGATGGATGACGAGGGCGGCGGCGACGAGAAGATCATCGCCGTGCCGATGCCGAAACTGACGATGCGCTACGCACACGTCAACGGGATCGCCGACATGCCGCAGATCGCGATCGAGCAGATCCAGCACTTCTTTGAACACTACAAGGATCTGGAGCCGGGGAAGTGGGTGAAGGTGATCGGATGGGGCGACAGTGCCGAAGCGCGCCGGCTGATCGTCGAGGCCATCGCGCGGGCAAAGAGCTGAAACCGAGATATGGGCAATGATATGAGACTGGTTCTGTTGGGGCCGCCAGGCGCAGGTAAGGGCACGCAGGCGACGAGGATCGTCACTCGATTTGCGATCCCGCAATTGTCGACCGGCGACATGCTGCGCCAGGCGGTTGCGGAAGGCACGGCTGCGGGATTGCGCGTCAAGCACATCATGGATCGGGGTGAACTTGTGCCCGACGACGTCGTGGTATCGGTGATCGCTAATCGTATCGACCATTCCGATGCGGTAAGCGGCTTTATCCTTGACGGCTTCCCGCGCACGGTCGCGCAGGCCGAAGCGCTCGATCAGGAACTCGCCACCCGGGGCATCAAGCTCGATGCGGTGCTTGAGCTCGAGGTCGACGAAGATGCGCTGCTCGACCGCATCAAAGGGCGCGCCGACGATGCGGCAAGCCGAGGCGAGCCGGTGCGCCGCGACGATAATCCCGAGGTCTTCAAGACCCGGCTCGGCGTTTATCGCGAGCAAACCGCGCCGGTCACGGAATACTACCGGTCGCAGGGACTGCTCAACGTCGTCGACGGTTTGCAGCCGATTGACGCCGTGACCGAACAGCTCGCCGCGGCGCTTGCGGCAGTAACGTCCGATCAGATCAGGAGTGATGTCAGATGAAAGCGTTTACCTTCCAGGCACCCCCCAACATCCTGTTCGAGGCAGGCGCATCGAAAAAGCTGGCGGAGTTGGTCGCTGGATACGGGGCAAAACGTGTTCTGCTGGTCACGGATAAGGGCGTACGCAATGCAGGCCTGACCAGAAACGCCGAGGCTGGCCTGGTTGCCGGCGGCTGCGAACTGACGATATTCGAAGATGTGGAGGCGGATCCGCCGTCGCATATCATCGAGCGGGCGGTCGCACTGTGTCGTGACAAGGACATCGAGCTGGTTGCCTCAATCGGCGGCGGCAGCGCGCTCGATACCGCGAAGTTGGTGGCCTATCTGGCCAAAACGCCTGATCGCCTCGAAGATATCTACGGCGTCGGCCTTGCCAAGGGCGAACGCCTTCCGCTGCTGCTGGTGCCGACAACGGCCGGAACGGGCTCGGAGGTGACCCCGATTGCGATCGTCACCACGCCGACGACCGAGAAAAAGGGCGTCGTTGCGCCCCGCCTGCTCCCGGACTGGGCGATCCTCGATCCGGAGCTGACGCTCGGCCTGCCGCCGCATGTCACCGCGGCGACCGGCATCGACGCCATGGTCCATGCGATCGAAGCCTATACCAGCAAGCACCGGAAGAATCCGATGTCGGACCAGTTGGCACGGCAGGCTCTCGCCCTGCTGTCGGCGAATGTCCGGACGGTCTGTGCGGACGGATCTAATCTCGAAGCGCGGTCGCAAATGCTGCTGGGTTCGATGCTGGCCGGCATGGCGTTCGCCAATTCCCCGGTCGCCGCCGTGCACGCGCTGGCCTATCCGATCGGCGCGCTGTTCCACGTGCCGCATGGCCTGTCGAATGCCTTGGTGCTGACCCAGGTGCTGCGGTTCAATTTGCCGGAGGCGGAAGGCCTCTACGCCGAACTGGCGCCGATCGTCGATCCCAAATCGGAAGGAATGAGCGTCAGCCAGCGGGCACGGCTGTTCGTCGATGCGATCGCGGCGATCTGCCGGGATTGCAACGTGCCGGCCTCGCTGGCCGATGTCGGCATTGCGAGGGGCGACCTGAAGAAGCTCGCCGAGGATGCGATGAAGCAGACGCGGCTTCTCGTGAACAATCCGCGGGAATTGAGCTTCGACGATGCGCTGGCGATCTACACCGAGGCGTTCGGCAACCGCGCGGCGGCCTGAGCGGCACAAAGAGTGAGCAGCATGAGCGAGAACGACAAATCGGCTTCCGCTGATTCCGATCCCGGCCTCGAATGGGCGAAGCTGTGGCAGACGATGGCCGAATCCTCGAACCGCATGGTCGAGGCGTGGTCGGGGTCGATGGCACCGTTCATGCTGGCGCGTCTGTCGGAAAAGCCGGGTGGTTTTGGCGACGGCAACGAACTGTCGGCAGCGATCGAGCGGATGGCGCAGGGGCCGCGGCTGGCCGACGTCTGGGACATCGACCGGAAAATGGCGTTGGCCTTTGGGGCCTGGATCGAGATGCGCCAGCGGCTTGCGAGCTACAATGCGGTTGCTGCCGCTCCATGGCCTGAAGCGTCGAAGCGGTTTTACGAGACGATGTCCGCCACCGGTAGCGATGGCTCCCCGCATCCGGAGTGGCGCGAGGCGTTCGCCAAATGGAGCGAAATCTCCAACGAGGAACTGATCCGGAATCAGCGCACCGACGGCTTCTTGCAAGCTCAGAAGGAACTGCTGCAGGCGGGATTGAAGTTACGGAGCCGGCAGGATGATGTCGCTGAGGCCGCGTCAGCCATGTTGGGGCTGCCGACCCGCAAGGATTTCGACGACGTGACGCAGCAATTGACCGAACTCCGCCGAGAAGTCCGTACGCTCGCCCGCCAGATCCGCGACCAGAAGAGCGAAGCCGCACGATGAGCGATCAGGAGAACCAAACCTCGCGCTTCGCCCGGGACATGGCGGCCAACGCCGAGAAGATGTTCAAGGCGACACAGTTGATCGCCAATACGCGGGATGAAGACGTCGCCATCGGCACGACACCGAAGCATCTCATGATGCGCCGCGACAAGGTCGAGCTGTTCCATTATGAGCCGATGGCGGAAGCGACGGCGAAGACGCCCGTCCTTTTGGCCTACGGCCTGATCGGGCGGTATACCATGGCTGATTTACAGCCTGACCGCTCGCTGGTGCGCAGCCTTCTCTCAAAAGGGCTCGATCTCTGGCTGATCGACTGGGGCCAGCCGGGCCGAACCGAGCGATGGCTGAAAATTGATGATTACGTCGATGACTACATCGATGCCGCAGTCGACCGCATCGCGCAGGAAACCGGCCATGACAAGATCACGCTGCTCGGCATCTGCGAAGGCGGCGTCTTTACGACGTGCTACACCGCTCTGCATCCGGAAAAGGTCAAAAATCTCGTCATCACCATTACCCCAATCGACTTCCATGCCGATGTCAAGGACAAGGCCGCGCACCACGGCTTCCTCAACCTTTGGACCCGCAGCCTCGATCCTGATGACATCGACAAGCTGGTCGATACTTACGGCGTGCTGCCGGGCGAGTTCATGAGCTCGGTGTTCTCGATGATGACGCCGATGCGCTCACTGACGAAATACAATGTCGATCTCATCGACGTCGTCGATGACGAGGCCAAGTTCATGAATTTCCTCCGCATGGAAAAGTGGCTCGCGGACCGTCCGCATCATCCTGGCGGAGCGGCGAAGCAGTGGCTGAAGGATCTCTACCAGGAGAACCGCCTGGTCGATGGCAGCTTTGAACTGTCCGGCCGTCGGGTCGATCTGAAGTCTATCACGGCTCCCGTGCTGAATGTTTTTGCGTTGGATGACCATATCATTCCGCCGGACTGCTCGCGCGCGCTCGGAGCGAAGATAGGCAGCACGGATTACACCGAAATTCCGCTGCCCGGCGGCCATGTCGGCCTGTTCGTCTCCAGCAAATCGCAGGGCAAGCTGAGCCAGAGCATTGCCGACTGGCTGGTCGCCCGCGACGCCAATCCCGGAAGTGAAGCCTGATGCGCAACAAGATCGTCGACGCCGCCGAGGCGGTTGCCATCATCCGTTCCGGTGACACCGTCGCCTCGTCCGGCTTCGTCGGCGTGGGAACGCCCGATGAAATCATCAAGGCGCTGGAGCGGCGTTTCGTGCAGACCGGAGAGCCGCGGGACCTTTCGCTGGTGTTCGCGGCGGCGCCGGGAGACGGCGCCGATCGCGGCCTCAACCGCCTGGCGCATCCCGGCCTGATCAAACGCCTGGTCGGCGGACATTTCGGCCTGGTTCCGAAGCTCGCCCGGATGGCGGTCGACAATCACGTCGAGGCCTATAACTTGCCGCTCGGATGCGTATCGCATCTGTTTCGTGAAATTGCGGGGCGCAAGGCCGGGCTTCTCTCCAAGGTCGGGCTCGGCACCTTCGTCGATCCGGCCAATGGTGGCGGAAAGCTGAATGCGCGCACCACCGAAGAGCTGGTGCGGATGATCGAAATCGACGGCGAACAATGGCTGTTCTACAAGGCATTTCCCATCAACGTTGCGATCATCAGAGGTACCACCGCCGACCACAACGGCAACATCTCGATGGAAAAAGAGGCGTTGACCCTCGACAATCTGGCGCTGGCAACGGCCGCCAAGAACTGCAAGGGATTCGTCATCGCGCAGGTGGAGCGCATCGCCGCCTCCGGCTCGCTCAATCCGCGTCACGTCAAAATTCCGAGCGTCTTGATCGACTGCGTCGTCGTTGCGCAGCCCGAAAACCATGTCCAGACCTATGCCACGGGTTACAACGGAGCATTTTCGGGCGAATTGCGCGCGCCGGCCGATCGCAATGTTCCGATGGCGCTGGATAACCGCAAGATCATTGCGCGCCGCTGCGCCCTGGAATTGCCGATGGGCGGCGTGGTCAATCTCGGCATCGGCATGCCGGAGGGAGTCGCCTCGGTTGCCGCCGAAGAAAAGCTGTTCGACTTTGTGACGCTGACTGCCGAGCCCGGCATCATCGGCGGTATTCCGCAAGGCGGTCTCGATTTCGGTGCTTCGATCAATGCAGAATCGATCATCGACCAGAACCAGATGTTCGATTTCTACGACGGCGGCGGGCTCGATCTGGCCTGTCTCGGCATGGCTCAGGTCAATGGCCGCGGCGACGTCAACGTCAGCCTGTTCAATGGCCGTCTGGCCGGCGCCGGCGGCTTCATCAACATATCCCAGAATGCGCGCCGGCTGATCTTCGCAGGCACCTTCACCACCGGTGGGCTCAAGACGTCGGTCGTGGATGGTCAGCTCAAGATCCTCAGCGAAGGCAAGTCCTCGAAATTCATCGACAAGGTGGATCAGATCACGTTTTCGGGCCAGCTTGCCGCAACCAACAGGCAGCCCGTTCTCTATGTGACGGAGCGATGCGTGTTCCGCCTCACTCCCGAGGGTCTCGAACTGATCGAGATCGCGCCGGGTATCGATATGGAGCGCGACATTCTCGCGCTCATGGGCTTTCGGCCCATCATCCGCGCGCCGAAATCCATGGATGTTTCGCTGTTCAGCGAGGCCCTGATGCAGCTCGACGACCGGCTGCTCAATCGGCCGCTGGCGGAGCGGCTGTCGTACGATGCCGATCGCAACACGCTTTTTCTCGGACTTGACGGCTATCGGGTCCATAGAGATGCCGACGTCGAGGTAATCCGGGCGTCGATCCTCGAACTCTTCCATCGTGTCGGACGCCGGTTTTCCGCAGTCGTCAACTACGATTCGTCTTACATCGCTCCCGACATGACGGAGAAATGGTTTTCAATGGCCGCCGAGGTCGAGCGGACCTGCTACGATCATGCCTCGCGCTACACCACCAGCGCATTCATGCGCCTGAAGCTCGGCGACGCGCTGGCCCGCCGCGACGTCGCGCCGCATATCTTCGAAACCTCGGCCGACGCCCACCGGTTTGTCGAATAGACCGATGGGGCTGAAATCCACCGAGTTGCGCCCCACGGACTGGCCTGAAGGACGGCAGAGGGCGCCCGACCGCACCGGATCGGTGCGCGGGCTGACCCGGCGCAGCTTCCATCGTATCGCATTCACGGATTGGGGGCCCGCGCCCGCGGTGCGGCCGGTGCTCTGCGTCCATGGCTTGACCAGAAACGGCCGGGACTTCGATCACCTCGCCGCAGTTCTCGCAATGGCAGGGCGGCAGGTCGTCTGCCCGGACTTGCCGGGCCGCGGACAAAGCGAACGGCTGCACGACAGCAGCGACTATGCCTTGCCGCAATATTGCAGCGACATGACCGTGTTGATGGCAGCTCTTGGTGCAACGGAGATCGATTGGGTTGGAACGTCGCTGGGCGGCTTGATCGGGATGGTGCTGGCTGCCCTTCCGGGCAGTCCGATCCGTCGCATCGTCATCAACGACATCGGACCCTATCTGCCCTGGACCGGATTGCTTCGTCTCGGTGCCAATCTCAACGAGGCGCCCAAATCGTTTGAGACGATCGAACAGGCCGAAGGCTACTACCGGCGGGTTCTGGCGCCTTTCGGGCGATTGGAGGATGTGCACTGGCGGCATCTGACAACGCATAGCGTGGCCTGGAGCGTGGAGGGGCGCTGCTTCAAGCCGCTGTGCGATGCGAACATCGCTCAGGCCTTTCGAAACCCTTGGCACTACAGCGTCGATCTCTGGAAATACTGGGATGCGATCGATGTCCCCATTCTGGTCATACGCGGGCAGCAATCGGATTTGCTTTCCGAAGGCGTCCTCAAGGACATGATGCGGCGCAATCGCAATGTCCGCGTTCACACCGTCGCGGACTGCGGGCATGCGCCGGCCCTGATCGCTGACGAACAGATCGAGGTCGTGACGCAGTTTCTGAGCGGCCACGACTCCACTTAGCGCTGAATGCTTCATGCCGAACTGCATTATAACGTGTTAATTCCAACCTGGCTGTCTTCATCATGGCTTCGAAACTCACGCTCAAAGATCCGACCCTGTTGCGCGATGCCTGTCCGGTGGCAGGTGCGTGGGTAGCCGCCGATAACGGCGCCACCATCACGGTCGATAATCCCTCGACCGGCGCCGTGGTCGGACATGTCCCCAACATGGGGATGGCCGAGACCCGGCGGGCGATCGAATTCGCCAACGCTGCGCTACCGGCGTGGCGAGCCCGTACCGCGAAAGAGCGCGCCGTGATCCTGCGACGCTGGTTCGATCTGATGATGGCGAACCAGGACGATCTCGGTGCGATCATGACGGCGGAGCAGGGCAAGCCGCTTGCTGAAGCCAAGGGCGAGATCGCCTATGCCGCAAGCTTCGTCGAGTGGTTCGGCGAGGAAGCAAAACGCGTCTATGGCGATACGATCCCGGGGTTCACGGCCGACCGACGCATCATCGTGCTAAAGCAGCCGATCGGCGTTTGTGCCGCAATCACCCCGTGGAATTTTCCGGCCGCGATGATCACGCGCAAGGCGGGCCCGGCCCTGGCGGCGGGTTGCACCATGGTCGTCAAGCCGGCAAGCCAGACACCACTGTCCGCGCTGGCGCTTGCGCTGCTGGCGGAGCGGGCAGGCGTCCCTCAAGGTGTGCTGTCCGTCATCACAGGTTCGGCGTCGGCGATCGGCGGCGAAATGACCTCCAATCCGATCGTACGCAAGGTGACATTCACGGGTTCGACCGAAATCGGCAAGAAGCTGATGGCGCAGAGCGCGTCGACGGTGAAGCGGACATCGATGGAGCTCGGCGGCAACGCGCCGTTCATCGTCTTCGACGATGCGGACATCGATGCCGCGGTCAAGGGCGCGATGGCTTCGAAATACCGCAATGCCGGCCAGACCTGTGTTTGCGTCAATCGCTTCCTTGCGCAGGACAAGATCTACGATTTGTTTGTCTCGCGTCTGGCTGAGGCGGTTAGTGCGTTCAAGATCGGTGACGGGTTCGAGCCCGGCGTCGCGATTGGTCCGCTGATCGACATCGCCGCCGTGGAGAAAGTCGAAGAGCATGTTTCCGATGCGGTTTCCAAGGGAGCGCGCGTCGCCATCGGTGGGAAGCGCCATGCGCTTGGCCGCACGTTCTTTGAACCGACGGTATTGGCGGACGCCACGCCGGACATGTTGATCTTCCGGGAGGAAACTTTTGGCCCGGTCGCGCCCGTATTCCGCTTCAAGACTGAAGAGGAAGCGATCCGCCTTGCGAACGATACCGAGTTCGGACTTGCGGCCTATTTCTACGGCCGCGATATCGGACGGGTCTGGCGCGTTGCCGAAGCGCTCGAGTACGGCATCGTCGGTATCAACGAAGGCCTGATCTCGACCGAGGTTGCACCGTTCGGCGGCGTCAAGGAGAGCGGCAACGGCCGTGAGGGTTCGAAATACGGCATCGAGGACTATCTGGAAATCAAATACCTCTGCATGGGTATCATCCAGAGTTCGGCCACTTGAGCGGCTGCCGGCATCGCGGAACAACGCATGGGCGGAAACCGTTTCGGGCCGTAGCTTGAATGGGGAGGGAGCGGCCACGTAGGGAATAGTCGCAACATTCAGCGGTTTAGTTTTGTTGCTCGGAATATCGAAATTCGCCGCGAAAATTTTTCTGACACTCCGGAATCGAAGTTGCCGAATAAGTGGTCGTTATCATTTATATTCGTGGGACAGGCGCCACTAACAATTCGCTTCACAGCTCAGCTCAACGCGTGAGCGGCCAATCCGTAGACCCACGGCTCGTTTTCCTTTCGGTTGAGGAATCGCCGCCCCTTGGACATGGTTGTGACCGTCTCGCTGATCGCGAGGCGGCTCTGCTGAAGATAGTCAGCAAACAGGCCCGTTTGCTCCCGGGTATCGACGCGGGCGAAACGGCCGGTGAGATCCTTAAGATGCACGGCCGTGAGATGGATCGCGTCATAATCATTGCTGGCGACAATGGGACCGATCACGTGACCACGCCCGAATTCGCGCTTCATGGAGTAGCCGACGGTCTTGCCGTCGCGGCGCAGTACACAGATTGACGCACCTTCCGAAAGCAGAGCAAGCAGCTCCCGGCGGCTCGTGCCGAATGCGCGCTCATCCAGCGCCGCAATCTCATTGAGAGTTTCGGCTGACGCCGACCTCAATTCGCCATCCAGAACTGATGTCGGTGGAAGGGGTGATACGATCTCTCCCTGCCACTGATACACGACCGCTTCCTTGGTGAAGCCCAGCGACAGATAAAGATGATAGGCAGCATCGGTCGAGTTCAGGGCAAGACTCCGATCCTCGCACCGTTCGAACACCTGTTCCATCAGCCATCGGCCGGTACCTTGTGCTTGGGTGCGCGGCGATGTGAGTACCAGGCCGATGGTGGCGAATTCGTGTCCGTGGGGGAACCACATCGCACTTCCGAAAACGCGCCCGATGCCGTCAACAGCGACGATGCCCTGACCGGCGCGGCGCAGGAAATCCCAGTCCTTTGGCCGATGCGGCCAGCCGACGGCAATCGAGAGCGCGTGGAGCAGCTTCACATCAACGTCTCGAATGTCGCGCGCGACCAATTCGAAGGACTTCAGGCGTACGGATCGTCCCATCTCAGTTCATTCCTTCGCGGAATGCCAACGTCTATGGCTTGTCGTGCTTTAGCTGCCCAGTTGCGACAGCAGACGTGTTTGCCGCAGCATTGCACGGAAAGCCAGCAGGTTTCACCTGTTTTGGTGCAAGTGTTCGAAATGTTCGGCATATAGCGCACCGATATTCGGCAGAGAAAGCTTCTGCTTGCCGCTAGGCTGTAGATGCCCGGCGAGCTCGCTGCGCGCCAACAAGTCATCGAGCATCTCGCCGCGTGACACGAAGGGTCCCTAGATGGGGTTTCTTTTCAATTCCGATGCCGCTCGGGGCGCAATTTTCCGCCAGATATTTGCGCGCGAGCTCCCCGATCTTGAATTCTACCAGGGTAGGAAAAGCATCGACCCGGAAAAGGTGCGGTATCTGCTGACCTGGAACGTGCCGGACGACGTCTCGCGTTATCGCAATTTGGAGGTGCTCTTTTCGATCGGTGCCGGAGTCGACCAGTTCGTGCCCGAGATCATACCCGATCATGTGATGCTGGTGCGTATGGTCGAGGATGGCATCATACGCATGATGCAGGAATACGTCGTGCTTGGCGTGCTGGCGCTCCATCGCGAGATGCTCGCATATCGGGAGCAGCAGAGAAGGGGCGAGTGGCAAGATATTGTCACTCCACAGGCGACCGAACGCCGCGTGGGTTTCCTGGGCGTTGGGATGCTGGCGCAAGCGGCAATCGATCGCCTCAAGCCCTTTGGATTTTCCCTTGCCGCATGGAGCCGCAGCAAAAAGGTAGTCGAGGGCGTCACCTGCTTTCATGGCGACGATCGGCTAGGCAGTTTCCTGAGAGGAACGGATATTCTCGTCTGTCTTCTGCCCCTGACGGAGCAAACCCGCGGCCTCCTGAACGCAAAACTCTTCTCGCTTTTGCCGATGGGAGCGCGACTGCTGCATCTCGGCCGCGGCCCGCAGCTCGATCAGGCCGCACTCATCGAGGCGCTCGACAGCGGCCGCCTCGCGGCAGCTATGCTCGATGTCACTGACCCCGAGCCGCTGCCGGAAGGCCATGCGCTCTGGGCACATCCGAAGGTCATGATAACGCCGCACATCGCATCCGTGACGCAACCGCATACGGCGGCACAATCCGTCGTAGAAAACATCAGGCGCCACCGCGCGGGAAAAAATCCGATCGGGCTTGTCGATCGAACACTCGGCTATTAACCAGGGATAATGCCATGTCACTTCTGATTACTATCGATACCAATCCGGACTTCGCACCAAAGAACACCTTGCCTGCTCCGGAACGACTCATTTCGGGCAATCCATCCTTCAAGACCTGGGCGCAGGACGCCTCCAAAGCCGAGAAGGTGCTGACCGGCGTCTGGGAAGCAACGCCCGGCGAGACCCATTCCATCAAAGGCACCACTTACGAGTTCTGCCACATCATCTCGGGTCTCATCGAAATTGAGGAAAAGGGTGGTGAGACCAGGACTTACCGCGGCGGCGACAGCTTCGTGATGAAACCGGGCTTTGTCGGCGTCTGGCGCACGATCGAGACCGTGCGAAAGATCTACGTCAGCGCTTATGACTGAGCGCAATGCTCAGAGCGGTCGAAATCTGGCTTGGCAGAACAATCGACTTTCAAAGTCGCGCCTGACCGGCTTCAGCGCCGTCAGGCAATTCTCGATGAAAAAATGCGGTGTGCGGCCTTTATTGCTCAAATGAGCCGGCTTTGCTCGCCAGTCGCAAATCCAAGAGCGTTCTCGTAGTGCAGACCTGCTCGGTTGGCAAGCAGGAATGGCGGAGTTGGGCCCGAAGGCAAAGGAACATGTAGATGATTGCATTGAAGGACAAGGATCTGTTTCGCCAGCAAGGGCTGATCGGCGGCAATTGGCGAGATGCGAGCGCGAAAGCCACTGCCAATGTCATTGATCCTGCCAGCCAGAACGTCCTTGGTACCATCCCCGATATGGGGCGTAACGAGACTGCGGCTGCAATCAACGCTGCGGCTGATGCGTTCAAAGCTTGGAAGAAGACTACTCATGCAGAACGCGCGGCACTTTTGGAGCGTTGGTATGAGCTGATGCGGCAGCATGAGCAGGATCTGGCGCTCTTGCTGACTCTGGAACAGGGTAAGCCGCTTGCTGAATCGCTCGGAGAAATCCGCTATGGGGCATCCTTCGTAAAATGGTTTGCGGAAGAGACACGCCGGATCAACGGATCGACCATCCCTTCACCCACTGCCGATCGCCGCATTCTGGTGCTGAAAGAGCCGGTAGGCGTCTGCGGGATCATCACCCCCTGGAACTTTCCTAACGCCATGATCACGCGCAAGGTGGCACCTGCGCTTGCTGCGGGCTGCACCGTGGTCATCAAGCCATCTGAATTTACGCCATTTTCGGCGCTCGCGATCGGCGTTCTTGCGCAGCGGGCAGGGATCCCGGCGGGCGTGATTAATATCGTGACGGGCATGCCCGCGGAAATCGGCCAGGAACTGATGGACAATGAAACTGTCCGCAAGATCTCGTTTACCGGGTCGACTCGCGTCGGCGCATTGCTGATGAAAGGCGCCGCCGCCAACATCAAGAAGCTCAGCCTCGAGCTCGGCGGCAACGCGCCGTTCATCGTCTTTGATGATGCCGATGTTGACCGGGCCGTCGAGGGCGCGATTGCGTCGAAGTTTCGTAATGGCGGACAGACCTGCGTTTGCTCCAATCGCATTCTGGTGCAATCCGGCGTTTACGATGCCTTTGCGAAAAGGCTCGCCAGCCGGGTCGCAAAAATGAAGGTCGGTGCCGGCACCGAAGAAGGTGTCGAAATCGGACCAATGATCAATGGCGCGGCGATAGAAAAGATCAAGCGGCACGTCACAGACGCCCTGGACAAAGGCGCGAAGATCATCTCGCAGAGCGAACGTATGCCGGAAGGTCGGCAGTATGCGCGCCCCGTCGTGCTCGGTGAGGCAACGACTGACATGCTCTTGGCCTCAGAAGAGACGTTCGGACCAGTCGCGCCGCTTTTCCGCTTCGAGACGGAGGACGAAGCGATCGCGATCGCGAACGGCACGCCCTTCGGCCTTGCCGCCTACTTCTACACTGAAAACCTCAAGCGCTCGTGGCGCGTTGCCGAGGCGCTGGAATTCGGCATGGTGGGCCTGAACACCGGCCTGATCTCGACCGAGGTCGCGCCGTTCGGCGGTGTAAAGCAGTCCGGGCTGGGGCGCGAAGGATCCCAGCTCGGGATAGATGAATATCTTGAGATCAAAACGCTTCATGTCGGCGGATTGGAATAAGGGGGCGATTCCTGGTTTCAGGAGAGGAATCGAAGGGTTCTCCGATTTTGCGGCGGACCGCATCCGCGCGACAACACCATGATGCCTCGACAGCGAAGTAACACAATTCTGTCGGATGAGTAGTTCGAACACAGAAAAAGGGAGCGGTCGAACCGCCCCCTTTATTCATCACGCAACAGTCTCTACTGAAATTTTCGAAGGTCTACGTGCCGCGAAAGAGCCCGAAAAGGATACGCCTTCACGCACTTCTTCGAAGGGGCTCCAAGCCGACTGCGGCGGCGAGCCCGCCGATGTCAGCGACCTCAGTGTATTCATAGAAGGGATTCGCGGGCTCATGACCGCGGTTCACCCACACCTTGCTCTTGATGCCCAGGTCGTAGGCTGTCATCAGGTCGTAGCGGAAGGAGGATGAGACGTGGGTGATATCTTCCGGACCGCAGCCAAGCTTGTCCAGCATGTATTCAAAGCCTTTCATGTGCGGCTTGTAGGCGCCGGTTTCCTCGGCCGTGATGACCGTGTGGAAGGGCGCGCCGAGCTTCTCGACGTTCGACATGATGAGGTTCTTCATGGAATTCGACAGGATGACCAGCGGAATCTCCCTGGCAACTTTGGCCAGACCCGCCGGGACGTCGGGGTGTGGACCCCATGTGTGGATCTCTTCATTGATGCGCTGGGCATCCTCCGGCCGAAATACGACACCGTTGCGCTTGCACGCGCGCTCTACCGAATTATGCACGACCTCGAAGTATGGCTTCCACGCGCCAAGAACTTCGTCCAGGCGATAGGCGGCGAAATCCTTGATGAAACTTGCCATCGTCGTGGCAGAAAGCTGGGAGCCGTAGACTCGCCTTGCCGCACCGGCCATGTCGAAATTCGTCAGCGTGCCGTAGCAATCGAAAGTGATATATTTCGGTCGGAACTCGGTCATGTCGTGGTATCCTCCAATCCTCTCGGCACCGCGTGCCAGTACGACAAGCATCATAATGAGCATCGCGTAAGATAAAGCGCCGCTTTCGCTGGAGCCGGAAGCAGATTGTGTCGTATCGGCTCGAAGCCTTGGCAGAGAGTTGCGCCAAGCAACCTTTCGAGTTGAACAGCACCGCCACGCGGCGGACGCCGCCGCGGTATAAGATGCGGCGTCGATCAAAAACGAAAGTCAAAACTCCTTTGGCTCAGGCGCAGCTTGGGAGGAACTGCTGTCGTCGATATCCTACTTTGCGTTTCGGGTTGATATGGAGGCCGAAATGTTGAGCAATTCGCTGATCGAGCTGGACCGCGCACATCTGGTTCACCCGGTCTCATCCTATCGCGGTCACGAGGCCTTGGGTGTGCGGGTGTTAAGATCAGCGAAGGGCGCGACCCTGACCGATGCATCGGGACATCAATTGCTCGACGGGTTTGCTGGTCTGTGGTGTGTCAACGTCGGGTACGGACAAGAGAGCATCGTTGAAGCTGCCACGAAGCAGTTGCGCGAGCTGCCTTACGCGACGGGCTATTTCGGGTTGGGCTCCGATCCGGCCATCCGGCTGGCCGCCAGGTTGGCCGAATTGGCGCCTGGCGATCTGAACCATGTTTACTTCACGCTAGGTGGCTCCGATGCCGTCGACAGCACAATCCGATTTATTCGGTACTATTATCATGCCAAGGGTACGCCGCAGAAGGATCAGTTCATTTCCGTCGAGCATGGCTACCACGGATCGTCGACGGCAGGGTCCGGCTTGACCGCGATCCCCGCCTTTCATGCGGGCTTTGGGGTACCTTATAGCTGGCAGCACAAAATTCCGTCGCACTATACCTATCGTAATCCTGTCGGTTCCCATCCTCAGGCTATCATTGCTGCGTCGGTCGCGGCCCTGCGAGCCAAGATCGCCGAACTTGGCGCAGATCGCATTGCGGCTTTTTACGTCGAGCCAATTCAGGGATCAGGGGGTGTCCTCGTGCCACCGCCATCTTGGTTGAAAGCCATGCACGCCGTTTGCAAGGAGAACGATATTTTGTTCGTAGTCGATGAGGTCATCACTGGCTTTGGTCGTGTCGGCCCATTTTTCGCCTGCGAAGAAGACGACGTCGTGCCGGATTTCATGACCACCGCAAAGGGTCTGACGTCGGGCTATGTGCCGATGGGAGCCGTTTTCATGTCCGACCGCGTCTACAACACGATTGCGGACGGAGCCGGCAAGACGGCCGTCGGCCACGGCTACACCTATTCCGCGCATCCCGTCAGTGCAGCGGTCGGGCTCGCGTGCCTGGATCTTTACGAAAATGGCTTGTTGGCAAACGGCCGAAAGGCGGGGCACCGCCTGATGGAAGGCCTTCGCGCGCTTGCCGATCATCCACTTGTCGGCGATGTCCGTGGTCGCGGCATGCTGGCCGCAATCGAGCTCGTCACGGACAAGGAGCGCAAGACGCCCCTGCCGGCGGAAGCTGACGCCGCGCGCCGCATATTCGACCGCGCATGGGACAACGGTCTCGTCATCCGCGCCTTTGCCCAGGGCGTGCTGGGTCTTGCGCCCCCGCTCTGCTGCACGGATGCGGACATCGACGGCATCATCGAACGAACTCGCATGACGCTCGACCAAACCCTCGAAGACAGGGACGTCCGCGCGGCGATGAAAGGATAATCACTGCGCCTGTCATTCCGAGGCCAGAAAAAGCCTGAGCCGTAGCGCCGGCCCGGCGATCTGCCCATGCTCCCCGGGGTGGAGGATTGTTCTTCAGCTATTGAATATGCTTTCGAGAGGCAGATGGGATTTCACGATCGGGGACTTCAGCACGACAAAACTGAAGTATTTGTCGATTCCGATATCCATCTCGACGAGACGTTCCATCAGCGCTTGATATTCGCTGATTCCCGCTGTGATAAACTTCACCAGGTAGTCATATCCGCCCGAAACCAGATGACATTCGACGACCGAATCTATCTTTTCGATGGTCGTGAGAAAGCGCGCGAAATCGATCTGGCGATGATTTTTGAGCGTGATCTCGGCGAACACAGTCAGAGTTTGTCCGAGCTTGGAGACGTCGATCTGGGCGGAATAGCCGGTGATGAAGCCCTCCGTCTGGAGCCTCTTGACGCGCATCAGGCACGGGCTCGGGGAAAGGTTTATCAGCTCTGCGAGCTCGACGTTGGAAGTCCGCCCGTTCTTCTGCAGTTCGCATAAAATCCTGATGTCGATCTTATCGAGCTTCATAGGCAATGCCATGAGATGGGAGCCATAGCGGCGTCAAGGCTTTGAGGCTTCAGCGTCATACGCACTGTCATAGCACCAACCAGCATCCTTTCCCACCGGGCGGAGAGATTGCTTTTCAGAACTCGGCGACCTTGCCCCAGGCACCCGTTTTCAGCCGCTCCGGCCTGTATGGACGCGGGTCGACGATCGGTGCAGTACCAGTAATGATGTCCGCCATCAGGTGCCCTGCGCCGGGACCAATCCCGAAACCGTGTCCGCTGAACCCGGCCGCAAGGATAAAGCCCGGAATCGCCCCCACCTCACCGATGGCGGGAACGCCATCCGGTGTGCTGTCAATATAGCCGGCCCAGACATTGGAGATTGCGACGCGACGGAGTTCAGGCAGCAATTCGCAAGCTCTTTTATGTGTCAGCCGAATCTGCCGCATGTCGGGACGGGGATTAAGTGTCCGGTTCAGCTCCATCGGGGTCGTCTCATCGAGCGCCCACTTCGCCAAGGATTCATGACCTTGGCGCATGCCCTCGAATGCTCCAGGGGCGAGACTGCGCCAGCGGCGAGCAAACATCGGCACGAATTCGCGGGCGAACCTGAATTGCTGCGGCGTTGGATCGACTCGCGCGCGCCCGCTTATCGCCAGCGTGTACCCGCCGCTGCTACGCCGCGTGAGCGACACGACTGCAGTGTGCAGGGCGTCGGGCAGACCCGCCGCGCCAGGAGCCACGGCGAGAATGGACTGGCGCACGGACGCCTGTGGGAAGCGAATGCCGAGCTGGTTGCAGAACGAAGAGGCCCAGGCCCCTCCTGCCATGACCACCGTGTTGATCCGGATTGTGCCCATTTCGGTCACTACGCCGTTCACCCGGCCGGCACGGAGCTCTATGCCGCGAGCGGCGCAGTGCTGGTGCACCGTGCCGCCCGCCGTCATCATCGCACGCGCGACCACGGGCACAGCCTTCGAAGGGTCTGCCGTTCCGTCGGTTGGAGAGGAGACGCCGCCTTTCCATTTGCGGCCCGTCGCTTTGCCTCTCTCGCTAGCTTCGTTCGTGCTCAACATGTGTGTCGTAACGCCGACCGTCTTTGCAAAATCGCGCCATTTCGCCCAGCAGGTCAGCTCATTCTCGTCATTCGACAGATAGAGAAGCCCGCAGCGGCGGAAGCCCGTGTCTTCCCCGGTCTCCTGTGCTACTCTCTCCCAAAGATCGAGACTCTTGGTGGCGATCGGTAGCTCGCGTGCGTCGCGATTCTGTTGACGGCACCATCCCCAATTGCGACTGGACTGCTCGGCGGCGACACGCCCCTTCTCTAGCAAGGCGACCTTAACGCCGCGGCGGGCGAGATAGTAAGCCGTGAACACGCCCACCACGCCGCCGCCAATGACGACGACGTCAGCCTCTTGAGGCAGAGACGGGCTTGATTCAATATGGATGAGCGGCGCACTCATGAAGCGAGGACTCCCGGCGTTTGACCTATCGTAGCTGAGCATTCGCGGCAGGTGCTCTGCGGGAATTTGTGATTAGACGGAATATTCTGCGGTTTGCCGACTACTGTTCAAGCTATTATTGCGAGAACACGTTGCTCGCGCCCACCTCATTCGCCAAAGCACCAGGGCATCAGGCGTTGAGCGCGTGCAGCCGTGCCGTGCACAAGGCAGGCCGCCTGAGAGTTCTCTCGTCGCGGCGCAGACTGAAATGCCAGATGGCACTTCGTTTTCAGAACTTCCTGCTGCCCATACGGCGCGTTTCGGCGACTCTGGGGTGATTGAAGCAGTCAAACTCGCGAATGCCGGGTCAATGTCGATCAGTGGCAGAAGTTCTAAAGGGACGCTGGATGAGCCTTGTCCAGGAACAGACCTCCACAAGAGCAATCAAGCTGGATGGGACTGTTAGCTCCACGAACTTCGATTCAGTGATCGAGTTGGCCGCTCGTCCGATGTTTTGGCTTGAGCGACAGCTTTTTCCTGTCGAGCACCAAGCTTTGAATCATGTCGCACTCTCCGAACAGGGAATGGCAAAATGAGCGGCGAATTTTCGACCTGTCCGATCGTCGCGGCGGCAACAATGGCCGAAGAGCCAATCCGCAGCAGAATGACCCAACGCCGTTGAAAGGGGAGACTGTTCAAATGGCCTCTGCCTCTCAGGCTGTAGCTTCGGAAGATGTGGCACTCTCGGTGCGCGAACTGACCGTGAGCCTGCCGGCCGGGATGGAGCGGGCTCACGCCGTCGAGAACGTCTCCTTTGATCTGAAGCGGGGTCAGATACTGTGCATCATTGGAGAGTCCGGATCGGGCAAGTCGGTCACAGCCAATGCGATCATGGGGCTTCTGCCCAAGGCGATACGTGTTGCCTCGGGTTCGATCGACCTGAATGGGACCGACATCGTAGCCATCTCGCCCGATAAGCTCCGCAACCTTCGCGGCCGCGTCGTCTCGATGATCTTTCAAGATCCGCTCTCAGCGCTCAATCCGCTGATGACCGTGGGCGCGCAGATCGAGGAAGTGATGGCAGCGCACGACGTTGGGACCGCGAAATCCCGTCGCAGCCGCGCCATAGACTTGTTGGTTGAGGTCGGCCTTCCCGATCCGCAACTCATGTATCACCAGTATCCATTCCGGCTTTCGGGCGGGCAACGGCAGCGGGTGATGATCGCCATGGCTCTGGCTCTTGAGCCCGCGATCCTGATTGCGGACGAGCCGACGACCGCCCTCGACGTGACGACGCAGGCGCAGATCCTCAAACTGATCCGCGACATTCAGCGCCGCAAGGGAATGAGCGTGATGTTCATCACCCATGACTTTGGAGTCGTGGCGGAGATTGCCGATTCCGTTGTGGTGATGGAGAAGGGTCATTGCGTGGAGCAAGGCAGTGCCGAGCAGGTGCTCAAGTCGCCCAGTCACCTCTATACGCGCCGCCTGATCGCGGCCGTGCCGCACCTGACCGGCAAGGACCGCAATCCCTTGGAAGCCGCCGACAGGGCGTCAATCCTGAAGGTCGAGTGTCTGGTCAAGACCTATCGTAGCGGCAGTGCGCTTTTCCGTACGCAGCGCATCGTGCCTGCGGTCAATGGTGTCTCGTTCGATCTCACGCAGGGCCGCACGCTAGGCGTTGTCGGAGAAAGCGGTTCGGGCAAATCGTCGCTCGGGCGGCTGCTGATCAAGCTCATGGAGAGCGACGGTGGCTCGATTTTCTTCGAAGGCCGCGACGTCGCCCGGCTTACCGAGGCCGAGTTTAGGCCGCTAAGGCCAAAAATCCAGATGATCTTCCAGGATCCTTTTGCGTCGCTCAACCCGCGCTCGACGGTCGGGCAAATTCTCACAGTCGGGCCGGTCGCGCATGGCGTGCCGCACAGAGAGGCTGGTGAGCGGGCGCGGGAGCTTCTGTCCCATGTCGGCCTGGATTCAGGCGCCTTCGACCGCTATCCGCACGAATTTTCCGGCGGTCAGCGCCAGCGCGTCGGCATCGCCCGTGCGCTGATGTTCAAACCACAACTGCTGATCGCCGACGAAGCCGTCTCCGCGCTTGATGTCTCGATCCAGGCCCAAATCCTGAAGCTGCTGGATCAGATTCAGCGGGAGACCGGCGTCTCGATGATCTTCATCACGCATGATTTGCGCGTTGCCAGCCAGATTTGCGATGAGATCGCCGTCATGCATCGAGGACAGATCATCGAACGCGGACCGCCGTCGCAGATCTTCCTGGACCCGAAATCCGCCTACACGCGCGAGCTCGTCGCTGCCATCCCCGGCGAGCAGCCAAGGGGCGCTCGCGCGCTCGCGGGAGTCAATGAATACCGGCGGGACACAGCCAAGAACGAGGAGAGGTCATGACGGAAGCCTATTTTGACTCGAGCTATTCACGGCGCAATGCACTTCGATTGATGGTGGCCGGGGCTGCCGGCCTCGCTGCACCAGGCCTGTTGGGTACGCCCGCCTTCGCTCAGAAGGCCCCCGCCAAACCGAGCGGTCGCATCGTCGTCGGACTTGGACAAGAGCCGACCGTCTTCAATCCGCTGATGGCGCACATTGAAGTCGATGATGGTGTGCATTTCTCGGTTTTCGACGCGCTCTTCCGGATCGACCCAAAGGGTGAGATTGAGCCCAACCTTGCCGTCGAAGTACCGAACCAGAAGAACGGCGGCATTTCGGAGGACGGCCTCAAATGGCGCATCCGTCTGCGTGACGGTGTGCGCTGGCACGACGGCAAACCCTTCACGGCCGAGGATGTGAAATTCACCCTCGAACTGATCACCAATCCCGCCTTCCGGAGTTGGCGCACAGCTGGCCATGCCCTCGTGCGCGACATCACGGTGATCTCGCCCACGGAGATCTCGTGGCGAATGGAACAGGTTTTTGCGCCTTATCTTTCGTTCCTGACCGAAACCTTCATCGTGCCCAAGCACATCCTCGAGAAGGAGGCCAATCCAAACAACGCCGCCTTCAACCAGGCGCCGGTCGGCACCGGCGCATTCAAATGGGGTAAGCGGGTTGCAGGCGATCATCTCGAACTCGTGGCTAACCCCGAATATTTCGGAGAAGGCCCACACATCGAGAAGCTGATCTTCAAATACATTCCCGATCTCACCGTCCTCTACACTCAGTTCAAGAGCGGTGATGTGGACCTGATGGGGCAGCCGTACATCACAGCTGATCATTACGAGGAAGCCAAGGCGCTGGCGAACCGAGTGGTGACACTGGTCCCAAAGGCTTCATTCGAGTCCTTTTACCTGAATTTGGAGCGTCCACAGTTCAAGGAACTTGCAGTCCGTGAGGCGCTCTACGCAGCCATCGACAAGGAATCGATCATCCAGGGGCTCTATTACGGCGTGCCGACTCCGACGGAGACCTTCATGCCGAGGCAGTCCACCTACTATAACCCCAATCTTCCGGCACACGCATACAATCTGGACCGCGCGCGCCAGATCCTCGACCAAGCCGGCTGGGCGCCCGGGCGGGATGGCGTTCGTGCCAAAAGCGGCGTCCGTCTGTCCTTTGCCAGCTCGACCACGTCAGGCGATCCGCTTCGCGAGCAGGTGCAGCAGTTCTTGCAGCAGACATTTGCTCAGTTGGGCGTCGAGATGAAGATATCGAACTTGCCCGCCGCGGTGATGTGGGGCGAGTTCTGGCAGCAATCGCAATTCGATTCCGTGATCGTCGGCAGCACGTATCTGATCGGCGCCGACCCGGACGTGACCAATCGCTTGCACTCGCGTGCGATTGCAGCGAAGGGCGGGCGTGGTTCGAATAATGCGCAGTATTCAAATCCAGAGGTCGATGCCTTGCTCGACCAAGGCGCTCGCAGCTTCGATCCGGACGCGCGGCGCTCGATCTACCGTCGCGTACAAGAGCTCGTTCGCCGCGACCTGCCCTTCCTGCCGCTGTACCAGACCAATTCGGTCCAGGGTAACAAGAAGGGCATTTCCGGCGTCGTGCCGAACGTCAACACGCGCACCGAATCCTGGAACGCGCTGGCTTGGTCTTGGGCGAGTTGACGTATCGCCGCCCGAGGCCCGTATAGGCGCAGGGCGGCGCCTAGGCGCTGTCAAGCTAACATGGAGACTCGAATGCCCGGGTTCCTGCTTAATCGCTTTTCGCAAAGCATCGTGCTGTTGGTGATCGTCTCGATCATCGGCTTCACGGTGCTCAACTTCATGCCGGGCGGTCCTCTCGCGCAGTTCGGGCTGGATCCCGGCATGACCCAGAAGGACATTGAGCGACTGGCAGAGCAGCTCGGGCTGAACCGGCCGTTGTGGATTCAGTATTTTGATTGGGCCTGGCGGTTGGTTCAGGGCGACTGGGGTCACTCTTTCCGCGACGGAACGCCGGTGCTGGCGGTGATTGGGCGTCACCTCTTCGCTACGCTGCTGCTGATGGGGACTTCCACGGCACTGGCCATCGCCCTTGGTTCCTGGATCGGGATCCGCGGTGCCACCCACCGCTATTCCCTGTTCGATTATTGCGCGACGATTGGCGCCATGGTCGCGCTGTCGGTCCCGACCTTCTGGTTCGGCCTCGTCGGCATCTATATCTTCACGTTGAAGCTCGGTTGGGTGCCTGCAGGGAACATGTACACGATCGGCGACGGATCGGTGCTGGACTACTTGCATCACCTGATCTTGCCAAGCTTGGTGTTGTCG
Organism: Bradyrhizobium sp. 23; assembly: GCF_023073295.1. NCBI lineage: Bacteria > Pseudomonadati > Pseudomonadota > Alphaproteobacteria > Hyphomicrobiales > Nitrobacteraceae > Bradyrhizobium > Bradyrhizobium sp. 23. The sequence goes on along the minus strand of NZ_JADPJF010000010.1, from coordinate 97,195 downwards.
CTGGTCCATGTCGCGGTCTGGAGCCGCTACATGCGCACCGCGACCCTTGATGCGCTGAGCCAGGATTTCGTCAAGACGGCTCGTGCCAAGGGCCTAAGTGAGCGCCGCATCCTGCTGAAGCATGTCGTCGGCAATGCGCTGTTGCCGATGATCACCCTGGCTGGGGTGCAGTTGCCGAGCATTCTGACCGGCGCGTTGGTCACTGAGACCATCTTTACCTGGCCGGGAATGGGGCGGCTGTTTCTCGACAGCCTCGGCTACAGTGACTATCCGATGGTCATGGGGCTGTTGATATTCTCAGCCATCCTTGTCGTGCTGGGCAATCTCGTCGCAGACATCCTTGTCGCACTCGTCGATCCGCGCATTCGTCTCAGCTGAAGACGCCGGTTCGTGCCGTCAACAGGAGTCCCCCGTTATGACTGACATCTCCGCCCACCTCCCTCCAATTCGCTGGTGGCACAGCCGCGGGGTGCGCCGGTTCATGCGACACCATCTGGCGCTGCTCGGGTTCGCGATGATCGCCCTGCTCGTGTTGGCGTGCGTCGTGGGCCCCTACGCCTTGCCTTACGATTCGCTCTATATAGATCTGCGCGCCCGCTTTGCTCCTCCCTTGAGCGGTCATCATTATTTCGGCACCGACCCGTTGGGGCGAGACTTGGCCGTGCGACTCTTGATGGCCGGGCGTGTCTCGCTACTGGTGGGATTCTCCGCGATGTTGTTGTCAACGCTGATCGGAACGCTCGTCGGCGTGACCGCAGGCTATCGCGGGGGCTGGATCGGAGCCGCGCTGATGCGCACGGTGGATGGCTTTCTTTCCTTCCCCTCGATTTTCCTCGTGCTGGCGTTGGCCGCGACGCTCCGGCCCAGCCCGATGATGATCACTGTCATCATTGCTGTCACGAGCTGGATGGAGGTTGCCAGGATCGTCGAAGCCGAGGTCCGTTCGCTGCGCGAGCGCGAGTTTGTCCAGGCCGCGCGCATGGTCGGTCTGAGCGGCAGGCACATCATGCTTCGCGAAATTCTGCCCAATGCCACGGGTCCGATCATCGTGGCCGCAAGCCTCACCGTCGCCCGTGCGATTCTTCTGGAGGCCTATATCAGTTTCCTTGGTTACGGCATCCAACCACCGCTGCCCAGCTGGGGCAATCTGCTCAACGGCGCCCAGCAATATCTGGCCAGCGCTCCCTGGCTTGCCATCATTCCAGGCGCTGCGATTACGATCGCAGTGACCAGCTTCAACTTCATCGGCGACGGGCTGCGCGATGCGCTTGACGTTAGAGATGACCACATTTGACGGCTTGAGCCCAGGTGGCAGGCAGCGGACAGCGTTGAAGGCTATCCAGCAGAACCTCTTGATAGCGTAGACGTCGCAAGCATCGCGTTGGCTGATCAGAATCCGTCTTGTCAGTAATCCAAGGCCACTTTTAACACACGAGAAGTCAGCGACATGCACGAGCCCAGAGCCGCAGAGAAGGACACGCCCTATTGGTGGGAAGCCGCACCACTTAGGTCGCTGCCTCAACAGACTCTTCCCAAGAAACTTGACGTGCTGATCGTGGGCGCTGGCTATGCCTCTCTTTCGGCCGGGCTGGTGCTGGCGCGCGAGGGACGCTCGGTTGCGGCCTTTGACGCGATGAGTCCGGGCGAGGGAGCCTCGACGCGCAACGGTGGAATAACCAGCGCGAGCATACGGCCGGATTACGCCGCGATCTCCCGACGCTTCGGCGCAGACAAGGCGCTGGCAATCGAGGCGGAAGGCAAGATCGCCCGCGAGTTCCTTTACGATTTCATCAAGACCGAGGGGCTTGCCTGCGATTTCCAGCTGGTCGGGCAGTTCAAGGGCGCGTTCGGATATGAGCAGTACGACACGATGGCGCGTAGCGCGGAAGTATTAGCGAAGAGGCTGCGGATCGAGTCTCACGCCGTACCTTATGCCGAGCAGCACAGCTACATCGGCACCGATGTCTACCGGGGTGGAACAGTCCGGATGGATATCGGAGGGCTACAACCGGCGAAGTTTCACGCTGAACTGCTTCGCGTGGCGCTCGCTTCGGGCGTCGCGGTTCATGCGGATACGCCCGTCATCTCCATCGAGAGAGATGGTTCCGGATTCCGTATCGTGACCTCGGCCGGTTCGGTGCAGGCGCGTCAGGTGCTGGTTTGCACGAATGGCTATACTGATAGCGCCGTTCCCTTCCTGCGCCGCAGGCTGGTCCCGGTTCGCAGCCGGATCATTGCAACCGAGGAGCTCGCACCTGACGTCATGGCGCGGCTGATGCCCAAACGCATGATGATGACCGAGAACCGCCAGGTCGGGTTCTATTACCGCCCATCGCCCGACGGCAAACGTATCCTGTTAGGGGGGCGCGACAGCTCTCGTGTCGGTAACCCGGTGGCTCCAAAGCTCCTGCTGCGCAAGGGGTTGGTGAACCTTTTCCCCGAACTCGAGAATGTTCACCTTTCGCACAGCTGGTTCGGCAATGTGGCGATGAATCGCGACATGCTCCCGCGCATCTTCGAAGAGGACGGTGTGGTTTATGCCACTGGCTTCTGCGGTTCAGGCGTCGTCTGGGCGCCTTGGATCGGGATGCACGCGGCCCACAAGCTGATCGGAAACCACGAACGGGCGCGCACCGCCTTTGACTTCCGTCCGCCGGACTCCATCCCGCTCTATCGTGGCGATCCCTGGTTCATGCCCGCCATGATCTGGGGATATCGGATGCAGGATCGTTTTGCGCTGTGGCGCGACCGCCGCTGACGGCTGGAAACTCCATCGGGCATTCCCAAAGGTACAACTCAGGTCATGGAGCTGGCGGCACTGCCGCCTCTCGAAAGAAGAGCATCGATGCACTACGTATCCACGCGCGGACATTCAGGTCGCAGACAGTTCTGCGAAACATTGCTTGAAGGCCTCGCCGAGGATGGCGGGCTGTACGTACCTGAGACCTACCCGCGTGTGGACGCCGCTACATTGGATGCGTGGCGTGCCTTGTCCTATCCCAGCCTGGCCTTCGAGGTCCTGTCGCTCTACGTCAGCGATATTCCGCCCGCTGACCTGAAGGCAATCTGCGAAAAGACCTACACGCCCGAGATCTTTGGAACCTCGAGCATCGTTCCGCTTCGAAAGCTCGAGACGCGGCTTTACCTCCAGGAATTGTCGAACGGTCCTACGCTGGCGTTCAAGGACGTGGCCATGCAGTTGCTCGGCAATCTGCTCGAGTACGAACTGGCACGGCGGCACGACGAATTGAACATTCTTGGGGCGACCAGTGGCGACACCGGGAGCGCTGCGGAATACGCAATGCGCGGCAAGAAAGGGGTGCGGGTCTTCATGATGTCGCCCCTCGGACGGATGAGCTCCTTTCAGCAAGCTCAGATGTTCAGCCTGCAGGACGACAACATCCACAACATCGCCATAGATGGCGTGTTCGACGACTGCCAAGACATCGTCAAATGTGTGTCCAGCGATCTGGAATTCAAACGACGATATAAGATAGGTGCGGTGAATTCGATCAACTGGGCCCGACTGGTCGCGCAGGTCGTCTATTACTTCTCCGGCTATTTTCAAGTCTCCGAAGGGAGGTCAGCAGGCGTTGACTTTTCCGTGCCTTCAGGAAACTTCGGAAACATCTGCGCTGGTCATGTTGCGCGCATGATGGGACTTCCAATATCCCGTCTCGTCCTTGCGACCAACGAAAACGACGTGCTCGACGAGTTTTTCCGCAGCGGCATTTATCGCGTCAGAAGCCGAGCTGACACGCTTGAAACATCGAGTCCTTCCATGGACATCTTCAAGGCGTCAAATCTCGAGCGTTTCGTGTTCGACTTGCTCGGTCGCGACGCCCGTCGGACGAAATCGCTGTTTGAGAACCAACTTTGGGAATGCGGTTCGTTTGACCTCAGCGGTGATCCCAGCTTCGTAACGGCGGCGGCGCGTTTCGGATTCCGCAGCGGCAGGAGCACTCATGCCGATCGACTGGCGACGATCCGTGACACGTGGGAGCGCTACAACACAATGATCGATCCTCACACTGCGGATGGTGTGACGGTCGGGCGCATGCATGCGAGCCCCGAGACGCCGATGCTTGTGCTCGAAACTGCACAGCCAATCAAATTCGCTACGACGATCAAGGAAGCGTTAGGCCGGCAACCAGATCGTCCGCAACGGTTCGATGGACTAGAAGGGCTGCCGAGGCGAGTCAAAGTCCTTCCCCCGAATGCACAAGCTATAAAGAACTACATTGCGGACATCACGCAGGGTGCAACCTGTTGAAGGGTCGATTCCGGATCGAAGAGTGTTTCAGCCGTGGCTGTATTTACGGTGCTGTCACCCGACGAGGTCGCAGCGTTCGTTCAAGCGCGCTATCGGAGCGATCCGCGGTTGATGCCCGGTATCGTTCCGGGCCATCGGATGCCGGAACGGGATCGCGCTGCGGCGTGGCGAGACGCTGACAGTACATCGTCCCTTCTATCGGATCATCAATGCAATTCCCTGCCGAACTCTGCGTCAGCCTGATCGCGTAATGCTGTCGCAGCCAAGATACGCTGCAATTCGCGGGAACATCGTCAGATGGACCTCGCCGTGTCAGGCACTGACGATTAGTCCGCTAACCCAAGCATGAGACGTCGACGCATCATGGCAACCGAAGCTACCCAAGCCGGAGAACGCGAGATTGAAGACGTGGCCCTAGTCCCTTTCGCGAGAGCGCATCTGAAAGGTGCCTTGAAGCTCTCGCAGGAGATGTCTTGGCCGTATCTGCTCAAGGATTGGGAATTTGCGCTGCAGCTTGGCCGCGGTTTCGTGGTGACGAGTGCGGGTGCTGTGGTGGGGACCGCGCTGTGGTGGCCTTACGGCGACACCCATGCTTCCGCCGGAATGGTCATCGTCTCGAAAGCCGTTCAGGGACGGGGGTACGGGGCCCGGCTGATGGACGCGCTGCTCGCGGCGGCACGACCACGAATCGTCACGCTGAATTCGACCGCCGAAGGCCTTGCGCTTTACGCACGCCGCGGCTTCGCCAGCATCGGCATGCTGCACCAGCATCATGGCGTTCCTGGCCAGGGCCGCGACATGCCGCCGGTCGGAAACGTCAGAGCGATGGTTCCGTCGGACTTCGAGGCCATAGTCGGTCTCGATCACGAGGCCACCGGCTGGATGAGACGCGAGATGCTGAACCGGCTGATCGAGGTCGGTTGCGGCTATGTCCTGCTGCGTGACGGCATACCCCGCGGCTACGCCATTTCCCGTCTCTTCGGCCGCGGGCATGTCATCGGCCCTGTGATCGCCGAAAGCCCGACCGATGCGCGCGCATTGATCGAGGCCGCGCTCGCGCCCCTCGGGAGTGTTTTCGTCCGGATCGACACCTCCGCCTCCTCGCAACTCGGTGACTGGCTTGGAAACATCGGCCTGCAGAAGGTCAGCGACGCCACCACCATGGTCTTGGGGACGCAGATGCCATGGACCGGGCCGGCGCGCACGTTCGCGGTCGCCAACCAGTCGTTCGGCTAGGAGACCTTGAGATGCAACGCCCCGATATGCGCCGGACGGATAGCCAGAACGCCGCGCCACGCGAGATAACCGCGACGGTCGGCGCACTGGCGACGCCGGCCCTCCTGCTCGACAAAGACCGGCTGGATCGCAATCTCGCCCGTCTGTCCTCTCGTATGGCCGCGGCTGGCGTCGTGCTGCGCCCCCATATGAAAACCGCGAAATCCATCGAGGTTGCCCAGCGCGCCTATCCCTCCGGGCCGGGGCCGATCACGGTCTCCACCTTGGCGGAGGCTGAGTACTTCGCGCAGTACGGTTTCCGTGACGTGACATATGCCGTCGGCGTGGCACCGCACACCGCTGAAAGGGCGATGCGTCTCCGCAAAGCCGGCGTTGACCTTAAGGTGCTGCTCGATTCGCCTGAACAGGCGGCGATGTTGGGCACGGCAGCGCGTGCCGCCGGCGTGACGCCCTCCGCCTTCATCGAGATCGACTGCGACGGCCATCGCGGCGGGCTGACCGCCACCGATCCCAAGCTCATCGCCGTCGCGGCGGCCCTGGCCGAGGCCGGCGTCACGCTCGCCGGCATTCTCACCCATGCCGGCGAATCCTACAGCCTTTGCTCGTCCGATGCCCTCGTCGCGGCCGCAGAGAACGAAAGGGCCGTGGCCGTGGCGGCCGCGGAGACATTGCGGGCGGCGGGGCATGAATGCCCGGTCGTAAGTGTCGGTTCGACGCCGACCGCCCATTTCGCCGAAGGCCTGACCGGCGTCACGGAGATGCGGGCCGGCGTCTACATGTTCTTCGATCTGGTGATGCACGGCGTCGGTGTCTGCACGACCGACGACATCGCGATCTCGGTTCTCGCCACCGTCATCGGCACGAAGCCGGAGAAGGGATGGATTTTGGTCGATGCGGGCTGGATGGCACTGTCACGTGATCGCGGCACCGCGGCGCAGCGGGTCGACCAAGGTTACGGTCTCGTCTGCGATCTGTCCGGCCAACTCTATCCGAATCTGATCGTCGCGCAGGCGAGCCAGGAGCACGGCATCCTCGCCATAAGGTCCAGATCGGCTGCAGCCCTCCCGCATATCCCGATCGGCGCGAAGGTCAGGATTCTGCCCAATCATGCCTGCGCGACGGCGTCACAGCACGAACTTTACAATGTCATCTCGGCGGGAAGTGACGCAATCGAAGCTCAGTGGCCGCGGATGCGCGGCTGGTAGATCTGAAACAGAATCGGGCGGCGATTTGCGCATGCCCAGCTTCCGCTGGTCGGCGTCTATTACCGGATCAAGGATCGCTTCCAATGACCTCGGCCGTTCGACACCTGACGGAAGCCGGCTTCCTCGGCAAATTTTACATCGACGGAGAATGGCGGAAGCCGACAGGGTTGGCGACGGCGATCGTCGTCAATCCGGCGATCGAGCAGCCGGTCGCAGAAATCGCGCTCGGCGATGACGAGGATGTAGACTGCGCGGTCGTAGCCGCGAGAAAAGCCTTTACCGGCTGGTCCCGTAAGCCGGCTGCCGAGCGGGCGGCGCTGCTCGACCGGGTTCACGGTTTGCTTCTCGATAGACTGGAGCTGTTTGCGCAGGCCATCACGTGCGAGATGGGGGCCGCCATCACTTACGCGCGCCGCGCCCAGGTGCCGCTCGCTGCCGAACATATCCGCGTCGCGCGTGACAATCTCGCGACCTATCCGTTCATCGCCACGCGCGGCAGCACCGCGATTATGCGCGAGGCAATCGGCGTCTGTGGTCTTATCACCCCCTGGAATTGGCCCCTCTACCAGATTACGGCCAAGGTCGCTCCGGCGCTGGCAGCTGGCTGCACGGTGGTGTTGAAGCCGAGCGAACTTTCGCCGCTGAGTGCCCTGTTGTTCGCCAAGGTGATGGACGATGCCGGCTGTCCGCCCGGCGTCTTCAACCTCGTCAACGGGACAGGTCCAGTCGTGGGGACCGGTCTGGCGTCGCATCCGCAAGTCGACATGATCTCGATCACCGGCTCGACGCGGGCAGGCGTTCTCGTCGCGCAAGCAGCGGCGCCCACCGTCAAGCGCGTCGCACAGGAGCTCGGCGGCAAGTCACCGAACATCATCTTGCCGGATGCGGATTTGAGCCGGGCTGTTCCGCTCGGTGTCGCCGCCGCCTTCCGCAATCTCGGCCAATCCTGCAGCGCACCGACGCGTATGCTTGTGTCCCGCTCACAGATGGCAAAGGTCGAGATCCTGGCGGCGGCGGCCGCTTCTGAATTGGTGGTCGGCGATCCGCTTGCGGAAAGCACGACCCATGGTCCGATCGCCAACCCGCCGCAGTTCGAGCGTATCCAGGCCATGATCGGCATCGGCCTGGAGGAAGGCGCCAAGCTTGTCATTGGCGGGCCGGGGCGGCCCAACGACCTTCAGGTCGGCCTCTATGCGCGGCCGACCATCTTCTCGAACGTCAATCGCGACATGAGAATTGCGCAGGAGGAGATCTTCGGCCCGGTGCTGTCGATCATTCCCTACGATAGGGTCGACGAGGCGGTCGAGATTGCCAACGATACCGTCTACGGCCTCGGCGCGCATGTGCAGGGCACGGATATTGAAACGATGCAGGCGGTCGCCGGGCAGATCCGGTCTGGTCAAGTTCATCTCAACTATCCCGACTGGGACCCGAACGCACCTTTTGGCGGATACAAGCGTTCCGGAAACGGCAGGGAATACGGCCGCGAGGGCATGGAAGAATATCTCGAGACCAAGGCCGTTCTCGGATTCTATCGATGAAATTCATCTCGGAAAGCGAATCGGCTTCCGCTGACGCGGAAGTGTTTCCGGCGGTGATCGCACACGCGTCGAATCGACGAACACCTTCTCAAGTCGGGTTCAACGCCTGATAGCGCCGAGCCCTTGAGGAGCGCGAAGTTGAATCATTAGATCAGATTGCACTGTTCCTGCAGCCATGAAGCAAGATAGTTCGCTTTCCCAGACAGTTCAGTTTCTCCCGCCCAGATGAGGCCATAGTGGCTTTCGTCCGGATCGAAACCGGCAGGTGCGATGAGCCGCCCTCTATCTACGTCGTCCGTTGCAAGGACCCGCGGGCTGAGGGCAACGCCCAATCCCGCCAATGCTGCTTCGACGATGAGGAAGTGGTGATCGTAGAAGCGTATCTCCGCGGGGCGCCGCACCGACGGGTGGGTGGAAAGCCATCGCGACCAAGCGTCCGCCCGAGTCTTCGAACCTAGGGCGATGTAGTTTCCTGAGGCAAACACCGCTGCGAGCTGAGGGCTCATGACCGGTCCTACCCTTTCAGGAAAAAGGCGCCGGACGTGCCACGCCTCTGGGAGCGCAAAGTCGAGCCGACGTATAGCCAGATCGATCCGATCGCGGCGAAACTCGACGGGGCCGCCGGCGACTGACAGATGTAGAGCGATGTCGGGATGGACGGCCTGAAAGCTTGCAAGCCGTGGAATAAGCCAGCGCATAGCGACTGAAGGCTCGCATGAGAGAACGAGGGAGTTCTGCTGTGCGTTGGCAGCACGCAAGCTCTCAACGGTTGTCGCCAGCTCGGTGAAGAAACGGCCGAGTGTGAGGTTGAGCACTTCTCCAGAGGCAGTGAGACTCAAGCCACGTCCGCTTTTTTCGAAGAGTTTGAAGCCAAGGTCTTCCGACAGTTTGGTGATACGGCGACTCACAGCCCCATGGGTCAAGGCAAGGCTGTTCGCGGCAAGCCGAACCGACCCCAGCCGCGCAGCGGTCTCGAACGCACGCAAGTCGTCCAATGAAGGTATTTCTGATCGCCTCATTGGTGATCTCATATCACCAATGTAGCGCAAAAAATATCGCTTTTTATGTTGAATTTGCTTAGCATAATTGATCCATGCGAACCAATGGCGAATACACAATCGGTATCCTAGCCGACGACCTGACCAGCGCCGCCGATGGGGCCGGTCCGTTTGTCGAGCGCGGTTTGCGAGCCGTTGTCGGCCGACGCCGGCTGCCGCACCAGGAGGCCACGATTGTCGCCGTTGATAGCGGATCTAGATCAGTGCCGGTTTCGCAAGCGGCGCGGCGGCAGTCAGAACTTGCCGAGCAGCTCGCTTCGCGGGTTGTCCTCTACAAGACCGTCGACTCGACTCTTCGCGGGCACGTGACGGCCGAGATGGAAGCGGCCTTCACCGTAAGCGGCCGCAAGATGCTGGTCTTTGCACCTGCGTTCCCTGGCGCTGGGCGTACAACCGTCGACGGCGTTCAGCTTGTGGACGGCATTCCTGTAACGGAGACCGAATACGGTCGCGACCCCGTCCATCCGGCGCGACATTCTCGGCTGGCTGAGCTCGTTCCGGCCTCCATCGGAAGCGTCGTCATCCTTGATGCTGCAACACAGGCCGATCTCGACAAACAAGTTGCGGCCCTGCCGGATCCGGAGTCGATCCTATGGGTGGGCTCTCCGGGCATGGCCCTTGCCCTGGCGAAGCGTCTTGCGCCGCTTGCGGTTGCGTCGGACGTGACCGCCGCGGTTAGTGGCGACATTCTTGTTGCGATCGGCAGCGCCAATCCGCGCAGCCATCGTCAGGCCGACTGCATCGCAATGGAGCCTGGAATCGCTCTGCTGCAGGCTCCGATCGAACGGATGAATGATCCCGGATCCGTCCTGCGCGACATTGCTCAAAATGCGGCTCGACGGCTGGCCGACGAGCGTTTCGATATGGTGATCGCCACAGGCGGGGACACCATGGAGGCGATTCTGGACGGCCTGGACATTTATGAGTTCGAGATCCTGCAAGAGCTCGAGCCAGGCTTTCCGCTTGGCCGCACGTCCCTCGGAGATGGACGAGAGCTGCTGATCGCCATGAAGGCAGGCGGCTTTGGCGACGACGATACGCTGCGTCGTGCGATCACGCGGCTCCGCCTTGGCACCTCGGTATCAGAACTGGTTGTATCATGACCCAATCCGCTCCCCTCGCCGTCACAATGGGCGATGCCTCCGGCATCGGCCCGGAGATCGTGGCGAAGACATTGGCCAAAGCCGGCGAAGGCACGGTCGTATTCGGCAGCTACGTCGTGATGGAGAATATCGTCCATCGTCTGGGTCTCGAGCTGACGGTCAGGCGTATCGCCCGACCTGAAGAGGCGCGCTCTGAGCCGCGGTCCATCGAAGTCGTCGAGGCGACGCAAATCATCGCGCCGCCTCCGCTCGGGAGCGTCAGCGCCATGTCCGGCCAAGCTTCCTTCGATGCCATCGTCGCCGCCGTCGCGGCAGCCAAGGCCGGCAAGGTCAGCGGCATCGTCACCGCACCGATCAACAAGGAAGCGATGGCAAGCGCGGGCATTCGCTATCCCGGGCACACCGAAATCCTCGCCGACTATGGTGGTGCGGAGCGCGTTGCGATGATGCTGGCCAACGATGATATCCGCACGGTTCTCGTCACCATCCACATGTCGCTGCGCAAAGCCATCGACCAAGCGGATTTCGATGCCCAGATGTCGGCGATCCGGCTCGCAAATGAGGGCGGCAAGGCCCTCGGGATCGCGGCGCCGCGCATTGCAGTGGCAGGGCTCAACCCCCATGCCGGCGAAGGTGGTCTCTTCGGCGACGAAGAAATCCAGATCATCCGGCCTGCGATCGAAGCGGCCCGCGCCGAGGGCATCGACGCCAGTGGCCCCTGGCCCGGGGACACTGTCTACATGCAGGCCCGCAAGGGCCGCTTCGATGTGGTCGTGGCCCAATATCACGATCAGGGCCTAATTCCGGTGAAATATCTCGGCCTCGAAAAGGGTGTGAACATCACGCTCGGCCTGCCGTTCGTCCGTACAAGCCCTGATCACGGCACGGCATTCGACATTGCGGGTCGAGGCATCGCCGACACCGGCAGTCTCGAGACCGCGCTGGCTTACGCGCGAAGGCTCGTCGCCGCGCAAATTAAGACCAAAGAAGGGGTAGTCTAATGGGCCTTCGCTTTATCTTCATGCTCACGCGCAACGATCGCACCGTCGGGGACGCCTCTGAACAACTCAAGACCGCCCTGAGGCTTGGCGTTCGCCACATCGGTTTCAAGGACATCGGCCTGCCGATTGATCGACTCAAAGTTCTCAACCGGGTCATCAAGGCAGACGGCGCCACCTCCTATCTCGAAGTCGTCTCACTCGACCGGCAAAGTGAGATCGTTTCGGCGAAAGCGGCGGTTGAAATCGGCGTCAACGTCTTGCTCGGCGGCACACATGTTGACGACGTGTTGCCGATCCTTGCTGGCACCGGCATTCAATACTGCCCCTTCCCGGGTCGCATCACCGGTCATCCGAGCGTGCTCGAAGGGAGCATCGAGGAGATCGTTGAGAGCGCCCAGGCGCTCGCCGTGCGGGAGGGCGTGTATGGCCTCGACCTGCTCGCCTATCGCTCCAAGGAAGACGTCCCGGCCCTCATCAAGGCGGTGTGCGCGGCGGTGCCCAAGCCCGTCTATGTGGCCGGCTCGATTGATACGCCTGAGCGGATCGCCATCCTGAAGGACGCAGGAGCCGCCGGCTTCACTATCGGCACGGCCGCGTTGGACGGCAAGTATCCGGCCGACGACAAGGACGTCGCTCGCCAGCTTGGGGCCATCATCCGTGACGTGGCCGCTCTGAACCGGCATCTCTCGCCGCTCCACAAGAAGAACCTGGCCAGCTCGTTCGGGCAGCTCAAGGAGACTTGGTCTCCGAAGATCGCGGGTCAGATTAACGACATGCAGATCAAGCTCGCCAAGTTCGCGGGCGAGTTCGCCTGGCGCTTTCACAGGAGCGGTGACGAACTCTTCCTGGTGCACAAAGGCCGCCTGCTGATGAAGTTTCGTGATCGGGACGAGATCATCGAGCAAGGCGAGTTCATCGTGGTCCCGCATGGGGTAGAGCATTGCCCTGTCGCGCTGGACGACGTCTGCGAGGTCGTGCTGCTCGAACCCGGCACATCCATGGATGCCGGCACCGCTCACGACCTCGAAGGCTAGACCGTCTGCCTGCGATCGGAGCAAACGCTTGACGCCGTCGACCGGCCTTCGCCGGTCCGGCCTCGATGACCTCAGGACCTGGGAGCAGGACTCCTCCCGCGCCGACTCGGTGAAGACCGGAGTCTGGGAAGCCACGCCTGGCGAGAACCGCTCGATCAAGGGCGAGACCTTTGAGTACTGCCACATCCTTTCCGGCGTGGTGGAGCTGACCGAGGAAGGCAAGGAGCCTCGCATTTTCCGCGCCGGCGACAGCTTTGTGATGAAACCCGGCTATGTCGGCGTATGGAAGACGATCGAGACAGTGCGGAAGATGACTTCGGGCGCCGAAATGGGCTTTGCCGCCGCGCTGGTGCCTTCTCGACGCTCGTGGTTCAGGACATCACTCGTCCCGGTGTCGCCGAGCCAATCGCGACGGTCTGGGTCCATTTTTCTGGGGCATCGAAAAGCGGTCCAGTCTCCGTGGACAAGCAGGTCGCGCCGCCGTTGCGCCGAACTGGGACGATCGCGCTTGAGCAGCTCGTATCGCTCAAGCGCTCAAAAACCCGAACATCTTGCGAAGTCCTAGATGATTTCAGCACATTCTATCGGGCGCCTGATGCGATGAAGGGTTGATCGGAATTTTGCTTCCGCGTTCTTGGCAGCCGAGGTTCGTTGGAACATGTCGCCCCATGTCGAGCGCATTCACAGCGATGAGCGTCTCCCGGCCGAGGCCGATGTCGTCATAGTCGGCGGCGGTATCCTCGGCGCTACGGCCGCCTATTACCTGGCGAAGCGCGGCCTCTCTGTGGCGCTCCTCGAGAAGGGTCACGTCGCCTGTGAACAATCGAGCCGAAACTGGGGTTGGTGCCGGCAGCAGAACCGCGATCGCCGCGAACTGCCACTCTCGGTGATCTCTATGCGGCTGTGGGACGAGCTCACGCGCGATATCAATCGGGACCTCGGATTTCGGCGCTGCGGACTCGTCTATGCGACCCACGACGAGGCTGTGCTCGCCGGCTGGGAAAGGTGGCGCGAGGTCGCCAGGGAGTACGACGTCGACACCCGCGTGCTGAGCCGGGCGGAGGTGGCCGAGCGCGTCCCCGAAGCGCGCGACAAATGGGTCGGCGGGACCTATTCGGCTCGGGACGGCAAGGCCGAACCTGCGCTCGCCGCGCCGGCTATCGCCGAAGGGGCCAGAATTCTGGGCGCCACGATCCACCAGGGATGCGCCGCGCGGGCGCTCGACTTGGCCAATGGCAAGATTGCAGGCGTGCACACGGAGAAGGGCTATATCAGAACCAGCGCGGTGCTTTGCGCCGCCGGCGCCTGGTCCTCGCGCTTCCTTCGGCCGCTCGGGATCAGTTTTCCCCAAGCGAGCATCCGTCAGACCGCGCTGCGTTCCACCCCGACAATCAACATAGGCGAGGCGGTCTCCACACCCTACTGCACGATCACGCGTCGACTGGACGGCAGCTATACGCTTGCGATCAGCGGCAAGGCGAACCTCGAAATCACGCCCCAGGCTATCCGGTACAGCCGGGAATTCATGCCGCAGTTCTTGCGTCGCCTGAAGAACGTCAGGATTGGCGTCGGCCAATCGTTCGTTTCGGGGCCGGATTCAATGACGGCGCTGCTGACCAACGACGATCGGATCTTCGAACAGAATCGCGTGCTGGATCCTCCGCCCTTGAAATGGCTGGTGAGCCAAGTGGTGGCGAGTGTCCGGAAAACCTTCCCCCAACTCGGCGAAATAAAGCTCGGTAGCGCTTGGGGCGGCTTCGTCGATTGCACGCCGGATGCAGTGCCTGTCGTGTCGAAGGTGGACCGGGTGGAAGGCCTCGTCCTCGCAGCGGGCTGCTCGGGTCACGGCTTCGGTTTGGGCCCGGGCCTTGGCTATCTGGCCGCACAGCTTCTCGTCAACGACACTCCTTGCGTCGATCCCGCACCGTTCCGGCTGTCGCGTCTGACCGATGGCTCGAAGCTGGACATCTCGGCCATCTGAAGATCGAGCCGGAAGTCGGGCCTGACGCGTACCGAGCAACGCCAGGTTTGGAGTACTGCGGATGGTTGCGGACGATTTAGAACGGGCTTGAACAGCCTAGTTGGTGCCCCTGGCCGGAATCGAACCAGCACTCCTTGCGGAACTCGATTTTGAGTCGAGCGCGTCTACCAGTTCCGCCACAGGGGCCCTCGGTCGGCCCTAGGCGGGCGTCGCGAAGCCGGCGGACTATAGCCATGGACCAAGCGGGGTCAACCCGCGCCAAAGTGATCCGGGCCGTTCTCGACAGCCGCATGAGCCGGGGTTACAGCCTTGGAAAGCGACCCATCGAAAGGAGGCTGCCGTGACAACCCAGAGTGCCGCAATACCTGCGTTCAAACCGGCGGCCACGACCCCTGCGCTGGCCGCTTCGCTCGCGGTCGCGCTGACGGCAGCCGCGACCATCGCGGGCGCCTGGTTCTTCCAGCTGGTGCTCGGGATTGTGCCCTGTCCGCTCTGCCTGGAGCAGCGCTACGCCTATTACCTCGTGATCCCGCTCGGCCTGCTCATCGCACTCGCGGCGCGGGGCGGTGCGCCGAGACCGCTGCTGCTCGCGGGCCTGGCGATCCTTGCGCTCGCGAGCATCGCCAATGCCGGGCTCGGCACCTATCATTCCGGCGTCGAATGGGGCTTTTGGAAGGGACCGACCGACTGCTCCGGTCCCGTCGTCAATCTCGGCAGCGCCACCGACCTGCTGTCGCGGCTCGACACCGTGAAGGTGGTCCGCTGCGACGAGGTGCAGTGGCGCTTCCTCGGCCTCTCGCTTGCCGGCTACAACGTGCTGATCTCGCTCTTGATGGCTGCGATCGCCGTGTGGGGATTCGTTGCGACGGTGAAGCGCTGAGGCTCAATCATCCACATCGTCCTGCGTCCGGCCGAACAGGTGCACAATGCCCGGCGTCGCGATCGTCACGAAGACGAAGCGCGAGAGGTGATGTGCGCCGACGAAGATCGGATCGATGTGCAGCGTCAGGGCCAGCGCCAGCATGGCGTCCATCGCGCCCGGTGCGTAGGCGACCACGACGTCGGAGAATTTCACCTGCGTGGTGAGCGCCACGATGCCGACGAAGATCGCGGAAACGGCGATGGCGATGGCAAACGAGCCCAGTGCCGCGTTGATGTGGCCGGCGAGCGTCTTGATCCTCATCCGCGCGAAGCGGCTGCCGATCAGGGCGCCGATGCCGACCAGCGCCACGCCGCGTACCCAGTCCGGCAGGCCGCCCTCGACCCAACCGGCGCCATGCAGCACGCTTGAGCCGATCATCGCACCGAACATCCAGCTCGCCGGAAACCTGATCAGCCGCAGGAGGAGTGCCGCGGCCAGCGAGGCCGCGACCAGCTCGACGAGGTCGAGCGGCGAGGCGATCGTCGTCGTCAGCGATGGCGCGACGGAGGGCGCGACGCCGGCGAACGCCAGCACCATCGGCAGGGCCGCGGTGAGGATGATGACGCGCATGGTCTGCACCACCGCGATGCCCGGCAGGTCGGCGCCGCGCTCGACCGCCAAAATCGTGATCTGCGACAGCGCGCCGGGGCTGCCGGCGAGGAAGGCCGAGGTGCGGTCCCAGCCGTGAATGCGCTGGAGATAATAACTGGAGCCGAAGGTCGAGCAGAAGGTCGCGAGCGCGAGCAGCCCGATGGTGAGCGGATAGGCACTGACCTGTTGAAGCAGGTGGCGAGAGACGACTGATCCTAACGAAATGCCGAGCAGCACCAGCACCGTCTGGGTCAGGATCGGCGGCAGCGTCAGCTGGCGACCGGCGATCGCGGCGATCCCTACCGCGATCATGGAGCCCGAGATCAATCCCCCCGGAAGGCCCGCGAGCAGAAACACGAGGCCCCCGGCGGTGCCAATGACGAGCGTTTCCACCGTGCTCAACATCTTGGCACGGCTCGGCCATTCGAACGGCAGGGAGGCGGTGATTTGCTTCACACCACCTTATCGCAAATCAACAAGAGGCGCACAATTGCGGCCACGTCATACCGCAATGCGCGCGCCTCTCGCCGAAGCCGCGAGCAGGGGGGAAGGATTTACTTCTTCTCCGCAGCCGGCGCGGCCATGCCGGCCTTGGCGGTCTTGATGCATTCGGAGCGGAATTTCTTGCGCTCCTTGCCGTGCAGGCCCTTGGCGTCGGCCTGCTTGGAGCATTCGAGCGACTCGGCCGAGTGCTCCTTCGGTGCCTTCTTGTCCATGGGGGCGGCGGTTGTGGTTTTGGTGTCGGTCTTTGCTGCCGGCGCGGCGGTCTGCGCGAAGGCGGTGCCGGTGGCGAGCAGGGAGGCGAGAGCGACGACGGCGAGGCGAGATGTGAGGGTCATGGTGCTGCACTCTTCTTGCGGGAATTGCGAAGGGCGCGAAAGTCGGCTGGCGTTGCTGAACGCGACATGAATAATTGGAACGTGGAGGATCACTATATTTTGGCGGCAGCAGCCATCGCTTCCTTGTCGCGGGCGGGCGGCACGCTAGGATAGCAATCCTCGGTTCACTTCCCTCGGGGGAAGATCAAGGAGGAGACCAAGGATGACCATTCAATCAAAGTTGCTATGTGCAGTTGCGCTGTCGGGCTTTGCCGCGCTGGTGGCAAGTGCGCCGGCGCAGGCGCTGACCTCGCAGGAGTGCAGCGCGAAATACCAGGCCGCCAAGAAGGACGGGTCGCTCGGCACCACGAAGTGGAATGACTTCCGCAAGGCCCAGTGCGGCGCGGACGCGACGCCAGCGGCTGCGCCGACCGCGGCCGCTCCTGCTGCGCCCGCCGCTCCCGCCGAGCCGAAGCAGGCGAAGAAGGAGGCCGCCCCGGCTGCTGCCCCGACCCTGCCGGCCGGCCCCGCGATCTATCCGAACGCGGTCGATCCGAAATACGCCAAGGAGACCCCCGGCAAGGGGCGCCTGCACACCTGCGTCGACCAGTACAACGCCAACAAGGCCACCAACGGCAATGGCGGCATGAAGTGGATCGAGAAGGGCGGCGGCTATTACAGCGAATGCAACAAGAAGCTGAAGGGCGCCGCCTGACGCTTCAAGACGACGCAGAGGCCGGAGCCAAGCTCCGGCCTCTTGCTTTAATCCAGGAGCTTCTCGGCCGATTTTGCCACGAGCTGCGATCGCTTGCGCGGGCCGCGCTCGACGAACAGCAGGCTCTGGCCGAAGATGAAGCAGTAGAACAGGAAGGCCTGCGCTTCGGCTGCCTCGGTATCGAGGCCGGTCGCGCGATAGAGTTCGGCGACGTGCTTCAGCCGCGCGGCGTCCACGTTCGCCACCGCTGCCGCGGCGCCCTCGTCCGAGCGAGCCCATTGCCGGATCGCAAGCTCGATTGCCATCCCGTCCGGATTGAGCCGCTCCGAATAGAGCTGGATCACCGCCCGCAGCCGTTCACGGGGCTCTTGGCCATCGAGACTCGTTTGCTGCGCGATCGCCGTTGAGCGCCCCTCGCGCCAGCGTTCCAGCATGGCACCGAGCAGTGCGGCACGGTCGGCGAAGCGGCGGTAGAAGCCGCCCTTGGTGACGCCCAGATTCTTGGCGAGCACCTCGACCCGAACCCCCTCGACTCCCGATCGGGCGAGCTCGGTGAGCCCTGCCTCGACCCAGACATCGCCTTTGCCGTCACTCATGCAGGCAGCCTCGCCGATTCTTGATACGGTGCCGTATTGCTAACGCGGGAGGAGGTTGATACGCTACCGTATCGACAATCAAAGGCAGAAAAGGCCAGGGAGAATTGCGATGGAGCAGGAGGCGACCTATCGCGGCACGGTCTATCCATGGCAGTGCGATCACGTCGGCCATATGAACATCATGTGGTATGTCGGCAAATTCGACGAGGCCAACTGGAATCTGTTCGCTCGCCTCGGGCTGACGCCGAGCTATCTGCGCGGCTCCGGCCGCGGCATGGCCGCCGTGCAGCAGAACATCACCTATAAGCGCGAGCTGCGCGCCGGCGACATCGTCGAGATCCGCAGCCATCTGCTTGAGATCCGCGACAAATCGATCCGCTTCCGGCACGACATGACCAATGCCGAGACCGGCGAGATCGCCGCGTTCTGCGAGATCACGGGCGTGCACATGGACCGGAGCCAGCGCAAATCGGTGCCGTTCACGGATGCCATCCGCGAGGTGGCCTTGAGGCACCTCGCCGAGAAGGCGGAGGCCTGAGCCATGGCTGCATATGAGCCGAAGAACCCGGGCTATCGCGCGGCTGGCATCGCCATGTTCGACGGCCAGCCGGCGATGCACACGCTCGGTATCGTGATCGTCCGCCTTGCGCCGGGCGAGGCTGAATTAGCCATGCTGCATTCGCCGGCCCTCACACAGCAGAACGGCTTTGTCCACGCCGGCATCATTACCGCAGGCCTCGACAATGCCTGTGGTGTCGCCGCCTTCACCCTGATGCCGCGCGAGGCCGATATCCTCACCGTCGAGTTCAAGACTACGCTGCTCGCGCCGGCACGGGGCGAGCGTTTCGTCTTCAAGGCAGAGGTGGTCAAGCCCGGCCGCACGCTGACCTTTTGCGAGGCCAGGGCGTTTGCCGAGCACGAGGGCAAGGTCACGTTGATCGCCACGATGACCGGCACGCTGATGGCAATGCTGCCCCGCGTTGCCGCTTCCCAAGCGCCGGCCCCGATACCGGCATAGCGTGGCGATGACATCGGCGCCGCGACACTCTATATGACCTGTAACAATTCCCAGTCTCGGACCGTATCCACGGAAATGGGACCGAAATGGAACGAGATATGGCTGGATTCAGGAATAAGAGCCTTGTGCCGACGCGGCGCGCGGCGCTGACGCTGATTGGAGCGGGCGCCCTTGTCGCCGGTGGGATCACCGCGGCGCGGGCGGCAACCGACGAAGACGAGGTGCTGACCGAAGCCAAGGTGCTGCGCGATCCCGACGTTCCCGTGGCCGGCAATCCCGACGGGAATATCAGCATCATCGAATGGTCCGACTATAACTGCCCCTATTGCCGCAAGCTCGAGCCCGAGTTGCGTCAGGTCATCCAGGACGACGGCAAGGTCCGGCTGGTGATGAAGGACTGGCCGATTCTCGGTCCGGTTTCGGTCACGGCCGCGCGGACCGCGCTGGCGGCGAAATTCCAGGACAAATACCACCAGGCCCATGACGCCATGATGGGCGTCAGCTCGCGCCTGACGGAGCCGCGCATCAACGAACTGCTCGCGGCGGCCGGCGTCGACATGGATCGGTTGAAGCGCGATCTCGCCGATCACGCCAAGGACATCGACGCCGTGCTCAAGCGCAACAACGAGCAGGCCGAAGCCTTCGGTTTCCGCGGCACGCCGTCCTTCATCGTCGGCAAATACCGCGTGCCCGGCGTGCTCAGCATGAACGAGTTCGAGCAGGTCATCGCCGACGCCCGCAAGGCCAAGATGAACTGAGCCGAGCGATATTCACCGCGCAATACGAAGGCGCCGCCGCGGACCCGCGACGGCGCCTCATTCATGATACCACATCGTTACTTGGAGGAGATGCGGACCCAGTCCTTGAGCGCGCGATCGCGCAGCGCGTCCCAATCGGCTTTGGCGACATCCCAGTTTACGATGGTGCGATTGGTCGTCGCGACCTCGCCATGAGCAACCGACGACGTCTGCATGGAGTCATAGACATACACGCCGCAGGCAAGCAGCAGCGCGCCCAAAATCATTCCAAGAAACATCCGCATGGCGAAATCTCCGATGACGGGCGATAACGTCGGCCCGGATCGATTGTTCCGCGGCAGTAGGGCGCAGGGAAGGAGAGGTTGTTCATTCTCCATTCAGCCACTGCACCAGCTCCGCGTTGATCTCGCGAGGATAGGTGTGGCTGAGGTCGTCGATCTCGCGATAGGTGACGTCGGCGCCGGCGGCGGCGAGGGCCGCCTGCGTCTGCCGCGCGGTCTGCACCGGAAACATCCAGTCGAGCTTGCCGTGCGCGATGAAGATCGGCAGGCGCTGCAGACGCGCAGCGTCAGCCATTTCGACCCTCAGCGGATGGAAGGTCGCCGACACCGGCGCGAGATGCGTGAAGGGCGAGGCGCCGTCGAGGCCGGTGACATAGCAGAAGGTGCCGCCGTCGCTCATGCCGGTGAGCAGCATGCGCGAGGCGTCGATGGTCCAGCGGCTGCGCACGGTTTCGAGAATGCGCATGAGGTTGGGCGTGTCGGAATCGTCACCCATCAGCGCCCAGGTTGGGCCGGTCGCGGTCGGCGCCACCAGGATCGCACCAAGACTGCGGGCATCGCGCAGCCAGCTCCACAGGAAACCGCGGCCGTTGCCGCTGCCGCCGTGCAACGCCATCACCAGCGGCATGGCGCGATCGGGCGTATAATATTCGGGCACGTAGACCGAAAAGCCACCGCGGCTGCCGGGCTCGTTGTGATCGTGGATGATGCCGGTGTGCGCGTCCGCGCCGGCTTCGAGCCGCGACAACAGGTCGGCATTCTCGCGATTCGCGGCGTTGAGGAAGAAACTGCTGACCGGCGGAAACCGCACGGCCAGCGGATAGAGTGCCTCCTGCGCGCGCGGCACATGACGTAGTGCGCGGAAGACCGCGACGAGGTCGCCATTGCCACGTTCGACCT